>JBDGTD010000038.1:0-54642 GCA_042217165.1 Haloferacaceae archaeon | reverse complement strand
AGACGTCATCCTCGAGCTGCTCCGCCGGCTCTCGGTGAAAGGCGGCGTCGGCAAGGTGCTGGAGTACACCGGTCCCGGCGTCGAGACGCTCTCTATCCCCGAGCGGACGACCATCACGAACATGGGGACCGAACTCGGCGCGACCTCCTCTATCTTCCCGACCGACGAGAAGACCGAGGAGTGGCTCGAGAAGTTCGACCGCGGCGACGAACACGTCGACCTCGGCCCCGACGAGGACGCCGAGTACGCCGACGAGGTCGTCGTCGACCTGAGCGAGATCGAGCCGCTCCTCGCCGCGCCGTCGATGCCGGACAACGTGATCCCCGTCGACGAGGCGGCGGGCACGCAGGTCGACCAGGTCATCGTCGGCTCCTGTACGAACGGCGCCTACGAGGACATCCTGCCCGCGGCGAAGATGCTCTCGGGCCAGCAGATCAACCGCAGGACCGAGATGATCGTCGCGCCGGGCTCGAAACAGGCCTCGGAGATGCTCGCACGCAACGGCTGGACCGCGGAGCTGATGGCCGCCGGCGTCAACTTCTCGGAGGCGACCTGTGGGGCGTGTATCGGTATCGGACACGTCCCCTCCTCCGACTCCGTCTCGCTGCGGACGTTCAACCGCAACTTCGAGGGCCGCTCGGGGATCGAGGACGACTCGGTCTACCTCTGCTCGCCCGAAGTCGCCGCGGCGGCGGCGCTCGCCGGCGAGATCGTCGACCCGCGCGACCTCGAAGACGAGTTGCCGGGTCTCGAGGCCCCCGGCTTCGAGATGGGCGACGGCTACTCGCCGGGCTACGGCGAGGACGACGCCGACATCATCACGCCCGACGAGGCCGTCGACGACGAACTCATCAAGGGGCCGAACATCGGCGACGTGCCGCTGGGCGAGCAACTCGGCGCCCACGTAGCGGGTGAAGCCCTCCTGAAGATGGGTGACAACATCACGACCGACCACATCATCCCGGCCACCTCGGATATCCTGATGTACCGGTCGAACGTCCCGAAGCTCTCCGAGTTCACGCTCTCGCGCGTCGACGAGACGTTCGCAGACCGGGCGCTGGAGGCGGACGGCGGGTTCCTGGTCGCGGGCGAGAACTACGGCCAGGGCTCCTCGCGCGAACACGCCGCGCTCTGCCCGATGTATCTCGGCGTCGAGGGCGTCCTCGCACAGAGTTTCGCCCGCATCCACAAGGCGAACCTGTTCAACTTCGGGCTCCTCCCGCTCACGATCGACGCGGAGACCTACGACCGGATCGAACAGGGCGACGACGTCGAGGTCGTCGACGACGTCCGCGAGGCCGTCGACGAGGGCCGCGAGGAGTTCACCGTCCGCGTGAACGACGACTGGGAGGCGACCGCCCGGCTCGATGCCTCCGAGCGCGAGCGGCGCATCCTCGCCGCCGGCGGCAAGCTCTCGCTGACGAAACAGCAGGCGAAAGGCGGCGACGCGACGCCCGCAGACGACTGAACGGCCGGCAGTCCCGGCGGTTTTTCTTCCTGTGGCGAGCGGCGGCTCCGCGCCGTGTTCCTTTTGCGCGACGGCCCGTTACCGGTGGTCGTGTCCCCGACCGTCCGCTCCGCGACGCGAGCCGACCTGCTCGACGTCCTGGGGATCGAGCGGGCGTCGTTTTCGAACCCGTGGCCGTACGCGGCGTTCGAGTCCGCGCTCGACGAGGCCGCGTTTCTCGTCGCCTGTGCGGACGACGACGAGACGGAGGTGCTGGGGTATCTCGTCGGCTCGCTCGTCCCGAACCACGGGCGCGGAATCGGGCACGTCAAAGACCTCGCGGTCCGCCCGACGTCGCGTGGCCACGGGGTCGGGCGACTCCTCCTCACCCGCGGACTGGAGCGCCTGCGACGCGGCGGCGCCGCGACGGTCAAACTGGAGGTGCGCGAGTCGAACGGCCCCGCCCGGTCGCTCTACCGAGACGCGGGGTTCACGCCCGCCAGGCGCGTCCCGCGGTACTACGACGACGGCGAGGACGCGGTCGTGATGACACTCGACGCCCGCGCCGACGGGTGCCCCTTTTGAGGCTCGGCGCCCTCTGCCCGCCCATGGGCTACGCGTGTCCCGTCTGTGACCTCCCACAGCACGACGCCGAACACCTCGCGAACCACCTCGCGATGACCGCGCTCACCCACGGCGACGACCACGAGGCGTGGCTCGACGACCACGCCGCGGGCTGGAGCGAGGAGTCGCCCGAGACGCTTGGCGACCGGGTCGTCTCCCACGCCGAGGAGGTGCCCCACGAGACGGTGTTCGAGGACACGACCGGAGAGGGGGCGCACGACCACGGGTCGGGTGGTGTCGACACGCCGGCCGGTGCCGCGCCCGCGCCCGACACCGAGGCGGCACAGGCGGCGGTCGAGGCGGCGCGGCGGATGGCCGCGGAGCAGGCCGAGGACGACGAGACGGAGTCGGCGGAGGACGGGTCGTGAGCGACGGGGGACCGGCCGACCCGACGACCGAGGGCCACTTCGCGCCCGCGACGGTCGCCGAGGCGCGCGAGCAGTACGAGTCCTGTAGGCCGGCGGCGAAGACGGTCGTCCGCGAGACGGCGCGGGCCATGGGCGTCGACCGCGACGAGTACAGCGAGCGGGTGACGAACGAGGTCGTCGAGACGGCGCGGGACGCGGTCTTCGCCTCGTTCCTCCGCGTCCGTGTCGGCTCGCGCGAGGCGTTCGAGGCGTGGCGCGCGGCGTACGACGGCGAGGTGTCGGAGACGGGGAGCCCGGACGTCGACCGGGTCGTCTGGCACGTCGCGCCGACGGGCGCGGTCGCGACGACGTTCCACGCGGACCGCGAGGCGGCGGTCGGGACGCTCCGACGGCAGGCGTTCGGACGGCTCTACCGCCCGGCGTTCGAGGGCGGCGATACGGGCGAGGGAGCCGCGCCCGGACGGTGACCGACACCCGTTTTACCACGGCCCTCCAGAGGCCGCCGTGCGCCGGATCATCCGTCGGTTCGCCGTCGCCCTCGGCCTCCTCGTCGCCGGCCTCCTCGCGCTCGGTGCGGCCCCCGCGGCGCTCGGGAGCGGCGAGCCGTACCACCTCGTCGTGAGCGAGACGGACGCGTCCGGGCCGGCGGCGAACGTCTCCGGCCTCTCGGAGCGGCGCTACCCCTATCTCACCGAGGCACTCGCGGCGCCGGACGGCCGCTCGTCGGGCTACCGCCGCGGCCGATTCGGACTGAAGGAGTCGTTCACACACTCCCCGTTCGACGAGGTGGCGGCGCTCGCCGCACAGAACCGTGATGCGGTCGTCGAGACGACGGCGGGCGACCGCGCCGTCCGTGTCCGCGTCGACGGCGAACGCTACCGCGTGGAGGTGCGCCGGTGACCGACCAGAACGCCCTCTCCGAGCCGGAGCGCCCGGTGCTCTCGGAGGTCGTCGAGTACGAAACGGGGTGGGTCACCGCGGGCTACGACCTCGTCGAACAGCCGGACGGCTCGACGAAGCGGTACTACTGGGCCGAACTCCCGCCCGCGGCGGTGGTCGTCGCCGTCCACGACGACGAACTCCTCCTCGTCGAGCAGTACCGCCCGACGATCCGCGAGACACAGCTAGAGCTCCCCGCGGGGGTCGTAGAGGAGGGCGAGACGTTCGCCGAGGCGGGTGCCCGGGAACTCCGCGAGGAGACCGGCTTCGCGGCGGGCGAGACGGAACTCCTCCAGGAGTTCTGGACCACGACCGGCCTCCTGCGCCACCGGCGCGGGATCGTCGTCGCGCGCGACCTCGCGGAGGTCGGCGTCTCCGACCGCGACGACAACGAGTTCCTCGTTCCCCGCTCTGTCCCCGCCGCGGACGCGCTCTCGGTCGCGCGCGCCCAGCCGACCAACGACGCGACCATCGAGGGCGTCCTGCTCGCGCGCGAGGCGGGCGAGCTGTAGGCTCGCCGCCGCGGTCTGTAGCGCTTTTCACTGTCCCGCGTTACGCCCGTCTATGGACGGCGAGATCGACCCCGACGAGGTCGAACGGCTGCTCGCGAGCGACGACCCGCCCCGCGTGGTCGACATCCGCGACCCTGCCGCGTTCGAGCGCGGACACATCCCCGGGAGCGAGAACCTCCCGTTCCCGCAGATCCCGGACCGTGCGGCCGACCTCGCGGGCGAAGACCTGGTCGTGACGGTCTGCCCGCACGGCCAGGCGAGCGTCCAAGCGGCGCGGCTCATCGGCTCGGCCGCCGGCGTCGACGGGCGCGTCGAGAGTATGCGCGGCGGGCTGGCCGAGTGGGACGGCGAGCTGGCGCGCGAGGCCGAGCGGGCGAGCGCCGACGAGGGGCCGGACGCGCCGTTCTGACGGCCGCGGCGCCCGCGTGAGCGACGAGACGGAGGCGGCGAGACGAGGGAGAAACCTCGACGCGGGGTCGGTCAGGCGACGTTGAAGCCCTTCTCGCGGAGGAAGTCCTCCACGCGGCCCGAGTGGTTCCCCTGGAGTTCGATGGCGCCGTCCTCGACGGTGCCACCGCAGGCGAACTTCGATTTGAGGTCCGAGGACAGGCTGTCCATGTCCACGTCCTTCGGATCGAACCCTTCGACTATCGTCACTTCCTTGCCGTATCTGCGCTCGTCGATGCGGATGCTGATCTCCTGTGACTCTTTCGCGACGTCCTCACAGACGCAGAGTTCGTCGGGCAGCCCGCACGTCGAGCAGACTTCTCCCATTCCGCCTTGCAGTTGTAGATCGCGCTACTAAATGCTGTCGGGCTCCGCCGAACGGGCGACTCAGCCGTTCACACCCGGAAACGGTCGCTGACGCCCGCTCGAGACCGGACGAGTCGGTCGACGGTCTCGACCGCACGGTCCGCCGTCGCCTCGTCTACCCCGTCGCCGTGTCGCGCTCGTTCGTAGGCGTCGAGCACCGCGAGTGCACCCTCGTCGGCACCGTCTTCGACCAGCGACTCGACGTACTGACGCGGCGTCTCACCCCGCTCTCGCGGCCGATACTGGCGTTCGAAGGCCATCTCTAGCCGGCCGTACGCCCGGACCGCGTCCGCGTCGGGCGTCGACCGCGTCTGGCGGCGCAGCGCGACGGCCGTCCGCGCGCGGCCGAGCAGTCCCGTCCGTCGCCCGACGGCGAGCAGTCCCGCGACGGCGACGGCCCACACCGCGAGCGTCCGTGCCGGCGGCAGTTCGGGCAGCAGGGGCCCACCTCCGCCGTCGGCCGCGGGCAGAGCCACCGGCGTCGCAGTCGCCTCGTCCGGGTCTCCAACGTCGCCCGGCGTCGAGGTCGGCGTCGTGGGCGTGGTGTTTACGTCCTCGCCGAACCCCTGTGCCGGGTCGCTCCCGTTCGGGGCGACGTCGGTGTCGTTCGCGCCGCCTCGTGTCTGGAGTAGCCGGCGCTGTTCGGCGGCCTCCCGCGGCGCGGCGGGGGTCGGGTCGAAGCGGACCCACCCCACGTCGGGGAAGTACACCTGGACCCACGCGTGCGAGTCGAGTCCGCGGACGACGTACTCGTCCTCGCCGACGCGTTCACCGGTCGTGTAGCCCACGACGAACCGAGCGGGCACGCCCTGCGAGCGGAGCATCGTGACCATCGTCGTCGCGTAGTAGGTACAGTAGCCCGCGTTCATCTCGAAGAGAAACGAGTCGGCGATAGAGCCGTCCGGGTCGTCGACGTCGAGCGAGTACGACTTCGTCCGCTCCAGATACCGCTCTACCGCGACCGCCTTGTCGTACGGCGTCGAGGCGTTCGCGGTCACCGCGGCGGCGCGCTCGTACACCCGGTCGGGCGTCGACGAGGGCAGGGCGGTGTAGGTCGTCTCGACCGGGGTCGGATAGTCCGTCCCTGCGCGCCGGAGCTGTGCGGCCGTGTACTGTGGCACCTCGCTCGTGACCGTGTAGCTCTCGTTCGCGGAGATGCGCGTCTCGGGGCGGAACCCTCCCTGCGGCGTCACGACCGCCGACACGCCCTCGGCGTCGACGGGCCGCCACGCCGCGGGGAGCGCCCCGAGCGCGGACCGCGTCCGAACCGTCTGTTCGAGCGACTGTGAGGCCCCGGGCGGCCCGGGTTGTCGCTGCTCGACGGGACTCGCCTCGCCGGTCCGCACCCAGCCCTGCCCGGTGTAGCGGTCGTAGGCTGCGGTCTGCCAGTACTCCCCGCGCGCCGCCGACACCTCGAAGCGGACCGCCGACGAGAGGCTGATGTCGCCGAGGACGCGGACGGAGTCCTGTGCCTCCACCACCGTCGACTCGACGGTCGGCGCGTCGCCGCCGCCGCCGAACGAGACGCCCGCGCCGCCCGCCGCGACCGACAGCGAGGCCGTGACGACCACCATCGCGGCGACGACGGCGACGACGGCGTCGAACTGCGGCGTCCGTCCGCCCGTCCGTTCGGCCTCTCCGATCCCCACGGCGGCCGCGCCGCCGACCACGCCGGCGAGCGTCGTCGTCGACCCCGCGTCGCCGGTCAGCACGAGGAGGCCGAGCGCCGCGCCGCCGGCGACGACGCTCCAGACGTACCGACGCCGGACCGCGAGATACCACGACACGAGGACGGGCGCGGGCGCGACGCCGAGCGCCCACACCCCGGCGTTGGTGAGGCGGAGGACCGACAGCCCGGTGAGGAGCGCGGCGGTGTCGGTCACGATCCGGCCGGTGAACAGGAGCGCCCGCTGACCCGGAGGTACCGAGAGGACGTAGCCCGCGAAGCCGGCGGCGCCGGCCCCGAGCGCAACGACGCCGGCGGCGGTCGGGCCGACGTACCGCCCGAGGAGGTGGCCGAGGACGAGGCTCCCGGCCAGCACCGCGAGCATCGTCTCTGTCCCCCGCGTCACGTCCGCGACGTGGTAGAGGACGCCCGCGTACGAGAGCGTCAGGACGCCGACGCCCGCGAGCGCCAGCGCCCGGACCCGGCCGGGCAGGACGCGCCTGGCCGCGGCGGTCTCGCTCACGCCGTGGCCCTCCGGTCGCCGCCGACCGCGACCCGTTCCTCGCCCGCGACCGACACCCGCGCCTCGCCCCCGCTCGCCTCGACCCGGACCGCCGCCTCGCCGTCCGGGACCGCGCCCGGCCCGACAGTCGCGAGGTGTTCGAAGGCCCGTTCTGGCGCGTCCGGTCCGGCCTCCACCTCGCCGTCCGGCGTCCGGAGGGCGACGACCGCCCCGAGGTCGTGGAGCGCCGCGACGACGCTCGCCGCCGCCGTCGCCATCTCCGATACGTCCTCGGGGGCGCCCCCGACCGCCACCGTGACCGTCCGCGCCGGACGCGCTCCGGTGAACTCCGTCACGATCAGGTCGTCGCGCTTCGCGCTCGCCTTCCAGTTCAGGTTCCGGAGCGCGTCGCCCCGGACGTACTCCCGGAGGCCGTCGAACTCGTCGCGCTCGGTCCGCGACTGCCCCGCGACCCCTGCCCGCAACTGGTCGTCCAGGGTCGGCGGGAGCGGGCGGACCGGCGGGTAGACCAGCACCGACGCCGCTGTCCCGGCGGTCGTCCGCGCCGCGACGAGCCCGAGTACGTCCGTGTACCGCACCGTCGCGGGGCCGACCGTCTGTTTGCCGCGGCGCTCGAACCGGAGCCGGTAATGCACCGCCTCCTCGCCGACGACCGCTTCGGCCGGGAGCCCCTCGACGGCGACGACGCCCGGCGACAGCCGGTCGTCGACCGTCGCAGGGAAGGGGTCGTCGACGTCGAACCGGAGGGTGACGCCCGCCTCGCGGTCCGCGTGGCCGTCCGGCGGGTCGGCACGCTCGACGGCCGGCGTCGGCGTCAGCCAGACCTGGACGACGCCGGCGACGAGCGCCACCGCAGAGGGGACGACTATCGCCCCGAGCGACCGCGCGCCGAACGCGACAGCGAGCCCCGTCGCGACGCCGGCGACGAGGAGGAGGGCAACGCCGCGGCGGGTCGGGCGGATCACCGCATCACCTCACTCGACGGAGACGGCCCGGCGGGCCGCCTCTACGACCTCTTTGCCGCTCGTCCCGCGGTCGCCGGGCCGGACGCGGTGGGCCCAGACGCTCTGTAGCTCGGCCTGTACGTCGTCCGGCGTGACGAACGAACGCTCGTTCAACACCGCGCGGGCCTGTGCCGCCCGCACCACCGCGATGGCGCCCCGCGGACTGACGCCCAGGTCGGCGTGTTCGCGGGTGTGGCGGGCCAGCCGCGAGACGTAGTTCCGGACCGGTTCGCGCACGTCGACGGCCGCGACCGTCCGGCGCGCGCGCCGGACCTCCGCGGTGTCCGTGACCGCGCCGAGCGACTCGATAGGGTGGTCGCCCGCGACCCGGCCGAGGAGTTCGGTCTCCTCGGCCTCGTCGGGGTAGCCCAGCCGCAGCCGCTTCGTGAACCGGTCGACCTCCGCCATCGGGAGGTCGTAGGTCTGGCCGGTCTCGACGTCGTTCTGCGTCGCGATGACGACGAAGGGGTCCGGCAGGCTGCGGGTATCGCCGTCGACCGTGACCTGCTGCTCTTCCATCGCCTCCAGCAGGGCGGCCTGGGTCTTCGGCGGCGCGCGGTTGATCTCGTCCGCGAGGACGACGTTCGCGAACACCGGCCCCGGCTGGAACTCGAACTCGCCGCTGCGCTGGTCGAAGACGTTGACGCCCGTCACGTCGGCGGGCAGGAGGTCGGGCGTGAACTGCGCGCGCTTGAACGAGCAGTCGACGGAGGTCGCGATGGCGCGCGCGAGCATCGTCTTCCCGACGCCGGGGACGTCCTCCAGGAGGAGATGCCCCCGCGCCAGCGCGACGATCAGGATGTCCTCGATGGCGTCGTGGTTCCCGACGATGACGCGCTCGACGTTCTCGACGACCCGATTCATCATCTCGGCGGCCTCGCCGACGCTCAGGGGCGACTCGTCGGCGGGCCGGTCGTCGGCAGCACGTCGTCCGTCACTCATGTGAGAGAGACCCGTCGGGGAGACGGTCGTAGAGGGGCTAGTGGCTCCGCGAACCTAACTCTACCCCCGGCTCGTACCGCCGCCGTCCGACCGACTTTTGCCGCCGGAGTGCCCCTCCGTCTCCATGACCGACGGCGACGACCCAGACGTCACCGGGCCGCCGGCGGCGATGGCCGACGCCGACGACCTCACGCCGATGCTCGCGCAGTACGTCGAGTGCTGTCGCCGCCACGACGACGCCCTCCTCATCTTTCGGGTCGGTGACTTCTACAAGAGCTTCTGCGAGACCGCCCGCGAGGTCGCGCGGGTCTGCGAGCTCACGCTCACGGAGCGAGAGGACTCGACCGGGACGTTCGCGATGGCGGGGATTCCCGTCGACAGCGCCGCGGGCTACGTCGAGTCGCTCCTCGACGCGGGCTACCGGGTCGCGATCGCAGACCAGGTCGAGGACCCCGAGGCGGCCTCGGGACTGGTCGACCGCGCCGTGACCCGCGTCGTCACGCCCGGCACCGTCGTCGACGACGAACTGCTGGCGCCCGACGCGCGGTACGTCGCGAGCGTGGCGCGCGAGCGACACGACGCCGAGCGACGCGAGAGGTCACGGAGCGGCGCGGCCGCGACGGACGACGACTCCCGCCACGCCCTCGCCGCCGTCGACGTCTCCACCGGCGAGTGTCTCGCCACCAGCGTCTCCGACGCCGCGACCCTGCGCGACGAACTCGCGCGCCTCGGCCCCGCCGAGGTGCTCGTCGGCCCCGACGCCGCGGACCCGACGCCACGCCTCGAGGCCGACCCGATGGTCACCGACGTCGACGACGGGACCTTCGACTGCCGTGCCGCGCGCGAGACGCTCGCGCGGTACGTCGCCGACCCGGACGCCGTCCTCGACAACGACACAGAACGCCGCGCGGCGGGCGCGGTCCTCGCGTACGCCGAGTACACGCAGGGCGACGACGGACCGCTCGGACACGTCTCCCGGATATCGCGGTACGACCCCCGTGACTCCCTGCGTCTCGACCCCGCTGCCCGGCGCTCGCTCGAACTGTTCGAGAGCCGTGGCGTCGGGTCGGGGACGCCGCTGGCCGAGACGATAGACGAGACGTCCGCCGCGCTCGGCCGCCGGACGCTCGCGGCGTGGCTCCGCCGTCCGCTCGTGGACGAGGGCCGGATCGAGCGGCGGCACGACGCCGTGGCGGCGCTCCGGGAGGCGACCGTCGCGCGCGACGCGCTGGCAGACCGCCTGCGGGAGACGTACGACCTCGAACGGCTCGCGGGCCGGATCTCCCGCGAGCGCGCCGACGCGCGCGACCTCAGAGCCCTCGCGTCGACGCTCGCGGTCGTCCCCGACCTGTGTGACGCGCTCGACGGACTGCCGGCGCTCGGCGCGCTCAGAGACGACCTCGACCCCCTCGACGACGTGCGCGAGCGGGTCGACGCGGCGATCGTTGACGACCCCCCCGCCGAGGTGACCGAGGGCGGCGTCGTGCGCGAGGGATACGACGAGGACCTCGACGCACTGCGCCAGACGGCGCGGGAGGGCCGCGAGTGGGTGGCGGACCTCGAGGCCCGCGAGCGCGAGCGAACGGGTATCGACTCGCTGAAGGTCGGCCACACACAGGTCCACGGCTACTACATCGAGGTGACCGAGGCGAACCTCGACCGGGTGCCCGACGACTACGTCCGTCGGCAGACGCTGAAGAACGCCGAGCGGTACTACACGCCCGAACTGAAGCGCCGGGAGGAGGAGATCTTCGGCGCGACAGAGCGCGCAGACGCCGCCGAGTACGAGATCTTCTGCGAGGTCCGGGCGGCGATCGCGGCCGAGACAGACCGGATACAGGCGCTCGCGGACGCGCTCGGACGGCTGGACGCGCTCGTCTCGTTCGCGACCGTCGCCGCGGAGCGGGACTACTGTCGCCCGGCCGTCGGCGCCGACGGGTTCGACGTGCGCGCGGGGCGGCACCCGACCGTCGAGCGCACGACCGAGTTCGTCCCGAACGACACGGCCCTCGACCGCGGGACCGTGGCGGTGATCACCGGTCCGAACATGAGCGGGAAGTCGACGTACATGCGACAGGTCGCCCTCCACGTCGTCCTCGCGCAGGCGGGGTCGTTCGTCCCCGCCGACGAGGCCAGTCTCCCGGTCGTCGACCGGGTGTTCACCCGCGTCGGCGCGAGCGACGACATCGCGGGCGGGCAGTCGACGTTCATGCGCGAGATGACCGAACTCACGGCCATCCTCCACGGCGCGACCGAGGAGTCGCTCGTTCTCCTCGACGAGGTGGGGCGGGGAACGGCGACGACCGACGGGCGCGCCATCGCCCGCGCCGCCGTCGAGTTCCTCCACGACGAGGTCGGCGCGACGACCCTCTTTGCCACCCACTACCACGACCTGACGACGCTCGCCGAGGACCGCGAGCGCGTCCGGAACCTCCACTTTCGGGCGACGAACGACGGGTCGGAGGGCGACGTGACCGTCCTCCACCGCGTCGCGCCCGGCGCCGCCTCGTCGTCGTACGGCGTCCAGGTGGCCCGGGCGGCGGGCGTGCCGACGCCGGTCGTAGAGCGGGCGCGGGCGCTGGTCGCGGCGCGGACAGAACAGACGGCGGCCGACGACTCGCCCGCCGCGACGACGGCCGACCCACAGACCGCGGCCCGTTCCTCGCGCACCGACGGCGGCGCCCGCGCCCGCGTCGCCGACAGAATCGCGAGCATGGACCTCGCGACCACGACGCCGCTGGAGGCGCTGACGGCGCTCCACGACCTCCAGCGTGCGCTCGACGACGGGGGGCGATGACCGCGATCGAACGCCTCGACGCCGCCGCCCGCGACCGGATCGCCGCCGGCGAGGTCGTCACCCGGCCCGCGCGGGTCGTCGCGGAACTTCTCGACAACGCGCTCGACGCGGGCGCAGAGCGGGTCGAGGTCGAGGTCGCGGGCGACGGGACCGACCTGATCCGGGTGCGCGACGACGGCCACGGGATGGGCCGCGACGACGCCGAGCGAGCGGTCGCGCGCCACGCGACCTCGAAGATCGGGTCGGCGTCGGAACTCGACGCGGTCGAGACGCTCGGCTTCCGGGGCGAGGCGCTGCCCGCTATCGCCGCGGTCTCCCGGTTCGACCTCGTGACCAACGACGGCGGCGACGAGGGGACGCGGGTCGCTCTCGAAGGCGGCGACGACCCGACCGTCGAACCGGCAGCGCGCGCCCGCGGGACGACCGTGACCGTCCGCGACCTCTTCTTCAACCGCCCGCCGCGACGAGAGTCGCTCGCGGGGACGCGCACGGAGTTCGGGCGGGTCGCAGACCTCGTGACGCGGTACGCGCTGTGCCGACCCTCGACCGCGTTCTGCCTCCTCCACGACGACCGCGAGACGCTCTCGACGCCGGGCACCGGCGTCCGCGACGCCGTCCTCGCGGCGTACGGGCGCGACGCCGCGCGGGCGGCGACGGCCGTCGACGCCACGTCGTCGGTCGACGGCGGGTCGGTTCGCGTGCGCGGACTGCTCGCCGCGCCGGCGACGACCCGCGCGAGCCCCGACCACGTCCACCTCGCGGTCCGGGGGCGGCCGCTCGCGGAGGCAGCCGACCTCCGGCGCGCGGTCGAGCGCGGCTACGGCGCCTTGCTCTCCGACGGCCGACATCCGGTCGCGGCGCTCCGGGTCGACCTCCCGGCGGCCCTCGTGGACCCGAACGTCCACCCCGCGAAGGCGCGGGTCGGGCTTCGGGCGGGCGAGGCGGTCGCGACGGCGGTCGAACGAGCCGTGGCGGACGCGCTCTCGACGGCCGACCTCGCGCGGGCGGCGGAGACCTCGACGGACGTCGAGGCCGCGCTCGAACCGGCCGACGGGGCCGGACCGCTCGCCGACGCCCGGATCGTCGGTCAGTACCGCGCGCGCTACCTGCTCTGTGAGGCCGACGACGACCTCCTGGTCGTCGACCAGCACGCCGCCCACGAGCGGGTGAACTTCGAGCGCCTGCGGGCGGCGGTCGGGGACGGCGGCGTCCCTTCGGCGCCGCTCGACCCGCCGGCGACGCTCGACCTCGACCCGGGCGGCGTCGAGACGGTCCGCGAGCGCCGCGAGACGCTCGCTCGGCTCGGCTTCGACGTCGAGCCGTTCGGCGGAACGACTGTCCGCGTCCGTGCGACGCCCGCGCCGTTCGGTCGGACGGCGGCGCCCGAGTCGCTGCGCGAGACCGTCGACGCGCTCCGGAGCGGGCGAGAGCCGGACCCGCAGGGCGACCTGCTCGCAGACCTGGCCTGTCACCCGTCGCTGAAGGCCGGCGACGCGCTCGACGACGAGACGGCACGGACGCTGGTGGACGCGCTCGCGGCCTGCGAGACGCCGTACGCCTGTCCCCACGGACGGCCGACGGTTCTCACGCTCGCGCCCGAGACGCTCGCCAGCGGGTTCGAGCGCGCGCCGACGCGGGACTGAGCCTCGACGACGAGGACCCGCTCCAGTACGTCGCGCTCGAAGGAGCGCGACCCGGCGCCGCGAGGAGACAGCCCGCGTCGACCGTCTCCCGCTCGGCGACACGGCGGGTAGAGACGGACGGGCATCGCGGCGGGGAACCCGGCCGCGCCGACGCTCCCCGGGGCAGGCGGGAGCGTCCGGAGTACGAATCGGCGGAGCGAGCAGACTCGTCCCGCCGAAGACGCCGGGACGGCCTCGGTGCCGCCGACCATCCCGCCCGGCGCGACCGGCGCCGCCTCGCGGAGGCCGAGCGCTCCGTCTCCCGTCGCCGCTACGCTCGGGCGGAACTTCGTCGTGTTCGCTCGTAGCGCCCCGTCAGAACGTATTTCACGGCGGCGTCGAAACACTCGGATATGCCCACGCTCCTCGACCTCGTCGTCACCTTCCTCACGAGCATCGTCCGTCTCGTGGTCGTGTTCACGACCGAGGTGGCGCTCCGACAGCCGCTCGACCCGCTCGCGCTCGTCTCGCTCGCCGCGGGGACCGTCTTCGTCGTCGTCTCGGTCGGACTCTTCGGCTACCTCGTCGCCGGCGCGCTGTTTGAGGCGCTGGGGGTCGACCTCGGCTCGCCCGGCCGGAGCCCGCCGCCCGAACACCGGTAGCCGCGACGGTCCGACGGTCCGACAGCCAGACGACCCGGTCCGGTCAGGTCGCGCGGTCGTGCGCCTCGGCCGCGAGCGTCAGCGCCGTCTCCAGGTCCGGTCCGAGCGGCGACCCGACTACGAGGCCGTCCGCGTGTTCGAGTACCGCGGCCATCCGCGCCGCGACCGTCTCGACGTCGCCGGCCATACAGAACGCCTCGACCATCTCCGGGGTCACGAGGTCGAACGCCTCGTGGAACTCGCCGGCACTCAGCGCCTCGCTTATCTCCCCGGCGCGGTCGCCGTCGATCCCGTGCCGGTCGAGCACCGGCGGTGCCGCGCCCGCGGCGATGTACGCCACCGGCGGGCGGGCGGCCTCGCGCGCCTCGGCCTCGTCCGCGGCGACGCTCACGCTCGCGTAGGCCGCGAGCGCGAACGGGCCGCGCTCGTCCGGTCGCCCGGTCAGACCGTCGTCGACCTGGTCGCGCGCCCACGCGAGGTCGTCCGGGTGCGAGCCGTTGAACAGCAGGCCGTCGGCGTGTTTCGCGGCCATCCGGCACATGTGTGGCCCCTCGCCGCCGACGTGGACCGGGATCGACCCGCCCTGTGGCGGCTCGAAGTTCAGCCCGGCGTCGACGGCGTCGAACGTCCCCTCGTGGTCGACGC
Source organism: Haloferacaceae archaeon (assembly GCA_042217165.1). Lineage (GTDB taxonomy): Archaea > Halobacteriota > Halobacteria > Halobacteriales > Haloferacaceae > A07HB70. The sequence continues at coordinate 40,078 of JBDGTD010000038.1, read as the reverse complement.
GCTCGCCCGCCCAGAGCCGCTGGGCCGTCTTGAACGTCTCCAGCACGGGTCGGAGCCCACGGTCGTCTGTCGCGGCGAGGTTCTGCATCGTCGAGGGGTCGCCCGGGCCGATCCCGAACCGGGCGCGCCCGTCGCTCACCTCGTCGAGCGTCGCGACCTGCGAGGCGAGCGTGAGCGGGTGGCGGTCGTGGGGGTTCGCGACGCCCGGCCCGAGTCCGACGTCGCTCGTCCGTTCGGCGAGCCGGGAGAGCGCGGCGAACGGGTCGCGGTTGTTGTAGTGGACGCTCAGGTAGACGTCCGCGAACCCGGCGTTCTCCGCGCTCACGCCGAGGTCGACGACCCGTTCGACCGGGTGTTCGGGGGTCAACTCGACGCCGAACCGCGCGCCGGGTACGTCTGTCACACGTGTCCCTCGGGCGGGACCCGCTTGGGTCTTACCCGTCGCCCGACCAGTCACGGATCGCCCGCCGCACGAGGTCCGTCTCGACGTCGCGGAAATGTGCGTCGCTCCCGTCGTGGTCGCCGAAGTCGAAGTTCCTGACGACGACGACGGGCCGTCCCTCCGCTCCCTCGCCGCTCACGAGGTTCGCGGCCGCGGCGAGTTCGTCGACGACGTTCTCCACCGTCGCGTCCATCTCCCGGCCGTCGCGGTCGGGTTCGCCCCGGTAGTCCCGACCGGCGGGCAGGCCGTCCCAGCCGACCGCGACGCCGCGCTGGCCGTGACGAAACGGCCGCCCCGAGGTGTCGGTGACGACGACGGCGGCGACGCCGAGGGCCTCGCGCAGGCGCGCCGCCGTCTCGGAGGGCCGCGCCGGCAGGAGCAGGAGGTCGGACTCGGGGACGTTCGAGCGGTCGATGCCCGCGTTGACGCCGACGTGGCCACAGCGCGTCTCGGTGAGGAGAAATGGCGTCTCGAACAGCACCTCCGTGGACTCGACGAGGACCGCCTGGACGAACCGCGGGTCGACCTCGGTCCCCGTCGCGTCGGCGAGGGCGGCGGCGAGTTCGCGGGCTCGCGGGCCGGCGGGAAAGTCGTCGAGGTCCGCAGTCCGGCCCTCGGCCTTCGAGACGACGGTGCTAGCGACACAGACGACGTCGTCGGCCCGGAGGTCGGCCCGCGCACCCACCAGGGCGGCGATGTCGTCGCCCGCCCCGACTTCGGGCAGGTCCGGGACCGCGAACAGTTCCATGGCCGCCGGTCGGGGAGCGGACAAAAAAGGACCGCGAAGCCCCGCCCTGTCCGCTACCGCCGGTGAAAGACCACGTCGAGCGCGCCGTCGTCTGCGGTCGCCTCGATCATCGTCGGCACGTCCCGCGGATTCGCGCCCGTCGCGCTTCCGGGGTTGAGCAGACGAACGCCGTCGACGACGTCGTCGCGCGGGTGGTGGGTGTGTCCCGCGACGCCGACCGCGCCGTCGCCGCCGTGGGCCCGGGTCCGGTCGACGAGGCGGTCGTCGTAGCTCCCCTGGCCGTCGCCGTGGGTGACGACGAGTTCGACGCCGCCGGCGGCGAGCGTCGTGACGGTCGGCAGGTCGAGGTCGTGGGTCGGGTCCGTGTTCCCCCGGACCGCCGTGAGGTCTGCCGCGAGGTCGCGCACCCGGTCGTACGCCCGCCGGGAGTCGAAGTCGCCCGTGTGGACGACGTGGTCTGCCGCCTCTACCTGCTGTTCGACCCAGTCGGGGATCGTTCGCGCTCGCGACGGGACGTGCGTGTCGCCGAGGATCGCTATCGTCGGCACGTGCGGGCGTCCCCGGGCCGTCCACATAGCCGTTCCCCCCAGCGGCAGAGTCTTGTCTCCCGCGTCCGTCGCGCCCCCGTGCTCCACCTCGTCGCCGTCTTCCTCCGCCACGAGGGACGAGTCCTGCTCGTTCGGCGGGACTCGCCCCCCCACGAGGGGCGGTGGGACGTCGTCTCGGACGCCGCCCGCCAGCCGTCCGGGGCGACGCTCGCGCTCGCCCGCGAGGCGGCCGCCGCCGGGGTCGACGGCGACCCGGTCCTCGAGGCCGCCGGCGAGTCCTTCGCCGTCGCCGGCGTCGACCGGTCGCTGACGGTCCACCCGTACCTGTTCGCGGCCGAGACGCGCGACCCGGCGCCCGGCGACGACCGTGACCGGGCGTGGGTCCACCCACCCGCGATCCGGGGTCGAGACGCCGTTCCGTGGCTGGCCGGGGCGTACGACCGTGTCGCCCCGGACCTCGCGACCGTCCGCGAGGACCGCGACCACGGCTCGGCGTGGGTCGCCGCTCGGGCGCTCGAGGTCCTGCGCGACCGCGCCGCGACGGCCGCGGAGTGGGCCACGACCGCCGCACTCGCGCGCGACCTGCGCGACGCCCGGCCCGCCATGGCCGTCGTCGCGAACCGGGTCAACCGCGCGATGGCCGGGACCGAGTCGCCCGACGAGGTGCGTGCCGGGGCCGAGGCCGAACTCGACGCCGCCGCGGACGCGACCCGTGCGGCCGCGAGCGCCGCGGCCGACCGTCTCGCCGGCCCGGTCGCCACCTGTTCGCGCTCCGGGACCGTCCTCGCGGCGCTCTCCGGGTCCGCCGTCTCGGTCGTCGTCGGCGAGTCCCGCATCGGCCGCGAGGGCGTCGCGACGGCCGAGGCGCTCGGCGACCGCGCGACGCTCGTCGCCGACGCCGTCCTCCCCGGGACGCTCGCGGGCCTGTCAGGCCGACCCGAGACCCAGAGCGTCCTCCTCGGCGCAGACGCCGTCCTCCCGGACGGGAGCGTCGTGAACCGGACGGGGAGCTACCCGCTCGCGCTCGCCGCGGAGGCAGAGGCAAAGCCGGTCCGGGTCGCCGCGACGCGGGACAAGGTGCGCGCCGAGGCGGGGGTCGCGGCAGACGAACGCGAGGCGCCGGCCGACCTGTACGACGGCGACGCGCCAGTCGAGACGGCGACGCCGCTGTTCGAGCGCGTGCCCGCCGACCTCGTCGACGCCGTCGTCACCGAGGACGGCCCCCTCGACCCCGACGAGGTGGCGGGGGTGGCCGCCGACCACCGCGAGGCGGCGCGGTGGGACGGGCGCGGGGCGGGCGCGCGGACCGACGGGAACGAGGGCGAAACCTGAAAGTCGGTCCCCGACGACGGCCGAGGCGGGCGGCAGTGACGAGGGTTACCCCCACCGAGCCCCGTGTGACGACGTCACTCGACCGAGCCGCCCTCTCACCGTCTCGCACCGCCGCATCTCACGTGACGAACTGGAGCAACTCCTCTCGTTTCGCCTCGCGGAACCGCTCGCGAAGAATCTCGTAGAGCGGCTCGATCGACCCGCGTTTCGCGCTGATCGGTGCCACCGTGTCCTGCCACTGCTGCCACGGCGGGTACATCCCGAGACGGTCACAGACCGCGTCGAGTCGCTCGTCGCGGTCGTCGACCTTGTCCATCTTGTTGACCGCGACGACCGGCCGCACGCCGACGTCCCGGAGGAACCCGAACAGTTCGACGTCGTGCGGGATCTCGTCCGGGCCGGAGTGGCGGTCGATGATGTCGACGGCGCTCTTGCCGTCGAGGACGAGGACGCCGGCGAGGATCTGGTCGGCGTTCGCCTCGATATACCGCACCACGTCGGTCTTGATCTGCTCTCTGCGCTCCTCCGGCACGCCCTCCATGAACCCGAACCCCGGCAGGTCGGTGAACATGAAGTTCTGGGCGTGCCAGTCGTAGTGGGTCGGCTCCCGCGTGACGCCGGGCTTTCGCCCCGTGGTGACGTCGTGGCCGGTCAGCAGCCGCATCAGCGTCGACTTCCCGACGTTCGATCGACCGGCGAGGACGACCTCCTCGCGGTCCGGGCGACCCTCGAACATGGGCGGTGTTCGGGTCGAGCCGGGGTAAGCCGCGCGGTTCGGCCGGGGCACCTACGTACCCGGCTCGCTTTCCTCTACCGTGGACAAGCAGTCGACCCGCGAGCGCGTCTGGGACGAACTGGAGGAGAGCGGAGCGGCCCGGTTTCCGTTTCCCCCACACGGCAGAATACCTAATTTTGCCGGAGCGGAGCAGGCTGCCGAGCGTCTCGCCGAGAGCGACGTCTGGGAGAGGGCAGCGGTCGTCAAGTCGAATCCAGACTCGCCACAGCGGCCGGTTCGACGGCAGGCACTGGAGGCCGGCAAGGTCGTCTACGTGGCCGTTCCCCGGCTGCGGGACGAGAACTGCTTCCTCCGACTGGACCCCGACGAGATAGACGATATCGACCACGCAACGACGATCGGCGGCTCTTCGGAGCTTGGCGAACAGGTCGGCCCCGGGGAGATGGAGCCGGTCGAGTTGATAGTCTCCGGTAGCGTCGCGGTGACCGAGAGTGGCAAGCGAGTCGGGAAAGGCGAGGGATACAGCGATCTGGAGTTCGCGGTTCTTCGAGAGTTCGGACTGGTAGACGACGCGACGACGACCGTCACGACGACCCACGAGATTCAACTCGTCGACGACGAGATCCCGACGACGGAGCAAGACGTCCCGATAGACTGGATATTCACCCCAGATCGGACGGTTCGTGCCGATACGACCGCCGACAAACCGGCCGGGATCGAGTGGTCGGCTCTCACCGAGGACCGACTCGACGAGATCCCGATTCTGCGACGTATCGAGCCGACGTAAGCCGTCGTGGAGTGCCACACAGAACCGCTCCGTTCGGCGGGCAACTCTCGTCAGAATCTGCCGTGATGGGTCCGTGCCGGTCGACCCCGTGGCCACGCCCGAGCGCGTGGCCGAGGCCGGGGGCGAGTGCGACCGCCCGACGAGCGTCGACTACTCGCTCGTGGACGGCGAGCAGACGCGGGGGCGCCGGTCGCCGGCAGTTACGAGCCGGGTGAATCACTCCGGCTCGACGGTCGCGAACACGGGCGAACTCCACGCCGTCTCGCCGTCGGCCTGTCGAACCCGCACCCAGTAGGGGTGCGTGCCGGCGGGCGCGTCGGGGTCGCTGAGGTCGACGGTCGTGTCGAGGGTCGTCGCCTCGCCGACGCGGGCGACGGTCAGACGGGCGTCGACCCCGTCGGCGGCGACGCGCCCGGGCGACCCGGCCGCGAGGTCGGCGAGGTCGACGTCGACGCCCGCGGCCGCGGTTCCGACCCGGAGTCGGGCGTCGTCGGGCGCGTCGAGTCGCAGGCGAACGCCCTGCGTGTTGCCGGTCGTGCCGCCGTCCCAGAACACTGCGTCGGGGCGCTGTCGCGTCACGCCGTCCGCGGGGTGGTCGAAGCCGAACGGCTCGACGTCGACGATCCGACCGCGGTCGAGCGCCGCGCCGCCGGTCCAGTCGAGCAGTTTGTCCCGCGCCTTGCTCCGTGCGCCGGTCCAGCGCACCTCGACGCGGCCGTCGCCGCGGGTCAGGTCGCGCGTGGCGACGCGTTCGGCGCCGCGGAACAGGTCGACGGCCCGGAGCGGTGCCGTCCCGTGGACCGTCACGGTCGGCTCGGGCGTCGCGACGGTCGTCTCGCCGCCGCCGAGTTCGAGGCCGAGGAGGATTCGCGCGCCGGTCGTCGCGTACACCCGACGGTCGGTGAAGGCCGTCCAGAGGTCCTCGCGGGTCAGGCCGGTCGCCCGCGCGGCCATCAGTCCGCCCGAGACGTTGTGTTTGTCGAGGTTGTCGGGCGGGGCGGTCCCCGGACGGCCGCAGTGGTCGTCGCTCCCGCCGACCAGACCGACGGGGTAGCCCCGTTCGTACGCCTCGCGCGCGAACCACTCGAAGACGCCCCAGACGGAGGTGATCTCGAGAAACGGCGTCAGCTCCGGGTCGAGGACGTCGAGCGTCGCCGGCCGGCCGCCCTGGTGCGGGATCACCAACACGTCGTCGCGGCCGGCGTAGCGGTCGTACAGCGCCTCGACGGGGTGGGTGCCGGCGGTCCGGTCGTCCGCGCCGGCGACCTGCCAGTGCGAACTTCGAGCCAGGTCCGGGTCGTCGCCCCGAAAGTAGACGTTGTGGTCGCCCCCGAGCGACGTGTTCGCCGACCACTCGTAGCAGTGAAATGCGACGAACGAGCCGGGGTCGTGGTGGTCACGGACCGCGGCGACGATCGCTTCCCACACGTCGTCGGTGATCTGGAAGTCGTTGCCGGCGTGGGCGCCGAAGTCGAGAAACGCGCGGTCGACGAGGTGGTCGTAGTACTCCGCGACGGTCCCGGTTCCGACCGTCTCGCCGGACTGGCCGTGGATGTCTCCCCAGTACGTGGCGCGGTCGACCGACGCCTCGCAGACGAGCGGGTTCGCCCGCCCGCTCAGGGCGGCGTCGTCGGTCGCGACCCGCGGGCGGTAGACGCCGGGGTCGGAGACGGTCCCCGTCACGCGTGCGGTCCCGCCGTCGAGCGAGGCCGTCTCCGGGAGCGAGAGCCCATCCGACGCCTCGACGGCGACCGTCCGGTCGCACCCCGTCGCGACGTTTCCCCAGTGGTCCTCGGCGCGCAGGGCGACGGTCACCTCGTCGCCGACGGCGGCAGTCGAGGGGACGACGGCCGCGAGGTCGACGGCCGCCCCGGGCACGATATCGACGGTGAGGTCGCCCGGGAGCCGCGCGAGTTCGCCGGTGTTGTGGGCGTCGACGAGCACGCGGAACGCGAAGCCGGTCTCGGGGAACGACTGGACCGCCATCCCGAGGCTCCCGCCGTCGGTCGCACCGAGGCGGACGGTGACGCGGTCGCCGGGCGCCAGCGACCCGTCCCGGACGGTGACGCGGACGGCGTGTTTCATCGGCCGGACGTGTCCTCGCGGGTCGTACTCGGGGACGAGTCGGGCGTCGCCGTCCGTCTCGACCCGGCAGTAGTTCGTGGCAGCGGGGTCGTCGAACTGCGGGTCGCCGAGGTCGCTGGTCTGGCTGAACGCGAGAAGGAGGGTCGCGCCGTCGTCGAGGCCCAGTTCGCCGACGGTGTAGGTCACCGTCCACGAGGCGTAGCTCCCGGCGACGACGGCCTCGCCCGGGTCGATCGCGGCCCGTCCGTGCGGGCTCTGGTCAGTCTGTGTGGGCACCGGGTAGACGGCTCGCGAGTACCAGGTAAAACTGTTGCCGGGGGCTCGACGGAGACACAGAGAGTGCTGCTGCGACTCGCGGCCGGTCGCCCCCGACGACACGACCCCCTGCGTCGGCAGCGCTGACGACGAGCGGGCTGTTACGGCCGTCGACCGGGGTCGAGGTCGTGTCGTGTCGCCGTGCCCCGCGGGACCGGGCGTATAAGTCACGTGGCGCCGACCCCCGGCCGTGCGACTCGTCGAAGTGCTCGTCCCGACCGGCAAGCGCGAGGCCGTCCGCGCGGTGCTGGACGACGAGGGGATCGACTACGCGTTCACCGACGAGACCAGCGGTCGGGAGTACGAGGCGCTGGCGACCTTCCCCCTTCCCGCTGGCGCGGTCGAGCCGGTGCTGGAGTCGCTCCGCGACGCGGGGCTAGGGCGGGACGCGTTCACCGTCGTCGTCGAGGCCGAGACGGTCGTCTCCGAGCGGTTCGAGGCGCTCTCGGAGCGATACGAGACCGAAGAGCGAGACGGCGACCGTATCGCCCGCGAGGAACTCGCCGCCCGCGCCCGCGACCTCGCGCCCGACTTCACGCGTTTCGTCGGCCTGACGGTCCTGAGCGCGGTCGTCGCGACGGCCGGTCTCCTCCTCGACTCGCCGGCCGTCGTCGTCGGGTCGATGGTGATCGCCCCGCTCGTCGGCCCGGCGATGACCACCGGCGTCGGCACCGTCGTGGACGACGACGACCTCTTTCGGCGTGGCGTTGCACTCCAGGCCGCGGGCGGGACCCTCGCGGTGGCGAGCGCCACCGTCTTCGCCGCCGCGGTCAACCTCTCCGGGGTTGTGCCGATGGACGCCGCGAGCGTCCTCGCCGTTCCCGAGATAGCCGAACGGCTCGCGCCCGACGTGTTGAGCCTCGCCGTCGCCCTCGCCGCGGGCGCCGCGGGCGCCATCTCGCTCTCCGCCGGGGTGTCGACGGCGCTCGTCGGGGTGATGATCGCCGCGGCGCTCGTCCCCCCGACCGCAGTCGTCGGCATCGGTATCGCGTGGGGGCGCCCCGAGGCGGTGTTCGGCTCGGCGGTCCTCGTTCTCGTCAACTTCCTCTCGGTGAACCTCGCGGTCCTCGCCGTCCTCCGCCTCTCGGGCTACGGCCCCCGGGGGTGGTTCCGCGAAGCCGTCACCGCGCGGACGGTTCGCCGGCGCGGGGCCGTACTCCTCGTCGGGGTTCTCGTCCTCTCGGCCGTCCTCGTCGGCATCACCTCGGCGGGCGTGCGCACCGCCGCGTTCGAGCAGCAGAGCAACGAGGCCGCGCGCACGGTCCTCGCCGACGTCCCCGACGCCCGCCTCCTCGACGTCTCGGTCCGCTACCAGAGCGGCCTCGGGCCGGGTCGCCCGAGCGACCTGTTCGTCCGTCGGCCGTCGCTGGTGACCGTCACCGTCGGCCACCCGCCGGGCGTCGACCCGCCGCCGCTCGCGGAGCGCCTCGCGTCCAGGGTCGGTCGCGCGGCCCAGCAGACGCTCGGGGTCGCCCCGCCGGTCGTCGAGGTGCGGTACGTCCCCGTCGAACGCGCGCGGGTCGGAGAGAGCGCCACCCCGACGGCGTGACGCCAGCCCGCGCCTGTCCTCCCGGCGGGCTGGTGCACCGGGCGGTCCGGGAACCGTACCGTACAGACTGTCGACCCCGCTTTCGCGTTACTCGCGCCGCGACGGGGGAATCTCCGGCTCGTACGTCACCGCGTCTATCGCCGCCTCGAGCGCCGCCTGCGTGCCGTCGCCGGTCTCGACACTCATCGCCGCGTCGGCGTCGACCCCTTCGCCTGCCTCGGTCTCGTCCGCACGGTCTGTCTTGTTTCGCACCGTCAGCACGGGCGCGTCGAAGCGCTCGACGAGTTCGTCGCGCAGGCGTAACTGGGCGTCGAGCGGGTAGCCACACGAGGCGCTCGCGTCGACGACGAATATCACGGCGTCCGCGAGGTGGGTGATCGCGCTCTCGGCCTGTCGTTCGATCTCGTTGCGCTCCGCGGCGGGCCGGTCGAGGACACCGGGCGTATCGACGATCTGGTACCGAACGTGGTCGCGTTCGACGTGCCCGACCTGGACCGCACGGGTCGTGAACGGGTACGCCGCGGTCTCGTTCGACGCCCGCGTCACGGCGTTGACGAACGAGGACTTGCCGACGTTCGGGTAGCCCGCGACGGCGACCGTCGGCTCGTCCGGGCGGATCTCGGGCAGGTCCCGGAGGGCGTCCCGCGCCGCGCCGACGCGCCGGAAGTCCGCCTCGACCTCCTCGACGACGTCGGCGACCCGCGCGAACGCCTGTTTTCGGTGTTTGCGCGCCGTCGCCGTGTCGCTCCGGCGGAGTTTCGACATCGTCTCGTCGCGGATCTGACGGGTCTGGCGGGCGGCCCACGAGATCTCGGAGAGACTGGCCCGGAGCGCGTCGAGGCCGACCTGTTCGCCCTCGTCGGTCCGGCGCGAGTCGGTCGTCCGCCGGAGGACGGCGTCGGCGATCTCGTAGTCGAACTGGTCTACCGTGCCGAAGTCCGGCCACGACCGGACGACGTTGTCCGCGTTGTCCGCGACGACGTTACAGGCCGTCCGGAGCATCGACTCCTGGGCCTCCCGCCCCGACTTCGCCCGCCCCGCCCGCGCCGCCCGCGAGAACGCCTTGTCGACCAGCTCCTCCGACCGGGGCGTGGTCGGGAGGTCCTCGAAGATCATGGGTGGACTCGACGGCGCAGGGAGAAAAGGGCGTCCGTTCGCCGCTCAGCGGTCCAGATACTCCTGCTGGACCGCGACCACCTCGTCCGAATCGGCGCACGCGGCGTACCGCTCTACGGGCTCTGCGTTCAGCTCCAGAAAGGTCTCGCCCCACGTGAACTTCGCCAGCAGCGCCTCCGCCCGGCCGCGACGGCCCAGTATCGCGAGCGCCGCCGCCAGCGCCTCGACGGTCGTCAGGCGCATCGGTCGCCCGAAGTTCACCGGGTTCGCGGCGACGAGATACGGGAGCGCGCGGTGTTCGCCCGCGAGGTCGAACGCCGACTCGTCCGCCGAGGTCCACGAGCAGTCGAGGGCGACGAGGGTCTGGGGGTCGTCCGCCGGCGACAGCGCCCGCTCCGCGTGCGGGTCGAGTACCAGCCCACGCGGGGTCGCCCGGTCGGACCCGTGGAGGCCGACGAGGTCGAACTTCGCGAGTTTCCGGGCCGTACACTTCTCGGGGTCGTCGTCCCCGACGTAGCGGACGTGGAGGCTCGGCTCCTCTGTCGACCCGGCGTGGCCCGCGTTCGGCACGCCCGGCGCTCGGCGGCGCCGAGAGAAAAACGGTCCGATAGGCTCAACCGGGGCCCGCACGAGACAGGTGGTATGACGCCGACCGAGGCCGCCCGGGCGTACTACGAGGCCGTCGACGCCGGCGAGTACGACCGGCTGGCCGAACTGCTCGCTCCCGACTTCGCCCAGCGCCGGCCGGACCGGACCCTCGTCGGCCGGGAGTCGTTCGTCTCGTTCATGCGCGACCGGCGCCCCCGGACGGACGCGACCCACCACGTCGACGCGGTCTACCGGCCGGTCCAGTCCTCGCCCGGCGAGAATCTCGACACGCCCGGCGACGCCGCCGCGGAGGTGGCGGTCCGCGGGCGGGTCCGCACGGACGACGAGGAACTCCAGTTCGGCTTCGTCGACGTCTTCGCCGTCGACGGCGAGGGGCGGCTGTCGTCGCTACGGACGTACACGGACTGACCGGGCTCGTGGCCCGGGGCGCGGGCGTCCGCGCTCGGCCCACTCAGTCTTTCTTCCCTGCGCCAACGGCCGACTCCCCGACCGGCTCGTGCCCCTCGATGACCGCCTGTCCGTCCATGTACGGCCGCAGCGCCTCGGGTACCGTCACCGTGCCGTCCGGGTTCTGGTAGTACTCGACGATCGCGACGACGACGCGCGGGAGCGCGACGCCCGACCCGTTCAGGGTGTGGAGATACTCCGCCGACTCGTGGCGCTCCGGCCGGTACCGGAGTCCGGCCCGCCGGGCCTGGAACGCCTCGAAGTTCGACACGCTCGACACCTCCAGCCACCGCCCTCCCTCCTCGGGACCGTCGTCCATGTCGTCCGCAGGCGCCCACACCTCGAGGTCGTACTTTTTCGCCTGCGTGAACCCCATGTCGCCGGCGCACATATCCAGCACGCGGTAGGGGAGCCCCAGCGCCTCGAGGACCGACTCCGCCTCCGCGAGGAGGCCGTCCAGCCGGTCGTAGGACTCGTCGGGCCGGACGAAGTTGACGAGTTCGACCTTGTCGAACTGGTGGACCCGGACCATCCCTCTCGTCTCCGTGCCGTGTTCGCCCGCCTCGCGCCGGAAGTTCGGGGTGTACGCCTGGTGTTTGACCGGCAGGTCGTCGTCGTACAGCACCTCGTCTGCGTACATGTTCGTCACCGACACCTCCGCGGTGGGGCAGAGCCACAGGTCGTCGTCGTCGTACGGCTCGTCGTTCGCCCCGCCGACCCGGTAGGCGTCGTCGACGAACTTCGGGAACTGCCCCGTGCCGCGCATCGACCGCGAGTTCACGGGGATTGGCGGGTGAACCTGCGTGTACCCCTGCTCGCGGTGGCAGTCGAGCATGAACTGGACCAGCGCGTGTTCGAGGCGGGCGCCGTCGCCTTTCATGAAGAAGTACCCCCCGCCGGTCACCTTCGCGCCGCGCTCGAAGTCCAGGATATCCAGGTCCGCGCCGAGGTCGTAGTGGGGGACGACGGGGTCGGGGAGCTCGCGACGGTCCGCGAAGCCCTCGCGGCGAATCTCGACGTTGTCCGCCTCGTCGTCGCCGTCCGGCACCGACTCGTGGGGAATCTGGGGGATACGGAGCAGCGCGTCCTCCAGTTCCGCTTCCAGTTCGTCGGCGCGCTCCTCGACCGCCGCGATCTCCGATTTCAGCTCGCTCGACCGTTCGATGGCCTCCTGGGCGGCCTCCTCCTCGCCCTCGGCCTTCAACTCGCCTATCTTCGAGCTGATCTGGTTGCGCTCGTGGCGCAGGTCGTCGCCCCTCGATTTCAGCGAGCGCCACTCCTCGTCGACCTCGAGTACCGCGTCGAGGTCGACGTCGGTCACGCCCTTGCGCTCCATCGCCGTTCGCACGGTCTCCGGCTCCTCGCGGAGCAGGCGACGGTCGATCATGGGCGAGCCTCCGTGCGAGCGCGCAAGAGCGTACCGCTCTCGCGTCGTGTGTCGCGGGTCGCTCGCGGCGTCGCCGCGCGACGACCGCGCCTCGCAGGGCTCGCTTCTTACCGTGACCCGCCTCTGCGCGCTCCGTACCCGCCGTCCCGGTCCCGTGGCCCGGCGCGCCGCGCGCCGCGCGCCCGCCGAACTTTTACCCCCCCGACCCGCCGGAGCGCATATGATAGGCGACGTGCGGCGGGCGGCCGAGGACGTCTACTGCGTCGACACCGGCGAGTACGAGGTGGCGGACTACGGCGCCGTCTACGTGGTAGACGCCGCTGAACCGGCGGTCGTCGACACGGGCATCGGCGCCGACCGCGACCGGGTGTTCGCGGCGCTGGACGAACTCGGGATCGCCCCCCAGCACGTCCTCGTCACGCACGTCCACCTCGACCACGCGGGCGGGGCGGGCTACCTCGCGGAGCGGTACCCCGAGGCGACGGTCTACGTCCACGAGCGCGGCGCGCGCCACCTCGTCGACCCTTCCCAACTCGTCGCGGGCACGAAGGCGGCGGTCGACGACCAGTGGCGGTTCTACGACGAGCCGCTCCCGGTGCCTGCGGACCGGGTCGAAGCGGTGAGCGACGGAGACGCGGTCGACCTGGGCGACCGCGCGGTCGACGTGGTCGGCGCCCCCGGCCACGCGCCCCACCAGGTGATGTACGACGACGACGGGACGCTGTTCGCCGCGGACGCGATGGGCATCTACACGCCCGAGGGCGGCGTACGCCCGACGAGTCCGCCGCCGCAGTTCGACCTGTTCGCCTGCCTCGAGGACGTGGCGACGGTCCGCGCCTTACAGCCGGAGGTGGTCTGTTACGGCCACTTCGGCGGCGTCCGCTACGACGACGCACTCGCCGACGCGTACGCCGACGTACTCACGTCGTGGGTGGCGGAGGTGCGCGAGGCCCGCGCGGCGCTCGGCGACGACGAGGCGGCGGTCGAGCGGCTGGCGGCGTCGCCGGCGCTCGAGTGGGTGCGGAGCTACGGCGCCCGGAAGGCGAGCGCGGACGCCCGGCTGAACGCGAAAGGTGTCCTGCGGTATCTCGGGGCGGACTGAACGGCTGGGTTTAAGAGGCGTGCGCCGCTCCCGTCTGTGGATGGTGACGCGCTGATGGCTGGCGAACTCGTCACGCTGGTCGCGGGAATCCTCGGCGTCGGCGTCCTCGCACAGGTCCTCGCGGACCGGTTGCGGGTTCCGAGCGTCGTCTTCCTGCTCGCCGCGGGCGTCGTTCTCGGGCCGGAGGTGACCGGACTGCTCACGCCCGAGACGTTCGGCAACTCGCTCTCCGCGATCGTCGGGCTGAGCGTCGCGATCATCGTCTTCGAGGGCGCGTTCAGCCTCCGGATCGAGCGCCTCCGCGAGGCCCCGGCGGCGACACTCCGCCTCGTGACGATCGGCGCGCTGATCGCGCTTCTGGGGACGGCGCTCGCCGTCCACTTCCTGCTCGACGTCGGGTGGCTCGTCTCCTTTCTCGTCGGCGCGCTCCTCGTCGCGACGGGGCCGACGGTCATCGCTCCGATCCTCGAGGTCGTGCCCGTCCGCGACCGGGTCGCGACCGCACTCGACACCGAGGGGATCGTCAACGACGTGACGGCGGCGATCCTCGCGGTGGTGATCTTCGAGGCGATCGTCGCGACGGAGTCGGCCGGCGTCGCGGGGCTGGTCGGCCTGTTCGCCCAGAAGCTGGGGATCGGCCTGCTGGTCGGGCTGATCGTCGCGGGCGTGGTCTACTACGGGCTGCGGTACGTCGACCTCTCGCCCGGGAACGCCCCGCAGAACGCCCGGCTGCTCGTCCTCGCGGGCGCGCTCGTCGCCTACGGCGGCGCCGAGGCGATCCCGGGCGGCCGGGAGTCGGGGATCGCCGCCGCCGCGACGGCGGGGATCGTCCTCGGGAACGTCGACATCCCCTACGAGGAGGAGGTCGAGTCGTTCAAAGGAGACCTGACGCTGCTGGTCCTCTCTTTCGTCTTCATCGCGCTCGCGGCGCTCCTGCGGGTCGAGACGCTGATCGCCCTCGGTCTCTTCGGGATCGGGGTGGTAGTGGCCATCGCGCTCGTGATCCGGCCGCTGCTGGTGTTCGCCTCGACCTACGGCGGGCAGTTCACGAGGGCAGAGCGGACGTTCATGAGCCTCGTCGGCCCTCGCGGGATCATCCCGGCGTCGGTCGCGACGCTGTTCGCGATCGAACTCCGGGCACAGGGGCTCGACGACGCCGCGAGCGTCCTCGTCGGGACGGTCTTCCTGACGATCTTCCTGACCGTCCTCTTCCAGGCGGGGCTGGCGCGGCAGATCGCTGAGAAACTCGACGTGATACCGATGCGTGTGATAGTGATCGGCGGTGGCAAGGTGGGCCGCGCGCTCGCCGACCGCCTCGGCGACCGGGGAGAGAACGTCGTCCTCGTCGAAGAGGACGTCGAGATAGTCGAACAGGCCCGCAACGCGGGCCACACCGTCCACCACGGCGACGGCACCGACACCGAGGTACTGCGGGCGGCGGGCGCGGAGAACGCGAAGGTGATAGTCGCCGCGACGGGCGACGACGACGCCAACCTGCTCGTGGCACAGCTGTCGAACCAGCGTTTCGACCCGGAGACCGTCCTCGCGCGGGTGAACGACCCCGACAACGTCGACGCGTTCGAGGAACTCGGCGTCCGCGCCGTCTCTTCGGTTCTCGCGACCGCACAGACGATCGACAACTACGTCGAGCGCCCGGCGCTCGCGAACTGGATCGGCGACCTCGGCGACCAGGGTGACGTCCAGGAGATCGAGGTGACCTCCGACGACCTCGTCGGCGAGCCGCTCAGCGATATCGGCCCACAGCTCCCGGCGGGCGTGATCGTCGCGCTCGTCAGCCGCGACGGCGACACGTGGGTGCCGGACGCAGACTTCGTCCTCGAACACGGCGACCGGATCACCCTGATCGGGGACCAGTCGGGCGTCCGCGACGCGATGTCGTTCTGCCACCCGTCCTGATCGCCGGGCGCTACCGGCAGGGTTCGACGGCCTTATCCCGACGTAACGGCTACCTAGTGGGGATGAGCGAGCCGGCGCTGAACGTCGTCGAGTTTCTCCTGACGGCACGCCAGTTCACCGACGACGAGGCGCTCGACGAGAACGACCTGCCGCCTCGGTACCGTCGGGTGTTCTGGAGCGACGCGACCGAGGACGGAGACGAGGACCGAGACGGAGACGACGAGCGTTCGATCGGGGGGATCGAGCGCCCGCTTGCTGTTACGGAGACGGTCGCCAGACAGGCGACCGGGGTCGACAGACCCTGGGAGGCGGTCTCCGAACTCCTGTTCACCGACCGTAACGAGTTCTCCGGGCGGCTGGAACTGACACAGCCGGAGATGGCGCTGTCGTGGCTGCTCGACCGCTGTGACCGCGAGCGGGTCGCGACGAACCCGACGCTCGCGAGCCTGGTCGAGTCGACCGACGACCCGGCGTTCGACGTCACCCGCGAGGAGGCCCGCGACCGCACCCGGCCGATACAGGCCGACCGGGTGTGGATCGACGCCCTGCTCGACGAGTACTTCGACGGCGACGACGAGGACGACGTCGAGATGCTCGACCTCGTCCAGGTCCGGGCGCCCGAAGAGATCGAGACCACGCTCGACGACCTCGTGTTGACCGACGACCAGTACGCGGAGATACAGAAGATCAAGACCGCGATGGACGAGCGCGAGTATCTCGCGGAGATCGGCCTGCGCGAGATCGGGAAGCTCCTGTTCGTCGGACCGCCCGGAACCGGGAAGACCACCGTCTCGCGGGCGCTCGCACACGAACTCGGCCACCCGTTCGTCGAGGTGAAGCTCTCGATGATCACGAGCCAGTATCTCGGCGAGACGGCGAAAAACGTCGAGCGAACGTTCGAGGTGGCAAAACGGCTGTCGCCGTGTATCCTCTTTATCGACGAGTTCGACTCCGTCGCGAAGAGCCGCGGCTCGGACGAACACGCCGCGCTGAAGCGCGCTGTCAACACCCTGCTGAAGTCGATCGACGACATCTCGCTGATCCGCGACGACGTCCTCCTGATCGGCGCGACGAACCACCCGGACCAGTTAGACGCCGCGGCGTGGCGCCGGTTCGACGAGATCGTCAACTTCCCGAAGCCCGACCAACAGATGCGCGCCGACATCCTCCGGGTGATCACCAAGCGGATGGATATCGCGGAGTTCGACCCCGACGAGGTGGCCGAGAAGACGACCGGGCTGACCGGCTCGGACCTCCGGATGGTGCTGCGCGAGGCCGTCCTCGAGGCGCTGACCGACGACCGGCGCACCCTCACGCAGGCAGACGTGATGGACGCCGTCGCCGACTTCGAGGAGCGAGACAACCTGAAGAACATGGACATGATCGACGGCGACGCCGACGCGATGGTCGCGGGCGACGGCGGGCACGACCACGACCACGACCACGCTCACGACCACGACTGACGGACCGACACCCACTTTTCTCCGCCGACGAACCGTCCGGCGTGCGCGTCACCCTCCTCGGCACCGGCGACACCACGGGCACGCCGACGGTCGCCTGCGACTGCGAGACCTGCGCGCGGGCCCGCGACCTCGGCGTCGAGCGCACGCGCTTTTCGGTCCACGTCGAGAACGAGCGAACCGGCGAGTCGCTCCTCGTCGACTTCAGCCCGGACTTCCGTGCGCAGTTTCTCGACAACGACGTCTCGCTGCCCGACGCCGCCGTGGTGACGCACATCCACTTCGACCACCTCGACGGCCTCGGCAACGTCTTCCGTCTCACCGACGCGCTGGACGTCCACGCCGCGTCGGAGCCCGACCCGGCCACGGACGAGAGCGTCGCCGAGACCGTCCGGCGAAAGTACTACTACCTCGACCAGGTGGCGGTCTGCGGCCACGACCCGGGGACGACCTTCGAGGCCGCGGGGCTGGACGTGACGCTCTACCCCGTCTCTCACCCACCGCTCGTCTGCTACGGGCTGACCGTCTCCGACGGCGACGCGACGCTCGCGCTCACGGGCGACACGAGCTACGCCCTGCCGGACCCGACCCGCGAGGCGCTCTCGGGCGCTGACCTCCTTCTCGCGGACGCCATCGCGCCCGCCTCGGTCTGCGAGACGCACCCCGCGGGCGGGCGCCACCACGACGCGAACGGCGTCCCGCGGACGTTCGGGAGCAAGCATATGACCCGCGAGGGGGCGCTCGCTCTCGCGGACGAACTCGACGCCCGCGAGACGCTCCTGGTCCACTGCTCGCACTACTACCCGCCCGACGAGGCGTTCGAGGCGCCGCTGGCGGTCGACGGGACGGTCAGAGAGCTGTAGGGATCAGAACTCTCCGAGTCCGCTCTGTTCGCGGACCACGCCCGCCGGCTCGGCGACCCACGGCGTCCGGGCCTCCCGCAGCGCCGCGCGGTCGACCGACGGCGGGTCCGCCGGTTCGCGCGCCGCACAGCCCTCGCAGTCGCGGGCGGGGTCGACCACGCGCTCGAACGCCGCACAGCGCGGCCGCCCGTCGACGGTCGGCTCGCAGTGTGCGCAGGCCGGCGGGGCGGGGCGCCAGCCCTTGCCGTAGGCCCGCTCTGCGATCCGGCGGCGCACGCGACGCTTCGCGGCGGGCGAGACGACCCGCACGTCGGTCCGACCGGGGTGGCGCTCGACGGGTTCGACTCCCGGCTCGTCGACGGACAGCGGGGTCGCCTCGCGAACGACCGCTCGGTCGCCCGTCTCGGGGTCGACGCGCCACACCCCGACGGCGTCGGGGATCCGGTTCAGGTGCGCGCGGGTGACGTGGCTCTCGGTCGCGAGGACGGCGCGGTCGAACAGGGCGAGGCTGGCGTCGTGGGCGAGCTGTGCCTCGAGCGCGCCGGGGCGGTCGAGGTCCGGCTTGTTTTCGACCGCGACCAGCGCCGCGAACCAGTCGTCGGGGTAGCGGACGCGCTGGCGGTAACGAACCGACCCCCCGTGGCGGAGGCGTTCGAGGAAGCCGACCTCGACGGCGCGGTCGAGAACGGCCTCGCGTCGGTCCGCGGGGAGGTCGACGGCTTCGCTCGCCCGGACCGCCCCGCCGACGGCCACGTCGCCCTCGACGACGGCGGGCGGAATCGTCTCGGCGGTGATCTGTGCCCGCGCCTCGAACGCGGGGCCGGGGGCGACCGCGACCACGTCGACCACGCGCCGACCGGGTGCGGCGACGCCGCCGCCGAGCTGTCGGGCGACGACGCGGTCGCGGCGCTCCTCCATACGGGCACAGAGCGCGAGTTCGAAGGCGTACTCGGAGGCCACCGAGCGGGCCCTCAGTCGTCGACGACGACCTCGACCGGTCCGTCGTCGTCGTCCGTCTCTCTCAGTTCGTCGCCGTCCGAGCGCTCCAGCCAGAGCATCGCGCCGGCGACGAGCAGGACGACCCACGAGCGCCACGACGCGAGGTTGAGGGTGTAGCCGATACCGAACGGCTTCGGGACGAGCATCCCCTCGCCGGGCTTCCAGTACGACGAGAGCATCCGACCGAGGCTCGGACGCTCGAAGTTGTACGGGACGCCGAACACCTCGCCGGACTCGGGTCTGTCGACCATACGTCGCGTTGACCGGGGCGATACAAGGCGGTTTGGGTGTCGGGTCAGCGGTAGCGGCCCCGCGACTCCACCGCGTCCAGCCGGCCGAGTACCGCCTCGTCTCCGGCCGCGCGGTAGCCCGCGAGCGCCGCCTCGCGGGCCGCTCGCGCCGCGTCCTCGCCCGCCGTCCCCGCGACGCTCCCCGCGAACACGTGCAGGTCCATCGCGTGGTCCTCGACGTGTCCCGAGTGACCGCCGAGGCCGAAGTCGATCAGCCAGAGCCGGTCGGCCTCGTCCGCCGCGACCCGCGCGTTTCGCGTCGTCGGGTCGCCGTGGACCAGCCCCGCGCCGTGGAGCGCCGCGAGGTGTTCGCCCATCTGCCGGGCGCGCTCCGGGGTGAGCGCGTCCGCCAGGTCCCCGTCGCCGACCCGCCCGAAGACGATCCGGCCCTCCGCGGGGTCGACGTCCCGCACGAGCGGCGTGGGGACGCCCGCACGCCGCGCCTCGCTGGTCAGGCGGGCCTCCGCGCGGGTCCGTTCGCGGCGCAGGCGCTCGTCGAGCGCCGGGTGACGGTACGATTTCGCGACCCGGGTCTTGACGACGCGGTCGCCCTCGACGGCGACGGTCGCCTCGGCGCCGCGGGTGGGGGCGTCGGTCTCGCCGTCGTCGCTCCGCTCGGACGGCGCGTCCCACCACGTCACGGCCACCTCGTCCGGCCGGAAGTCCGCGTCCACCGCCGACTCGGCTATCGAGACTGTCTCGCCCGCCGCGGCCATCTTCGCCCCGAGAACGGCGATCATCCCCGCGTTGTCCCGGAGAAATCGCGGTTCGGGCGCGAAGAAGGCCGCGCCGCGCTCGTCGCACATCGTCGCGAGCATCGCTCGCAGGCGGGCGTTCTGCCCGACGCCCCCGCCGAGGACGAGTTCGTCCCGGCCCGTGAGCGCGAGCGCCCGCTCGGCCGCCTCGGTCAGCGAGGCGAAGACCGTCTCCTGGAGGCCGAAACAGACGTCCGCTACCGCTTCGCCGTCGTCGACCGCGTCCTGGGCCGCAGAAGAGACCCCCGCGAACGAGAAGTCCATCCCCTTGACGACGTACGGCAGGCCGAGATACTCGCCCTCGCGGGCCCGCGCCTCGACCTTCGGCCCGCCGGGGTGGTCCCAGCCGAGGTGGCGTGCGAACTTGTCGATCGCGTTGCCGACGCCGGCGTCCATCGTCTCGCCGAGGATCCGGTATCTCCCGTCCCGGTAGCCGAGCAGGTGGGCGTTCGCGCCCGACGCGTTGAGACAGATCGGGTCGGCAAAGCCAGAGCGGTGCCGGCCGACCTCCGCGTGGGCGAGCATGTGGTTGACGCCGACGAGCGGGACGTCGAGTTTGCCCGCGAGCGCCCGCGCAGCGGTCCCGGCGATCCGGAGACAGGGGCCGAGCCCGGGGCCGCGCGAGAACGCGACGGCGTCTATCGGCCCGTCGGTCCCGTCCAGCGCCTCCTCGACGACCGCCGGAATCGCCTCGCTCATGTGTTCCGACGCCTCTCGCGGGTGGATCCCGCCGCTCTCGGGCTGGTAGGCGTCGGACCGGATCTGCGTCTCGTCGGTCCCGGTGTCGTGGACGGCGGCGCTCGCCGCCCACGCGGTGCCCTCGATGCCGAGAACGCGCACCGAGCCTACGCGTCGGCCTCGTCGGCCTCGATCTTGTTGCGCTCCAGCATGTGCGCCTGCTCGACGTCACGGGCGTCTTCGGGGCTGTCGTACACTTTCGCCACCCCGACGGTCCGGCGCATCCCGTATTTCGTGTCGAGTTCGCGCACCACGACCTCGCCGGAGTCCTTGTTCAGCATGGCGGCGAGCGAGTCGCGCACGGAGAGCCGCGAGGGGGTCGCGTCCTCGTGGGTGAGTTCGAAGCGAACGTCCGTCCGGTGGAGCATGGGGTTCGTCTCCTCGTCGACGATCTCGATGTCCATATTGTCTCTCTGTCCCCGCGAAACGGTCAAAAGGCTTCGGATTACGCCTCGAGGAGCGCCAGCGCGGCCGCGACGTCGCCGTCCATCCGGCCGAGCAGCTCCCGGACGCGTTCGCGGGTCGCCGTCGCGTCCGCGAGAACCATCCCCTCGCCCGGCTGGCCGTAGACGACGCTTCCGCCCTCGGGACAGCAGTACAGCGCCGGGAGCGCCGCGAGGTCTTCCTCGCCGTCGACGGCGACCGTCGTCGGCGCCTCGCTCGCGACCGCGTCTCGAACCGCGACGAGGAGGTCCCGCGAGAGCGTCGCGGCGGGGTTCTCGACGGTCACGTCGGGGGCCGGGATCGACGCGCGTACCTCGTCGGGGGCCGTCTCGCGCTCCGTCCGGCCGTCGACGACGGCGACGTGGGGCGGGTGCCCCGTCGCCCGGAGGTGGTGGGTGACGACGTCACCGACGGCCAGGACCGGTCGGCCGGCGTCGGCGAGTAGTTCGTCCGCGTCGGTGTAGACCGGTCCGAACGGCTCTTTGAACGCCTCGCGGAGGGCGGGCGGGAGCGAGAGCACCTCAGCGGACCTTCAGCGCGTAGCCGCCCGGCTCGTCGACGTTCATCTCCGCGGCCACCTCCGAGTGTTCGGGGTGGGTGATGATGACGTAGCCCGCCCAGTCCTCGGTGAGCCGCGAGGAGCCACACTGCTCGCAGGTCTGGCGGTCCGGGTCGTTGATCCGGTGGCACTCCCGGCAGGCGAACCGGTCCTCGGCCATCTACGACTCCTCCGCGACGGCGGCCTCGTCCTCGTCGCGCTTCTCGCGGAGCCAGCCGTGCTTGCCGAGGCCGGGCTGTTTCGCGGTGAGCCCGATCTTCGAGTCGCGGGGGTTGCGCTCGTCGATGCTCTTGGTCACCACCCGCACGCGAACGGCGTCGTCGACACCGAGGGTGGCGTCCGACTCCGTCGAGGCGAGCTGCTGGTTCTCGGCGTCGTACGCGAGATACTCGTCGGAGATCTGCGAGACGTGGAGCAGACCGTCGACGGGGCCGAGTCCGACGAACGCGCCGAACTCCACCACCTCGACGACGGTGCCGTCGACGACCTCCTGCATCTGCGGGTCGAACGTGACCGCGTCGAACTCCGCCTCGTAGTACACGCCCGGCCGCGAGGGAAGCACCGTCCCGTCGCCGATGTTGTGTACCTCGGAGATGGAGACGACGCTCCCGACCTCCTCGTCCATCCGTCCTTCCAGCTTGTCCTGGAGCAGGCGCTTGACCCGCTCCGGCGTCACGTCGGCCAGGTGCTCCGGCGGCACCTCGACCGTGTCCTTGAGTCGAACCCGTTTGTACATGTTATCTGGTCTCGGCGAGCGTGTCTCGTCCGCGGGCGCCGGCCACTCGCACGCCCTCGGCGAGCAGCCGGTCGCGGAGCGGACGGTCGTTCGTCACGACGAGCGCCTCGTGGTCGGTCGCCAGCGCGAGGACGGCGTCGTCGGCGTACGCTTCGTCGGTCTCGACGACCCGACAGCGCTCGACGAGGTCGCGACCGACCCGCGCGGCCCGCGCCGCGGCGTCGGTCCCCTCGGCCAGCCGGTCGAGTTCCGCCACGACCGCCCGGGGAACGAGCAGGTCGAGCGCCGCGGGCGGGCGTCCGGTGAGCCGCTCCAGCTCGTCGAACACCCGCACGTCGAACTCGACCGGCATCATCAGCGCGTTCGCGTCGAGCACGACGGTCTCCGTATCCGTCCTGTTCCCGGTCACTTCAACGTCCCGATGCCGATGAGCCGCCAGCGCGTGCCGACGCGGCGGTTGATCGCGATCTTCGACCCCACCTCCGCACAGACCGGACGCTTCAGTGCCACCTCGGCCTCGTCGCCCCGCGCGCTCGTCACGGAGCCGACCGTCGTCGCGGTGCCGACGGTGAGCATCAGCGGCTCGCCCGTCGAGATCGGCTCGATCTCGTCGTCCTCGCCGACCACGCGGTCGAGCAGTTCGACGTCCATCTCGAACCCCTCGCGCGTCGGCGGCAGCGTCCCGGGCTCGCCGGCGACCTGTCCGCCCAGCGCGTCGCCTTTCGTCAGCGACGGGTCGAGACCGGTACCGACGCCCAGCAGACCGCCGGGGCGGGCGACGTCGACCTCGGCTCCGCCGGCCTGGAGCGACCGGACCGTGGTCTCGATCGGCTCGTAGGCCGTCTCGCCGCCGGACTCGACCTCTCGGCCGGGGCGGAGTTCGAGGCCGTCGTCCGGCTCTAGCTTCCCCTGGACGAGGCTCCCGCCGACGACGCCGCCCCTGAGGTTCGCGCTCTCGGTCCCGGGGCGGTTGATGTCGAAACTGCGTGCGACGAACATCCGGGCGTCGCGCGACTCGTCGCGCTCGGGCGTGGGGATCTCCTCCTCTACCGCCTGGATGAGGAGGTCCATGTTGACGCCCTGTCCCGCGCTGACTGGGACGACCGGCGCGTCCTCCGCGACGGTCCCGGAGACGAACTCCGTGATCTGCTCGTAGTTCTCCCGCGCCCGGTCGCGGTCGACGAGGTCGACCTTGTTCTGGGCGACCACGATGTTCTCGACGCCGATGATGTCCAGCGCCATCAGGTGTTCCTCGGTCTGGGCCTGTGGGACCTCCTCGGCCGCGCTCACGACGAGCACCGCGCCGTCCATGATCGCCGCTCCGGAGAGCATCGTCGCCATCAGCGTCTCGTGGCCCGGCGCGTCGACGAAAGAGACCGTCCGGAGCGGCTCGCTCTGGCTGCCGTCGGCACACTCCTCGTCGACGGTGTAGCGCTCGGGCGCGTCGAGGTCCGGACACTCCCGGAACGTCGCGTCCGCGTAGCCCAGCCGGATCGAGATGCCGCGTTTCATCTCCTCGGAGTGTTTGTCGGTCCACGACCCCGACAGCGCCTGGACCAGCGTCGTCTTCCCGTGGTCCACGTGGCCGACGAGTCCGATGTTCACCTCCGGTTGTCGCGTGTCCGTCATATCGAGAGTAATCTCGCTCGCACGTCGCCCGCTCGCGGGCATAAGCCTGCCGTTGTTCTACCGGCCGGCCCCCCTCTGTGGTCCGAGCGACCTTTCACGCCGCCGCTCTCACGACGGTCGTGCTCCGTTACGTCACCACCAATCCGGGGAAGGTCCGGGAGGCCCGCGCCCGTCTCCCGGCGGTCGAACAGCACGACTTCGACTACCCCGAGATCCAGCACCACGACCTCGGCCCCATCGCTGCCGCGGGCGCCCGCGCCGCCTACCGCCACGCCGGCGACCCCGTTCTCGTCGACGACGCCGGCCTGTTCGTCGCCGGCTTCGACGGCTTCCCCGGCCCGTACTCCTCGTTCGTCGAGGAGACGGTCGGGGTCGAGGCGGTCGGCCGGCTCTGCGACCGGGAACTCGACGCGATGGGCGCCGCCTTTCGCTGCGTGCTCGGCTACTGCGACGGGACCTCACTCGACACGCCGCAGGTCGACGATGGTGACGGCGGCGTCGGCACGCCGCAGGTCGACGATGGTGACGGCGGCGTCGGCACGCCGCAGGTCGACGATGGTGACGGTGACGCTCTCCCCGTCGCTCTGTTCGAGGGCGTCGTCAGGGGCCGGATCGTCTCCCCGCGCGGCGACGGCGGGTTCGGCTACGACCCCATCTTCGAGGTCGAGGGGACGACTTTCGCGGAGATGACGCCCGACGAGAAAAACGAGTTCTCGCACCGCGGCCGGGCGCTCGACGCCTTCGCTGACTGGTACGACGCCGGGTAGCCGGACACGGCGGCCCGCGTCGCCCGGCGCGCTCCGCCGTGGCCCGAGTCAGTCGCGCGGGTCGCGGTCCGGTCCGTCGTACGTCCCCCCGACCGCGTGCTCGTACAGCCCCGCCGGGTCGAACAGCCGCGCGAACGCCGCCGGCTCGCGGACGCTCGTCTCCACCCGGTCTCTCACTCTCGTCCCGCCCGCCGCCGAGGTGAGGCGCTCGTCCGTGCTGAGGACGTGCATCGCGCCCCCGCGGTAGGCCGACGCGAGCGTCGGGTCGTCGCCCACCGGGTGGACCACGGGCTCGCGCCACCGCGCGACCCTCGCGCGCCAGTCCGCCGCGAGCGTCGGGTCCGCGTCGCCGGCCAGTTCCGCGACCGCTCGCTCCGCCGCGTCGAGCAGCGGGTCGCTCGCGACCAGCGTCGTCCACGAGTGTTCGCGGAGTGCGTCGAGCGCCGCCCGCGCCGAGCCGTCGTGGAACAGGTCGGCGACGAGAACTCCGGGCGCGGCGACGACACGGGTCGGCGCGGGGTCGCGCGGGTCGGTCGGCCGGGCGTCCCCCTCGTCTGTTCCGGCCTGTTCGCTCGTCGCGACTGCCGCCTGGACCGCCGCCTCGCCCGGGGCGACGGCTGCGGCGCGCGCGAAGAGGTCGCCCCACGCCGGCACACCGGCCGCCGCCTCGTTCGGGGTCGGGTCGCTCACGGCCGGGCGGTCACGCCCCGGGCGCGTCGACGTCCAGCGCCGCGAGCGCCGAGAGGCGGGCGTCGAGCGCCGCCCGCGCCGACTCGTCCGGAGGGCGGTGGGGCCGGCGCTCGTGCCCGGCCGGCGCGCCGCGCTCTCGCATCGCGTACTTCAGTCCGGGGACGGAGTACTCCGCCGTGATCGCGCGGTTGAGCGCCACGAGGTCGGCGTTCAGGCTGTGGGCGCCCTCCCGGTCACCGCCCCGGTGGCGCTCGTACACCTCGCTCGCCGCGGCCGGCGCGACGTTCGAGAGCGCCAGCACGCCGCCGTCTCCCCCGGCGTCGAGGGCGGGCGCGAGGATGCTCCCGCTCCCGACGAGGAGGTCGAACTCCGCGTCAGCGGTCTCGCGACGCGTGAGGACGAACCGTTCGATGTCGCCGCTCGAGTCTTTCATCCCCGCGACGTTCGGGTGTTCCGCGAGCCGTCCGACCGTCTCTGGCGCGAGCGCGACGTCGGTGTACGCCGGGACGCTGTAGAGGTAGATCGGGATCGACGCCTCGTCCGCGAGGTCGCGGTAGTACGCCTCGAGCGCCGGCTGGTCGTGGCTGTAGTAGAACGGCGTGACCACGAGGGCGGCGTCGGCGCCGGCCGCGGCCGCGTCCGCAGTCGCGGCGAGCGTCTCGCGGAGCCCCGGCGACCCCGTCCCGGCGAGGACAGGGACGCTCGCGGCGTCGCAGACGACCTCGATCGCTCGCTCGCGCTCCGCCGCGGTCATCAGTTCGGCCTCACTGTTCGACCCGCAGGGGACGAGGAAGTCGACGCCGCGCGCCTCGACCCACCCGACCAGGTCGCGGAGCGCGGGTTCGTCCAGTTCGCCGTCGGTATCGAAGGGCGTGACCAGCGGTGGTCCGGTCCCGTTCACATCCGGCGCTCGGGGGCCGGACACAAGACCGTTCGCCCCGCGGCGATCCCGCTGGAACGGGTCGTACGCCCGTCTGACGCGGATTTAAGTCCGTGCCGTCGGGTGGATTCGGTGGGCGCGCTCTACGGCTTCAGTTCCCATCCTCCCCCCGGCGCGCCCGCGGACTCTTCTGGCTCGGCTCTCGCCGGGACGACGAGACGGACCGACCAGCCGTGCGACGCGAAACGCCAGACCGATATACGATGACGAGAAACCGCGGGGCCGACATGGAACTGCCGCCGCTGAACGACCCCGAAGGGATCCTCACCTACCTGATCGTCTTCGTACTCGTGGCCGGACTCGTCTTGCTCGCGCTGTTCGCGAGCGGTGTCTGGACGGCCTGACCGCCCCGGGACTGTTGGCCCCGCCGGCTCGTCGGCCCGCTCGACTCCGCACCCGTCTCCCCCCGGAATTCTGCGTTACGGGCGCAGAACGTTTTGTAAACGTTTTTATCTGGTCTAAAACAGTCTCGAATCGTCGCGAACGGTCGGCCACGCGGCTGAATCGTCCTGAAGCCGTCTCAACGATCGACCCGGTATACGTGGGTAGGGGCCGTGGACGCGAGTGGAGTCCCACCATGTCAGTCGCGCCCTCCCGCCCGTCCGAACTCGCTCGCACCGCTCTCGGAACGACCACGACGCGCTCTGTCGCCCTCCTCGTGGCGGCTGTCCGCGCCGCGGCGTTCTGGACCGCCGCCCTCCTGCCGCTGTCGTACCCGGCCCTCCTCGCGACGGGCGCCGCCGCCGACCACCCGCTGGCGTTCGCGGCCCTCCTCGCGGTCAACGTGGTCTCGCTGGTCCTCGGCCACGAACACCGGGCTTAGTCGAGTCGCGCGGGGGGCTCCGCCCGCTCCGGGTCCCGCTCTCCGTCCCCCTCCGCCGGCCGGCCGCCGTCGGTCGTCCCCCGCGCCGCGGGGCCACCGGCGTTCGCGTCCCCTTCGACCTCGACTCGCGCCGGCCGCGCCCCCGCCTCGCGCCGCGCCCCGTACGTCGCGAGCAGTTCGTCGAGCAACAGCGCCTCGCGGTCGGTCGGGTCGTACCGCTCGTCGATCAGGTCGACGGCCCGTTCGGCGTCGCCCCGCAGCGCCGCCTGCCGGACGGCCGCGGCCGTCGCGAGAAACGGGTCCGCCGCGTCGTCGGCGTCCGCGCGCCGCTGCTCGTCGACGCCGAGTTCGCGGCGCAACTCCTCGAACGCGAACGTCTGTGGCTCGTACGCCTCGGAGAGCAGGGTGAGGACGTACTCCGCGGCGAAGCGGTAGAACTCCGATTTCGACTCGAAGACACCGTCTTCGACGCGTTCGTCGATGGCTGCGACCACCGAGTCGGGATATCTGACGGTGTCTTTCGCCATCGACGGCGTGTTACTGTGCCACACCCTAAATGTCTGCCGACGAGCGTCAGACGCGAGCGACCGGCCAGTTCGTCGCCGACACCGTCAGACCGGAGAGCGCGGGGTCCTCGCCTCGGGGTCGACACGACCACCCGACGCACCGCGCTCTAGCACCTCCCGTCGGCGGCCGTACCGGGGTCGCGTGGGCGGGCCGCCGCGGCGCTGGCCCCCGTCCGTGGGTCTCGACCCGCCTCGGCCGGCATCGGCGCCGACGACACGGACCGTGGAGGGTGCCTGCGCGCCGCCCGGGGCCTCGCAGACGCGGCAGACAGCCGGGTCACGCGGCGCGGCACCGACGGACCGCGTCGACCCCGGTGTCAGAACGGCCCGGACGACGGGGCGCCTGCCAGACCGCCGGACGGAGCGGTTTATATCCCTCACACGAGAGAACTCTGTATGCACGTCGTGATCGCTGGCGGCGGCCGTGTCGGATCGCAGACCGCGAGCCACCTCGCCGCCGCCGGCCACAGCACGACCGTCATCGAGAGCCACGGGCCGACCGCGCGCAAACTCTCGGAGTCCGACCTGATCGACGTGGTCGTCGGGGACGCGGTCTCGCCGGACACCATCGAGGAGGTGTCGATAGAGCGAGCAGACGTGTTCGCCGCGCTCACCGGCGACACGAACGCCAACGTCGCCGCCTGCTACATCGCCCGGACCGGGGCCTCGTCGCTCAAGACCGTGATGCGGATCGGGGCGGACGACGAGCGCGAGTACGGCAACCACGAGGCGATCGACGCGGTCGTGTTTCCGGAGGCGGTCGGCGCGGAGAACGCGGCACGGCACGTACTGCAGCTCTGAGTCGGCCGCCGGGGAGTCGACCGCCTGTGGCTCACCGGACCGGCCGACAGACGCAGTGTGTCGGGTGGTGACGGCGCAGGGGCCAGTCACTCCGTCCGTCTGATTATCACGCGAATCGACGACCCGTACAGGACCGTCACCCGACAGCCCTGGAACCGGAACTCCGCCGACGGGAGCCAGCCGCTGTCGTCCGTGGCCTTCGGCTTGAACAGCCCGTCTAGCTTCTCGACGTCGACGAACTGGTACAGCGGCGGCGTCTCGGAGAGTTCCGGCCACTGCTGGATGGCGTCTGTGACCGCCGCGCCGACGGCGTCGACGACGTTCACCGGGCGGTCGTACGTTCGAACCAACTCTGTCTCTGTCGCCCATCGACTCCGTGCGTCTGCTCGCCTCTGCTCGCTCATCGTGAACCGGTGTTCGGGTTCGGGTTCGACTCCGAGTTCGAGACCATCGCGTACGCCGACCAGCGCCCGTGACAGTACATCTCTTCTTCCGCTCTGTATCGGTACGGGCCAGCTCCTACCGATGTGCATCGCGTGCCCGGATGCAGCACGGGTCTGTGCGCCGGTCGGGTCACATCACCACCGCCATCAGCACCAGAAAGAACGACAGCAGGACCACCGAGGTGTACACCCAGAGCGCGGCGTGGTGGACGGGGGAGACGTGTCTCATCTGCGCTCGCCACACGTTCGCCGAGGGTTCGGGCGCCGGCGGCCCGCGCCGGACCGGCCAGAGCGCCGGGGGGCGGTGTCGAGCGGCGTGTCTTCGCCCCGTCTGGACCGGGAGGCGACATCCGGGCGGCGGTCGGTGAAGAGTCCGCGCCGCCTCTGTGCCAGGACAGACATACGGTACGGAGGGGACTGTTGCCACAACAGTCTCACTGGTATCTATATCGCCCCCCGGCGAGCGGTGCCGATTCGTATTGGCAGGGACGGCTCGCGCGCCCGACGGCGTGTGGCTCCGGGCGCTCTCCCTACGAGAACAGCTCTTCGAGCAGCTTCTGCTCGGCCACTCGGAGGTGCTGGCTGAACGTCGACTGCGCGATACCGATCTCCGCGGCGACGGTCCGCGCGTCGGTGCGCCGCGGGAAGTCGAAGTAGCCCGCGTGGAAGGCCATCTTCAGCGCCTGGCGCTGCCGGTCGGTCAGCCGGTCGTCGACGGCCGTGGCGAGTTGCAGGTCGGACTGCGGGTCGACAGAGCCGTGATGTTTCGCGACCAGTTCGGCCTCCTCGAGCGCGTCGGTGACGGTGTCCACGTACTCTCGGACCCCGGTGTCGTAGGAGAGCTGTACCGTCACGGCCAGGCGCTCCGACCCGCGACGGACCTCGACGTGCTGGAGCGCGGCGCCGTGTCTGACCAGCCGGCGAATGGACGACTCTGCGCCCAGGGTCAGGGCACAGGTCACGGCACTCGTGTCGCTGCGGAGCACCGACGCCTCCGGGCTGTCCCGGGCCTGCGACTCGACCCGGTCGCGGTCGTGGCCGGGACCGAGTTCGAGAGAGACGATCACCACACAGGTGCTGTCGTCACGGCGCGAGACGTCCGTTATCGAGAGCGGGGCGTCGACTGCCGTCGCGAACCGGGACAGCGTCGGGTCTGACCCGACGTGGAAGACGAGGGTCGTCGCGCCGCCCGACAGCAGGGCGTCTCGCTGCCTGATCGCACCGATCCCGTGACCGATCGTCACGCCGAGTTCCGCGAGGGCGTCGACCGCCTCGTCGGAGATCCCTCTCGGCCGGTCGAGATGTACCTCTACCGCGCCGAACCGCGCAGACTCGTAGACGACCGGGATCGCGACGACCGCGTTCGTGCCCCGTCGTAGCCCTCGGTCGCGCCACCACGGGCCGGAGTCTGCGGCCACGAGGTCTGTCACGGACACCGGCGACCGCGTCTCGTACGCCCGCCGCGCCGGAACGGGAGGCGTCGACCTGGTGGGTCGTGTCTCGCCCGTCTCGGACGTCGCCCGGGGCACGTCGGAGAGGTAGTCGTCGAGGTCGCCCGCCGAAGCCCTGCAGACGGTTCCGCCGGTCGGGAGGTCGACGTCCGCGAACCACGCGCCCGTGACCGGATCGATGCGGAGCAGCCGGCGACAGACCTCCGTCTCGATCTCCGCACGGGTGTCGGCGCTCACCACCGCCGGGGTGATAGACCGGATGAGCCGGTTGATCCGGTCCAGCCGTGATAGCCGCTCGTTCTGCTGTTCGAGCTGGCGGTCACGGTCCCGGAGGTTCCGGGTTCGGGCGATCTGTTCGAGTGCCTGCCGCGTGTTCGCCGCCCACGTCTCCGCGAGGTTCCGGCGCGTGGACGAGAGAGCCCTCTCCGCCGTCGCTGCGGCCAGAAACACCCCCTGTCGGCCGAGTCGACAGAGCAGCCAGTCGTCGAACGCGTCGTCGAGCCACGCCCCGGAGCCGGCGCGATCCCAGGTCTCGGCCGTGATACACTCTCTCTCGCCCGTGAACGCCGTCCAGACCGGGTCGGAGCCGCCGGAGAGCGTCGGCAGACGGGGGTCGGTGTCGGGGTCGGTCGTCTCGCTCGCCGCCGGGACGAGGTCGCCGGTCCCGACCTCTCTGGTGAACACCGCCGCGTACGGGAACTCCAGGTCGGACGTCGCGGTTCTGACCGCCTGTTCGACGACCGCCTCCGTCGTCTCTGCGGCCATCAGGTCCCGGGTCGCGCCGTGGAGCGCCTGGAGGTACCGTTCGCGCCGGTGTCGACCGGTGACGTCGTGGTAGTGCTCGATCCGTCCGCCCGCGTACAGCCCGGTCTCTATCGGTGCGCTCCAGTACTCGAGCCACCGCTCTGTTCGCTCCTCGCCGCCGGGAACGTGAACGGTCGCCTCGAGTTCTCGCCCGTGGCTCGCCAGCCCGGTCTGTATCAGCGACGCGAGCGACTCCTCGTCGGCGTCGACGTCCGCTAACTGCGCTGCCGCGGCGGCCGCGTACTCGCGTCCGCGGAGGTCCCGCCGGTCGAGTCCGAGCAGCGTCTCCGTCGCCTCGTTCGCCCACACGACCGACCCGTCGGCGTCGACCACGACCGTCGCCTCCGTCGCGGAGTCGAGTACGTCCTCGGTGAGCGACTCGTAGCGCCGCTCGCCGGTCCGTTCGGCGGCCGTCCGCTGGATTCGCTCGACGGCGACGTGGAAGTCCTCGTCCGGGAGGTCCGCCAGCAGCGACTCGACGGCCGCCTGTACCGTCTCGAGGCGGTCGGTGAGCGAGCGGTACGCCTCGCTGGCCTCGAGTACCTCCGGCTTCTTGACCGCCTCGAGCGTCTCCTGTCGCTCGATCAGCGAGAACAGTTCCCGGAGCTTCTGGTCGTACTCGGCGCGGGTCAACATCCGGTCGACCGTCTCCCGCAGCGCCGCGGCGTCGGTCGGCTTCTCGAGGTACGCGTCGAACCCCATCTGGACGACGTCGAGATCCGGCGTCACCGCCGAGACCATCACGACCTGTGGGTCGGCGTCGGAGGCTCGGATCCGCTCGAGCACCGCTGCCCCGGAGAGTCCCGGCATCTTCCGGTCCAGTAACACCACGTCGGTCGTCTCGTCCAGCAGGTCGAGCGCCTCGGCGCCGTAGCCGGCGGTCGCGACCTCGTGGCGTCCGTCGAGCCACGCGGCGTACAGGTCGGCGAGTTCGTGGTCGTCCTCGACCACGAGTATCCGCGCCGGGGTGGACTCGGCCGTCATCCCGCGGGCTCGGACGATGTCCCTGGCACGGCAGTCTGCCGAGTCGGCAGGCGCAGGTAGACGGTCGTCCCGTCGTCCGTCGTCTCGACCGACACCTCGCCACCGGCCCGGACGACGATCATCCGGGCCATCCACAGGCCGAGTCCTTCCCCGTGAGCGAGTGGCGTCTCCTCGCCGGTCTCGAGCACCTCTGCCTCCATCTCCGGCAGTCCCGGCCCGTCGTCGCGCACGCTCACCTCGATCCAGCCGTCCTCCCCGCTGGCGAGGTCGACCCCGACCGTGGTGCTCTCGCCGGTGTCTGCCGCGTTCTCCGCGAGTTCGCGGACCGCCTCGCGGAGCGACGTGCGCACCTGCCGCGACTCGTCGACCGACACGTCCGTCGTGACCGTCACGTCGGCGTACGCGTCGCGGACCGGAGCCAGGGCGTCCTCGATCAGCGGCCCGGCCTCGGTTCGCCCCCTGTCGTCGACTCCCGAGTCGAGCACCTCCCGGATCTCTCTGGCCTTCTCGGTCATCGCCTCCCACCTGTCGAGGACGGCGTTGACGGTTTCGAACTGTTCGGCCCGCCTCTCGGCGTCTGGCTCGTCGCACATCATCCGCGTCCAGCCGCGTAACTTGCTCAGGTCGTTTCGGATGTTGTGCCGCATCACGCGCCGCATGACCGCCAGGTTGCGTCGGTACTGCTCGCGGGTCGTGACGTCACGACCCTCGACGACGAGCAGAGACACCTCGCCGTCGTCGTCGGTCACCGGCTTCGCGGAGAAGTCGATCGTCGCGAGGCCGTCCGCGCCGCGCATCTCGGTCTCGTAGCGGACGAACTCGCCGCCTCGGGCCCGCTCGATTGCGTCCCGAACGTCGTCGCGAACGGCCTCCGAGTGAGCCCACCACGAGGCGTCGACGAACGGCTCTCCGACGATAGCGTCGCGCTCGGCCCCGCTGAACTCGACCACGGCGTCGTTCACCTCGACTATCGTGCCGTCGGGGTCCAGCAGGCCGGTGAGCTGGAACGTCTGGTTGAAGATGCTCTCGTACCGCCGGGCACGCTCCTTGCGCTCGGTCACGTCCCGGAGGTAGAGCAACATCCCGTCGATAGCGTCGTCGTCGAGCATGTTCCGACACTGCCCCTCGACGTTGCGCCACTCGCCGTCGCCCGACCTGAGGCGACACTCGGCCCGGAAATTCGCGTCGGGGTTCTCGATACTGGCGAAGAACGTCTCCATCGCCCGCTCCCGGTGATCCGGGTGAACACGGTCGAACAGGTTCTCGCCGGCGAGGTCGTCGGGGTCGTAGCCGAGGACGCGCTCGGCGGAGCCGCTGGCGTAGGTGATGGTTCCGTCCGTGTCGACGATCGTCACCACGTCCTCGGACTCCTCGACGAACGTCTCGGTCCGCCGTCGCTGGCGCCGCCGGTCGGTCATGTCGCGGACGATCACCGCGTAGCCGCGGAACTCGCCGTCGTCGGCTTCCAGCGGCGCGTACCGGACGTCCGCGTAGAACTCCGAGCCGTCGGCCCGAACCCGCCAGCCCTCGTGGGCGCTCTCGCCGGCGATTCTGGCCTGCTGGAGCAGTCGGTCGACGCGCCCCGACTCCCGGTCGACCTCGGGATGGAGGTCGGCTACCGGCATCCCGACTGCCGCCTCGGCGTCGTAGCCGAACGTGGCCTCGGCGCCCTCGTTCCACGTCTGGACGGCACCGTCGCCGTCGACGACGAGGAAGGCGTACTCGTCGACGCTCTCCGTCAGCAGCCGGAACCGCTCGCGCTCCTCGCGCAGGTCTCGTTCGCGGCGCGCCTCGTCGGTGACGTCCTGTGCCAGCAACAGCCCACGCGTGTCGGCCAATCCCTCGCCACCGGCCTCGACCGGAACGATGTGGAGCCGGAGGGTGCGGTCGTCGAGCTCGATCCGGCGGTCCGTGCGGTCGCCGTCCAGCGCCGCGCGGAACCGCGGGACGAGAGTCTGCCGCTGGCTGTCGTCGGCGAGCACCTCCCCGACCGACTCCCCGACGATGTCCGACGTCTCGAGGCCGAACGCCGGCAGGAGTTCGCCCGCCGCCAGGCTGTACTCGAGGTCGGCGCCGAAGGTGAGGACGGCGCCGTTCGGGATGTTCTCTACGAGCGTCCGGTACTGGCGCTCGCTGCGCCGGCGCTCGAACTCCTCCCGTTTCCGGTCGGTGATATCTGTGCCTATCGCGAGCACCCGATTCGGGGTCCCCTCGTCGTCGTAGGTCGGGACCGCGCGCGGCCCGATCCAGACGACGTCGCCGTCGTCGTCGACGATCCGGAACTCGTCGACCCACGGCTCGCCGGTCTCGATCATCTCACTCAGCCCCTCGCGGACCCGGTCACGGTCGTCCGGATGGACCGCCGCCTCGAACTCCTCGAACGAGCCGACGTCGTAGCCGACCAGTTCGACGAGTGTCTCGTTCCACGTCACCGCGTCTGTCTCCAGGTCCCACTCGGCGATCCCGGTGTCCGTCCCCGAGAGCGTCAGTTCGAGTCGCTCCTGCTGTTGCCGGAGCTCCTCGCGAGCGGTTCTGCGGTCGATCTCGTAGCCGGCCCACCTGCCGAGCAGGTTGACGAACGTCCGTTCGAACTCGTCGAAGGAGTCCTCGCGCGGGTCGCTCGCGGCGAAACACACCGTCCCGTACACTCCGTCGCCGGCCACCACCTCGCTCCCGAGGTACGTCTCGAGTCCGAAGGTCTCGTAGGCCGGATCGCCCGCCCACCCGTCTTCGGCGGCGTTCGTGAGTGCCACGACACCGTCGTCCGCTATCGTCTCCCGACAGTACGACTGCGAGAGCGGCACCGATTCGCCGGACTGAAGCAGGTCGTGAGACCCGATGGCCTGGACGATACTCTGGGTTCCCGTCCCCTCGTCTCCCTCCTTGATGTCCGTCAGGAAGGCGTACTGGAGGTCGAGATGCTCTCTGCCGGCGTCCAACAGCTCCGAGAGCCTCTCCTCGAATCCGAGCCGCCGGTCGGTCATCACCTCGTAGACGCGCCCGAGAAGCTCCGTCCGGGCCTGCTGTCGTCTCTCGCGCTCTGTGCGCTCGGAGATGTCCACGAACAGGGCGTGGGTCCCGGTCGTCTCGTCTGGCCGGGGGACCGCACGCAGGAGCGTGTGGACGTCGTTCCCGTCCGCGTCCACGAGCGTCCGCTCGCCCGTCTCGAACTCGCCCGAGAGCGCGTCGTCGTAGCCTCCCTCGCGCAGGTCGGCCGCGGAGTCGGCGGCGTACAGCGACGCCAGCGGTTCGCCCTCGACGTCTCCCCGGTCGTATCCGAGACGACGGAGCAACTGGTCGCCACACGAGTCCACGACCGCCTCGCCGTCGACCGCTCGGGTTCTGAGGAGCATCAGTGGCCCGCGGTTCAGGAACTCCCTGCGCCACTGGTTGCGTTCCACGCGCTCGGTGACGTCCTGCTGGATACCGATGTAGGCCGTCACCGACCCGTCCTCGCCGTCGACGGGCGTAACAGAGAGCTCGGACCAGTACGGCGTCCCGTCGCTCCGGTAGGTCCTGAGTCGGAGCGAGACTGGCTCTTCGGCGTCGAACGCCTCCTGGAGTCGCGCCACCTGTTCGGGGTCGGTGTCTGCGCCCTGAAGGAGTCGCAGATTCCGCCCGAGCACCTCCTCGCGGGCGTAGCCGGTCTGTTCGACGAACCCGTCGTTGACGTAGACCAGCGGGTCGCCCTCCTGGTCCGGGTCGCTGATCGTGATCCCGACGTTGGCCTCGTCTATCGCCCGCTCTTTCAGCCTGAGGTCGCGCTCGCGCTCCTTGCGCTCGGTCTCGTCGCGGACCGTACAGACGAGCCGTCCGTCATCGACGATGGTCAGGGAGAGTTCGGCGGGGAACGTCGACCCGTCGGGGCGACTGCCGGTGACCATCCCGCGCCAGTAGCCCTCGGACTCGAGCGCGGGGAACGCCTCACGCTCTATCCGCTCGATCTCGTCGTCGTCGTACAGCTTCCGCCAGCTGTCCCCCAGCAGTTGCTCCGTCTCGTCGAACCCGTACATCTCGACGTGGGTCCGGTCGACGTAGGTGTACTCCCCGTCGTCGAGAATCGCGACGCCGTCGGCTGCCTCGTCGACCGCCTGCTGGAACGACTCCAGCTGTCGCTGCCGCTCTTTCCGGCCGGTGATATCCCGCAACACGCCGGCCGTGCCGCGGACCTCCTCGTCGCCGATCAGCGCGAGCCGGTTCTCGACGGTCCTGTGGTCGCCGTCGGCCGTCTCGAGTTCGAACTCCACGACCGCCGACCGCGCGCCGGAGTCGCGCAGGTCCGCGGCCTGTTTCTGGACCTGTTCGACCCCGGAGCCGTCCCGCCCGCCCGACAGACGCTCGCCGCGTGTCTCCTCTCCGTCCCCCAGCTCGCGCCGTGCGGCCTCGTTAGCGACGATGAACCGCCCGTCGGGGTCGAGCGCGTACACCGGGTCGTCGACGGCTTCGAGGATGGTCTCGTACCGCTCCAGTTCCTCGAGACGGCGGCGACGCTCGATTTCGGCGCCGATCCACCGTGCGACGAGCGTGACGAACTCTCGCTCGTCCGGGCGGAACGGGTCCGAACGCGGTCGCCCCATCGAGAAGTTCACCGTCCCGTACGGCTCGTCGCCGACGACCACGGGCGCCGCGATATACGCCCGTACGTTCGCCGCTGCCGGGTGGTCCCGGTGGGCGGTGTCTGTGACGTCGGCGAACGCCAGCGTCTCCGTTCTGTCGCCGGCGAGCGTCACGTCGCACATCGTGTCCCCGAGGCCGTACACCGCGCCCGCCTCGTGTGTCCCGGTCGCGTCGACGACGGCCTCGACCTCGTAGTCGTCCCCGTCGACGTGCGAGAGGATGCCCGTCTCGAGGCCGAAGTGGTCACAGCCGAGCGACAACAGCCGCTCGACCGTCTCGTCGAACGCTCCGGGAGCCGCCGTGAGTTCGTTCAGCCGGCGCAGGCCGGTTCTGTCGTCGGTCGACCCGACCGGCCGCCGCGTGTCCGCCCCCTCGCCCGTCGGCTCCGGGCGTGTTCGCGCCGTCGTACACACGTACGTCGCGCCGTCGACACCGACCCGACGGCTCGCGAGTTCGACCGTCACGTCCGGGTCGTCGGCGCGAGGGAGCGTCGTCGCGAGCGACGCCGTCGCCCCGGACGCGGCGCTTTCGAGGTGGTCCGCGACGGCCGCTGCCGCCTCGCCGTGAATCTCGGAGAGCCCCGTCGTCAGCAGCTCCGCCCGGTCACGGCCCGTCAGTTCGACCGCCGCGCTGTTGGCGGCCACCAGGCCGCCGTCGGTATCGCTGACGAACGTGGCATCGTCGGCCCCGTCGAAGGCCGCACGGGCGGCTTCGCAGTCCACGCTCGTCTGCCGTCGGCGGTCGATCCGGGCGAGCGCCGCTTCCAGCGTCGTCGCGATCCCTTCGACAGCGGCCAGCCCCGTCTCGTCGAGGCCCTCCGGGTCCGTCACGCCGAGACGCAGTACCCGGGTGCGACCGACGGGGACGAGCGCTTCGGCGCCGAGCGGCTCTCGGGGGTCGGTGTCGACCGTCACGTCGGGCGTGTCGGCCGCCGGTCGGTCGTCCTCGGGCTCGTCGAGTCGGCGGGCGACCGGGTCCGGTATCCGGTCCGGAGCGGCGGTGGCTCGGCTCGACGGCGGCGCGGTCGACCCGATCGACGCTGTCGTGCCGGTCTCCGGGTCGTACTCGCAGAGACTCACCACCGGCTGGTCGAAGGCTGTCTCCGCAACCTCGACCGCGCGAGCGACCGCCGCCTCGACCGTTTCGGCCCGGTTGAGATCCGCAATCGACCCGAGAATGCGTCCCCGAGGCCCGTGGGACGCGTCATTATCAGTCATACGAATGTGTGCATTTGAGAGTTGTTGAACCATTCGGTCGTGTGCACGCTCAGACGATACCCCCCGTCGCGCCGTGACGGCGCCCCGCGCCCACGACCGCACCGTCGTCGCGCGCGGCGGCGGGTCGGGCCGCGAACGCCGCCGACATCTAGCGCTGGTCAGCCCGTCAGCAGGCGTCGCGCGGCGACTGCTATACTCCGTCCCGACGAACCCGGTGATGCCAGACTGTGATGAACTCGGACGGCGGCGGCTGTGGTAAGGACCGTTCTGCCCCACCGACAGCCTCCCGCTACACGGACTAACAGGACCTGTGGTCGCAACTGGCCGTTACTCGGGTCACGGCCTCCCTCCCGGAGCCACTCCTCTTAGAAAGGCGGACACGAGAGCCTATGCCGGGACATGACCGGAGGATTCAAATTCCCACTTAATAAAGATAGGGTACTCACTGAATGCCAGATATCAGAAAGCAAATCGAGAATCTGCGTGACAGAGCGAAGGAATCTGATGACATTAATCAGGCGACGGATTAGAGTTATGTAATGGTGTCGGGTGGGGGCAGGACCGAAGACTCTTAGATTGGCAAATCGAGCGCATCGCGCCAGAATGCACGGGGAAGTACCTCCCACGAAATTTCCCCGCGAGACGGATCTACAACCACTCACGGCCCGCCTTCTGGAGACCGATTACCTGGTC
This sequence comes from Haloferacaceae archaeon, assembly GCA_042217165.1. Lineage (GTDB taxonomy): Archaea > Halobacteriota > Halobacteria > Halobacteriales > Haloferacaceae > A07HB70. The sequence goes on along the minus strand of JBDGTD010000038.1, from coordinate 1,689 downwards.
GTGCGGATATGCCTTCGACATCTCGTGAACGATTTCCGCGACCTCCTTCGCGGACATCGTGTCGTCCTCGAAGAAGATCGTCGCCCGATACTGGCTCGGTGGCGTCGCTTCGATGAAATCGTCGTCGTAGGTGACGATCGTGCGATCGGTTCGCTTCGAAAAGGCCGCCAGTTCGGAGTCGGTCGCCCCCTTCCCTAACGCGCCGACGAAGTCAACATGCTCCACGTCGTGACCAAGATTTTCCAGCCGGTGGTGTACCTCGTGCTCGATGTTCTCGTCCAGCAGCAACCGATACGACATTCCGTCACTCCTCGGGAGGGGTGAGGGTCGTCATCTCTTCGGCCTGCTCGCTGAGACGCTTGCGGCGCTCCTCGACCTCGCGCATCTCTTCGGGATGATTGTGGTAGTAGGCCAGCGCCGCGTAGACATCCGCGAGATCGAGATTGTGGCGATCGGCCACCGTCTCGGGTCGCAGTCCACGCTCCTCGACCCGGGCGTGGATGTATCGGACCGTGATCCGACTCCCGTCGATATGGGGCTCGTCGTGGATGTCCGACTCGTCGCCGGAAACGATCCCGACGGATTCGGTCGCCATGTACCTGAGTTGGGCCCGTGTGTGAATAAAGTCTATCCTGTAGCGATTCGCTCGGCAGATTTTGGGGAGTGACCCCCTCTCTCCTCTGATACTGCCCCCTGCTATACCCCATCGGGCCCCCTCTACCGACCCCAACTCTCCCGATTCTGAGGGGTCGACTTCCCCGGCCAGCAACGGCCAAAGGGCTACCGACCTCCTCGGGTGGGGTCGTCAGCCACCCTTTCCCCCCTGATCGGGGGAGTACGACCGATTCGATACCCCACGGTAGGAGGGGTTCGGCCCCCACTACCGCCTGTCTCGGAGGGGGGAGATACCGCATCGACTGGGGGGTCGACCCACCCACTACCGATTGTATCGGGGGAAACGTACCGATTCGACCGTAGGTGAAAAGGGGGCCACCCCCATCGGAAAGGGGTATCTCAGTCCATCATAGTTAGGGGAACCGAAGGGTAGAACCCCGACCTTCGAATCCGGTGCTATCTATTCGATCGTAATGGATTCATCCCGTATCGAGACGATAGATGTCGTCTGGTCAACTGTGATTGGCGTCGAAAGCGTAGAGATATCCGAATCCCTCGTCCATCATCTGTGCGACGAGGCAGCCGTCATCGAACCCTGACGGTTCGTATAGCTGGAGGATCGATTTCGTGATCTCGAATTCAACGTAGTAAATCACGCATCTCGTTGGCAATCTCAATGGGAGATAGTTTTCGACAACCGTGGTGAATACACAGCGCGTCTCTCATATCGACCGGATAATAGAGGTGCATGCTGAGGGCCCAGCGTGCTACGGTCTGTCCCCATGTTGATCGGGCCGACCTGATCTGAGTCGCGACTGCGTACCGCTACTCGTCGTCGAGGTCCTCACAGAGCGATTCGATACGAGCCCGTTCATCTGGGAGATTGCGGTCAATATCGTCGAGCCGGTCGAACGCTGCCTCGCAGTGTTTACGTGCCGCTGAAATGTTGTCCGTCGCACGTTCAGTTCGGATTTGATTCCGGATTGTCCTCAGTTCACCTCGGTAATCGCCGAGTTCCTCTTTGAGTTCGAGACTCTGCTGATGATAGTCGCGGGCGTCGTCGTAGTCGCCTTG
>JBDGTD010000021.1:0-62266 GCA_042217165.1 Haloferacaceae archaeon | reverse complement strand
CCGGCGGAGGCGCCGCGAGGCCGAAGTCGGAACGCTTTTTCTCCGGACCGGGGTATAGAGAAGCGGTGCCGGTGTAGCTCAGCTGGCAGAGCGATTCCTTCGTAAGGAATAGGCCGAGGGTTCAAATCCCTCCACCGGCTTGGACATTTTGCCTCTATCGACTAACCAGATAGCGTGGAGCCTCGCAGCGTAGCCTTCGGGTAACACGTCGGTACTAACTGACTGTGAGGCGATTCCTTCGACCCCCGCCGCAGCCTGTTCCTCGGGTCCAGTACTCGGGTGAGGAGCGTACAGACGACGAGGTCGGCCGCTTCTATTTCGTCTCGGCCTCGGGTACTCCGTTCGAACCTCCCTTCGGGGTCGTGAGCGCTTCAATAGCCCCGGAGTCGTCCGTCTCGTTTCACCGCCAGCGCCCTACTACGTCGGCTCCGTGGCTCGGGGCGTCCCGTGAACAGACGCGCTCTGTATCTTGCACGACTACTGGAACCAGCCAGTCGTCGATAGCGGCACGCGAGATACAGAGGCCGTCTTCAGCAGAGACAGACACATCAACTGTTCGCTACAACGACAACCGATGCCGTCACTGCCTGCCCTGTTGCGCGTGAGTGCCGTGGTAAGCGCGCTCGCTGGCCTCGTTCACCTCGCCGTCCCGAACCGACTGCTCGGACTCGCCAGTTGGGGCTACGAACGCGTGCTGGCCGTCGGGTTCCACCCCCGCGAAAACGCGACGCGTCGCGTCCGTCTCGTCGGCGTTGTGATGGTGGGCTTCGCTCCGGTGTTGCGCCGTCTCGCCGCGTGGATGGAGTAGATACGCGCCGAAATTCGCGTCTCGTAGGCCTCGACACCCGCCGAGAATGACGGTCCGCCGCTCGTCACGAGACTCGTGCCCGGCATCTCGCACGGGCCCGGAACAGTCACCGAGAAACCACCAGGAAGCGCCCGTGAGACACAGCGGGCGTATCGATCACGGCAGTCCGACAGTATTCGGGGGTGATGCGCCCTGTCGAAGGGATGCGACGCTCTCTCGGACACTGTACTGACTCTGTGTTTCGACGGCTGTGGCTCAAACAGCCGTCTGAGCCTCCGGAACCGACTTGGGTGTTCTGTCGCTTCGGCCTGTATGCGTCGACGGGTACTGCTGAGTGCTCTCGGGGCGAGTACAGCACTCTTTGGGGGCTGTACAGCAGGCATCAGAGAGGACAGTACCGGGACACCGACCACGGCGTCGCGCATCTCGTCGCCGCAGGCGACGACGTCCCCAGTAACGACATCGACATCAACCGCACCGCCAGTGCCGACGCCGACGAACTGCCCGACCTCCCCGCGCGTTCCCCCGGCAGAGCCACACCCCGACGGACTCCCGGTCCCGTCCCTCCCCGACCCACCGGCCTCACTAGAGCCATCGGCAGTCGAGCAGTACGCCGAACAGTACGAGATCGCGTATCGACGGCGGGAGGTGTCGACGTGGTACGACGCTCCGATAACCGGCGTGGACTTCTCACCGGAGACAGCCGTCCGCAGGGCGGCCGCCGGTCACGTCGTCGTCACGGTTCTGGGGACGATCTCCGGCACGGTGAACTTCGACCCGCAGACCGACTCGACCGGGAACTTCGACGGGGAGCGCCGTATCGCGGCGTATCTCGTGACCGAAGCGGCCGTCTGGCGTGCGGCAGCGAACTTCCTGCCGACCGAGTCGGCAGTCCCTGATCCCGTCGAGGACGGAACGGTCGTGGAGTGTTATTAGACGGGAGTCAGTCGTCGACAGCCTCGATACCGACCACGCCGACGTCCGCTTCGACGAGACGCGCCGGTGATGACGCGGAGACCGGCACGTTCTCTATCGCCCCGACGGGACGCCTGTGACTTCGCCGCCGTTACCCGTCGCGTCGTTCGTACAGGTGGTGACGGCGTCTCCACCCGCGTCGTATCCAATCACACCGAACCCCCAATCCTCGGTTACAGGAGCCGTTCTCGGCGTGGACCGGCGGAGAGCCGTGCTTCCAGAAACGCGACCCCGGATACGGTGGCGAAATCGACGACCGATGCCACCACGAGTCTCCGGGTCCCTGTCCCCATCTGCCAGGCGCGATGGGGGCCCCCCCAACCGATAGCTGATGGTGAAATGAGCAGCTAATTCACTCCCGCTGCGCGGGTGTTCCAGCGAACGGCTACAGCGAGTCAGTCGCGGTGAACTCCGTTGTGACTCCGGGTGAACGACGTGCTGTATGTAGCACGGGTACTGGAACTAGCCGGTCGTCAATAGCGGTGTGCGAGATACAGATACTGCATTTATTGCAGCCGCAGACACAACGTCGGACGTGAATCGAACAGTATCTGCCGGTGTTCTCTCTATCGGTGTCGGCGTTAGTGGCGGCTCGATCGCGGCGATACGGGGGTTCTCTGGAGCGGTTCTTCCCGCAGTCTTTGTTATCGTGCTCGGTGTCGCTGTGGTGGCGTTCGGAACGTATCGTTGACCGGCTCGCGCTCTCTGCTCGGCGGCGTCTGAGCGAACCCCCGGGTGCTGTCAGGAAGCGCCCGTGAGACACAGCGGGCGTATCGATCACGGCAGTCCGACAGTATTCGGAGGTGATGCGCCCTGTCGAAGGGATGCGACGCTCTCTCGGACACCGTGTTGACTTTGTATTTCGACGGCCTCCGGCCGACGTGGGAATCTGTGATGCCTGCGGAGAGGAGTTACTCGAGGTGGTCGAAAGTGATACAGACGCCAGGTTCAGCGACGCCACCGTCTGGGAGTGCTCGGAGTGTGGGGCGATACTGGGAGTGACAGAGTACGGCGTCTGAGTCACGTCGGCTTCGCCGACCAACTTGCGCCCCCTCGGTGCGGTCGCTGGAACCTGCTCTCGGGCTGGTAAACCAGCGCCATCTATCCGTCACAGTACGGCGGCGCCGACGACTCGGAAGTCCCGGCTGACGGTAGCAGTGCGACTGCGGCCGAGGTCGCCGTCGTCGGTGGGGCGCGCTGCGGGAGGTCACCCACCGCGGCGCGAAGACCCGGCAGAGTAGTTAGCCGTGTCGTGGCCACGACACGAAGCGACACGACGCGGCGGCGCCGCGTTCGCGCGGTGTCCGGCGGCGAGTGCGGACAGCCGTACACCGGCGACTACGGCCCGGACGAGACGGTGACACCCGCCTACTGAGCGCCGGTCGTACAGCCGGCGACGCCGAAGCCACAGCGGCTCGCCGACGGGCTATCGGACGCGAGGACAGGACAGACCGTGGCGTTGCCGGGGACGGAGACACGGCGCCGCACATCCACGGCGCGGCCTCGTGACCAACACCCGGCGGCCAGAGACGTCCAGCGACGAGCCGACACGCCCGTCAGTCGTCTCGCGTCTCCCGACCGGCGGTGTCGCCGGCTCGCCCGAGAACCGTGACGGACTCGTCGTCGCGATACCGATAGCGACGGCCGGTCCAGACCACCTCGTCGCAGGCGACACCCGCGACGGCGGCGCTCCGTCGGGGCACACCGAGACGACCGAGCGCGAGCGCGGTCCCGACCGTACAGGCCGGGACTGCCGAGACAGAGCACCTGCGGGAGGCTGAACAGCGCCGCGGTCCACGGCTCGACGAGTCGCCACCAGCCGCCGCCGCGAAACACCGGGACTGCCGTCGCCGGCCCGTGCGCCTCGCCCGCGGCGACCAGTCGGCCGAGCCATCCCGTGTCGCGGCGGACGTCGGCGTCGGTCCAGACGGGGCGGTCGTGACTCGCCCGTGAGCAGGCGTGAGCCACCGCGTTCGCCTTTCCCGAGCATCCGGTCGGCTCGCCGGCGACCGGCACTCGCACCGTCGCTCCCGCGTCGGTGTCGGCCCGCTCCGGGTCGTACTCCGCGAGCGGGTCGGACGACGAGTCACAGACGACGAACAGTTCGTCGCCCGGCCGGCGACGTCGTCACACGCCGGCGTCCACTCGGGGGTCGGGAGAACCACGCTGACCGGGCGACGATCCGACACAGATCTCGGGAGGGGACCGGCCGTACTCGGGCTTTCGGTCGGCGATGCTGGTCTCTTCCTGCCGAGAGTGCAGGGCCGAGGCGGGGGCCTCCGGGCACCGAGCCACCGCCAGGTCGTAGCCCGTCCAGAGCGTCCCGTCGTTGCACCACCCGGTACGCACAATTCGGTGGCGGACACAGGTGCCCCCGTGTCTGCCACCCGGTCGCGCGCCCTCGCTCTCGGCTGCGGACTGGTCCACGTCGGCGTCGTCCTCGGCGTTGCCCTCCACCTCGGCTACGACGTCGGCCCCGGTGCGTACTCGCTGCTCGGCGCCGCGTGGCGCTACGGCGGCCTCGCACTCGTCGCCGCCGTTCCGGTCTACGCCTGGCACCGGTATCGCCTCGTCCTCCCCGTCCTCGCGCTCCTCGTGACGGCCGGCGCCGTCCTCTGGCTAGAGCTCACCCCACCCGGGCCGACGTTCCGGGACCTGTCCGAGGTCGAACGGCTCGCCGAACCGACCGGTATCGTGGTCGTCGAAGACGGCCTCTACGCCGTCCGGTACATGACCAGCGCGACGGCCTGGACGGTTGGGTTCCTGTTTCTCGGGGGGGTCGAGTACGTCGCTCGGGCGTCGTGGCAGCCGCTGCCGCCGAGTCGGTCGGTCCCGTGGCTGTCGGTTCCTGTCTCGCGGCCGCGGGGCGTCCTGACGGCGGCGACGGCGGGACTCCTCCACGCGGTCGCGATGGGCTGGCTCGCCGTCCGACTCGGGGTCGGGGTCAGCGCATCCCCCGACTGGCTGGTCGTTCTCTACGCCGGGATCGGGCTGTGGCTGGTCGCGACGACACCGATCTACCTCCTGGTCCGTCACCGACTGGTCGCGCCCGCGACGCTGCTGGCGCTTGCGGCGCTGTTCGACGTCCGGGCAGAGCTGACCGGCGGCGTCGAAGGGCCACACGCGCTCTACGTCGGCGCGTGGGTCGTCGTCCTCGCCGTGGTGCTCGTCGTCGCCGGCGCCGAGTACGCCCTCCGGCGACTCGGTGGCGGTCGCGTCACTCCCGTCGGCGACTGACCACGGGCCGTCGGGAGTATGCCAGCCCGGGTCGTCGACCCGGGCAGACACCCGCGTGCCTATCCCTGCCGGTCCCCGACCACGCGTAACTGATGCTCGGCTACGCCTGTATGAACCACACCCTCCGGGAGCGCGACCCGCCACTCCGGTGTAACCGCGACATGCAGCAGGCAACCTTCGAGGAGCGTGGCCTCGCGTACGCCTCGGAACTCGCGCTCCAGAACGTGCGAGACCTCCACGCGATCCTCGAGTGGAACGTCGCGAACGAGATCCGGTTCTACCGCTGTACCTCGTCGCTGGTGCCGTGGAACTCGCAGTTCGACCTCGCGGACCTCCCGGACTACGAGGCGCTCCGTGAGGCGGCCGAGCGCGTCGGCGACCTGGTCGAGCGCGAGGGGCTCCGGCTCACCTTCCACCCGAACTACTGGTGCCGGCTCGGGAGCGACGACGCCGACACCCGTGCGAACTCTGTCGGGGCCGTCGAGTACCACGCCGACTGGCTCGACCTGATGGGTCTCGACCGGTCGCCGTACTACGGTATCAACGTCCACATCGGCGCGACCTACGGCGACAAGGCCGCGACGGCCGGGCGCTTTCGCGACGCGATCGGCGAACTCTCTCCCGGCGCACGACAGCGATTGACCGTCGAGAACGACGACCGCGAGAGCCTCTGGAGCGTGCCCGAACTCGTCGACGCCCTCGAGGGGACCGTCGTTCCGGTCGTGTTCGACTACCACCACCACACGTTCACCGACCGGGGGCTGACCTACCGCGAGGCGTTCGACGCCGCCGCCGCGACGTGGGGCGACGTCCGGCCGACGACCCACTACTCCGAGCCGGCGCGACTCCACGGCGCCGACGCCCGGCCACAGGCCCACGCCGAGTTCCCGGCGCGCGTGCCGACGTGGCTTCGCGAGCGCTCGGACGTGATGATCGAGGCGGACGGGAAAGAGCGCGCCCTGCGCCGGGTTCGCGAGGCGTAGGGTCGGGTCGTGACGCGGCCGAGTCAGGGTTCGCGGCCGGAGGGCGCGGGCTCGCAGTCCCGGGCAGCCGAGGGTACGCCGTGCTACCGCTTCCCCAGTGCCCGCTCGAAGACGCGCTGGGCGCGCTCGTACCCCTCGTTCCGATCGACGATGGGGTCCGGATAGTCGGGGGCGTGTCGGTCGCGCTCGCGCTTCGAGAGCGTCGGCCAGTCCACGACCGTTCCGGCGGGCACGTCCCGAAGCTCCGGCACGTACTCTTTCACGTAGGTCGCGTCGCCGTCGTACTTCGACATCTGGCTGACCGGGTCGAAGATCCGGACGTCGACGGAGTCGGTGCCAGTCGAGGCGGTCCACTGCCAGTTGCCGCTGTTCGAGGCGTAGTCGTGGTCGACCAGTCGCTCCCGGAAGTGACGGGCGCCGGCGCGCCAGTCGACCAGCAGGTGTTTCGTGAGGAAACTCGCGACCACCTGTCGCGGGCGGTTGTGGACGTACCCCTCCTGTTCGAGCTGGCGCATTCCCGCGTCGACCAGCGGGTAGCCCGTCTCGCCGCGCTTCCAGGCCTCGAGGTCAGCCTCGTCGTTCCGCCACTCGATCTCGTTCGGAAACGTCTCGTAGTTGCGCTCGCCCAGGCCGGGGTTGTGCGCGAGCAGGTGGTAGTTGTGTTCGCGCCAGGAGAGTTCGTAGCGGTATTTGTCGACGTTCTTGCGCTCGCGGCCGTGGACCGCCTCGTACCGGTCGCTCGCGTCCGCCCACATCTCGCGAATCCCGATCATCCCCGCGGCGAGATACGGCGACATGCGCGAGACGGCCCGGGTCGGCGCCTCGACGGCTCGCGAGAGGTCGTCACGGGTGTCGGCGTAGCTGTAGATCCCGGCGTCGAGGAACCTGTCGAACCGCTCCCGGGCGGCCGCGTAGCCCGCCTCGGGCAGGTCGATCTCCACCTCCGGGACCGGGACGGTCGTCCCGTCGGTCACGCCGGCCAGCGACGCCGGCTCCGGCTCGGCGTACGGCGTCGCCTTCGGGGCCTGCTCCCAGTCGCCGTGGAACTGCGAGTGGGTCGGGTAGGTGTCGTCGAGGCGGCCGGGCGCGACCAGCACGAGGTCGGTCCGGGACTCGACGTCGACGTCCGTCCCCGCGAACCGCTCGCGGACCGCCTCCTGGCGCTCGCGGCGGGCGGGCCGGTAGTGCTCGGCGTGATAGACGGCGTCGGCGTCGTACTCGTCGGCGAGCGCCGCCAGCTCCGCGGCGGTGTCGCCCGACCGGACGACGAGGTCGCTCCCGAGTTCGCGGTAACGCCGCTTCAGCGCCCGGACGCCCCGCATCTGGAAGCCGTAGTCGCGTCGTCCGACGTGGCCGAATGCGTCGGCGTCGTAGACGTACACCGGAAGGACCGTCTCGTCGCGCGCGGCGACGGTCAGGCCGACGACGTCGCGGGTCCGCAGGTCGCGTTGGTGCCAGTACAGGCGCACAGGTCTACAAGGACCTGCGGGGGTTAGACCGCTTCGGACCGTACGCGCCGACGAGTCTGTCCTCCCGGCCGCGGGACGGGTCGTCGAGGCGCGCGCCGACGGTCCGCGGCCGACCTCTCGCGTTCATCACCTTCCTCGCGTTCCTCGCGGAACGGGCCCGAATTCTCGGGCGTCTCGCCGGTTCGTGGGGCCGGGACGGCATCACCCTCCGGGGGCCGCAGCGACCGGAACTCACGTGTCGGTCGCGCTCCAAGGGGGAGGCATGGGGCTCGGCACTGACCTCGTGAACGGTATCGTCTCGCTCGTCATCAGCGTCGGCATCACGGTCGCGCTCGCGGACGACGAGGACGGCCCGTGGGACCTGACAGAGGTGGCGCTCGCGGTCGGACTGTCGTCGTTCCTCTCCGGGTTCTTCACGAGTTACTTCGCGACGTAGACCGCCGGTTCGAGCACGCCGGGGCTCCTCGCCGGTCGGGAGTCCTCCGTTCGCCCGTCGGTCGACGCCGCTCACGCGAGCGCCCGAGCGACGACCGCGTAGAACGGGTCGGACTCGGGCCGCGCACGGACGACCCGGGGGCGGTCGAACCCGCCGGCGGCGTCGAGATAGCGCGACACCAGGTCGACCCGGTCGTCGGCCGAGGCCTCGCGCCACGCCCGAACGGCCTTCGTCGGAAACATCCGGTCGGTGAACGAGACGATCACCACGCCGCCGGGAGCGAGTACGCGCCGGAACTCCCGGGCGACGGCGACGGGATGCTGGAGGTACTGGACCGACAGCGCACAGGTGACGGCGTCGAACGCCCCGTCCTCGAGCGGGAGCCGGGCCTCCTCGTTCAGGTCCTGGACGAACCAGTCGTCGAGCCGGTCGTTCCGGTCGAGTTCGGCCGCGTTCAGCCCGTGGCCGACCACCCGCTCGAACTCGCGGTCCGGGAGATGTGACACCCACGACGACATCGCGTCGAACACCCGGTCGTCGGCGTCGACCTCCGCCGCGTACAGGTCGGTCAGCCGCCCGCGAAAGCCGTCGTCGGCGTGCGTGACGAACCGGGGCTGGTCGTAGAACGCCGTGTCCGGCCGGTCGTCCACCTTCGACCGCTCCGTCGACGAGAGTATCGGCTCCACGCGAGGCGTACGTACCACGTGGGTTTGAACTGCCGGGGTGGTTCGTCGGTAGAACGTCTCGGAGGCGACGCCCGAGCGTGACGACGGCAGTCGAGAGAGACGACGAGACGGGGGTCGTCCACGAGTGGGCCGAGCCCCGCGCCGGCGAGACGGTCACCCGGCAGGCGACCCTGGCACGTCTCGTCGAGGTTGGCCGCCGGGTCGGGGGACGGGGATCTGTCGGCGATCGAACTGCGCCACACCACCTGGCGGGCGTTCGACGACGCCGTCGACCGTGTGCGAGGGCGGTCGTCCTCTCGTGCGCGCACGCGCGACCGGTTTAAGTACCCGCGACACGTACTGTTCGTGTGAACACGGATATCGACGCGGCGGCGAGCGCCCCCGAGTACGAGACGGTCGACGTGTCGGTACTGGTGATCGGTGCCGGCGCGGCGGGCGCCCGCACCGCGATCGAACTGGCCGAACGCGGCGTCGATGACGTCCTCGTCCTGGGGAAGCGGAGCCACGGCGACGCCCACACCACGTGGGCTCGGGGCGGGATCAACGGTGCGCTCGGCACCCACGACCCGGAGGACTCGTGGGAGATCCACGCCGCGGACACGCTCAACGAGGGTCACTTCGTCAACGACCCCGCGAAGGTGGAGACGGTTGCCAAGCAGATGCCCGAGCGCCTGCGCGAACTCGACGAGTGGGGGATGGACTACTCCCGGACGGACGACGGCGGGATCGACCAGCGCTACTTCGGCGCCCAGTCGTTCCGCCGGACGGCGTTCGCGGGCGACCACACCGGCGAGTCGCTCATGGACACCCTCGTCGAGCGGGCGCAGTCGCTCGAGGTGCCGTACCGTGAGAACGTGATGGTCACCAAGCTCGTCTCCGACGGCCAGCGGGCGTACGGCGCGGTCGGATTCGACATGGACACCGGCGACTTTCTCCTGTTCAACGCCGGTGCCGTCGTGCTCGCGGCGGGCGGGTACGCGGCAGTCTACGACCGACACACCTCGCGCGACGACGAGAACAACGGCGACGGGCCGGCGCTAGCCTACGACGCAGGAGCCGAACTGATGGACATGGAGTTCGTCCAGTTCCACCCGACCGGAATGGCCGTCGACGAGTCCGACCCCGAGTGGGCGCCGTGGAGCGGACGGCTGGTCACCGAGGCGGTTCGCGGCGAGGGCGGCCGGCTGTACAACGCGGAGGGCGAGCGGTTCATGGAGCGGTACTCGCCCGACCAGATGGAACTCGACGCCCGCGACGTCGTGGCCCGTGCCATCGCACAGGAGGTCGCCGAGGGCCGCGGGTCCGAACACGGCGGTGTCTACCTCGACATCTCGCACCGCGAGTCCGGGTTCATCCAGGAGCGACTGCCCCGGATGTACGAGCGGTTCGCCGACCTCGGCGTCGACCTCGCCGAAGAGCCGGTCGAGGTGGCCCCGACTGCCCACTACGGGATGGGCGGGGTAGCCGTCGACGACCACGGCGAGACCGACGTCGACGGACTGTTCGCGGTCGGCGAGACGATGGCCGGCGTCCACGGTGCGAACCGGCTCGGCGGTAACTCCCTGGCCGAGACGGTCGCGTACGGCGTCGTCGCCGGCGAGCGCATCGCCGACCGGGTCGGCGGCCCGGGCTCGGTTCCCGACGACCTGGTCGAGAGCGTCGCCGAGTCACACCTCGCCGGGCTCGCCGAGTTGGCGAACAGCGACGGCGCGCACGACGTCGAAGCCGTCGTCGCGGAGCTTCGGTCGCTCATGTGGGACCACGCCGGGCTCCTCCGGGACGAGGCGTCGCTCGCCGCCGGACTCGACGCCCTCGACCGCGTTCGCGACCAGGCCGAAGACCTCTCGGTCGGTCCAGTCACGAGCCGGTCGTTCGAGTACGCCATCGACCTCGGGTTCAGCCTGACGGTCGCCGAAACCGTCCTCCAGGGTGCCCGCGAGCGGACCGAGTCTCGCGGCGCACACTACCGGACCGACTACCCGGACACCGACGAGAGCTGGCGCCGCAACATCCGGTACGCACACGCCGACCTCGGCGGCACGACGACCCGGACGACGTCCGTCGACGCGCCGAGCGAGGCCGTCCAGGCCGCACTGGACGAGGGCCACGAACTCGACTACCACCAGCTAGAGTAAGAGCCCGGGAGCCGGTCGAAGACCCCCACGAGGCCGGCGTGTCGCGTCCGGAGACGCGGGGTCGGCTCGACGTCATAATCCGGCGACAAGCGGCCCCGCGGGCGGGGAGAGGCCGAGCGGCGTCCCAGCGAGCCCTCGCTCGGCGGGTGGGGCTCTCGGGGCCGTTTCGGCTCTGTCGCTCCGGCGATACCGGCGTCGGGGTTCGGTACGTGGATTTATTCCGGGCCGGGGTGAACGACGCGGAAATGAAGACGGGCGCAGCCGACCGTCTGGGGACGGGGATCCCGGGCGCCGACGAGGTACTCTCCGGGGGGTTGCTCCCGGCGCGGTCGTACATGCTCCGTGGCGAGGCGGGGACGGGCAAGACGATCGTCGGCTTTCACTACCTGACGGCGGGCGTGGAGGCGGGCGAGTCCTGCCTGTTCGTCGCGTTCGAGGAGCCGGCGGAGAGCGTGCGCGCGAACGCGGCGACGCTCGGGTTCGACCTCGCGGGCGTCGAGATACTCGACCTGAGCCCCGACGCCGACCGGTTCCTCGACGAGCAACAGTACAGCGTCTTCGCCCCCGACGAGGTCGAGAGCCGGTCGGTGACAGACCAGATTGTCGCGGCGGTCGAGCGGGTCGACCCCGACCGCGTCTTCGTCGACCCGATCACCCAGCTCCAGTATCTCTCGGCCGACGACTTCCAGTTCCGGCAGGAGGTCGCCGGGCTGATGAGCTACCTCGAGAACCGCGAGGCGACCACGCTGTTCACGACCCAGCCGACGTCGACCCGGCCGGACGACGACCTCCAGTACATCTGTGACGGGGCGATCACCCTCACCCGCGGGCCGGCGGGCCGGTCGCTGAGCGTCGGGAAGTTCCGCGGCTCCGGCTTTCGGGACGGAGACCACGCGCTCTGCATCGACGAGACGGGGATCACGGTGTTCCCGAAGCTCGTACCGGGCGAACACGACCGCGAGTTCGACCTCGGACAGACCGGCTCGGGCGTCGCCGGGCTGGACGCCCTGCTCGGCGGCGGGCTGGAGCGGGGGACGGTGACCGTGGTGAGCGGCCCGACCGGGGTCGGCAAGAGCACGACGGGGACACATTTCCTCGTCGAGGCGGCCGCGCGGGGCGAACGCGCCGCGGCGTACCTGTTCGAGGAGAGCGAGGCGTCCCTGCGTCACCGCTCGCGGTCGATCGGGCTCCCGATGGACGACCTGATCGCGGACGGCACGCTGTCGATAGAGTACGTCGAGCCGCTCGCGCTCTCCTCCGACGAGTTCGCCCACCGGGTGCGTGCGGAGGTCGAGGAGCGCGGCGCCGAGGTGGTGATGATCGACGGGACCGCGGGCTACAGGCTCTCGATCCGGGGCGACGAGTCGGACCTCGTCCCGGAGCTCCACGCGCTCGTGCGCTACCTCCGGAACGTCGGCGTGACGGTACTCCTGATAGAGGAGACCGGCAGCGTCACGGGCGAGTTCAAGCCGACACGAGAGGGGATCAGCTACCTCGCGGACAACATCCTCTTCCTGCGGTATCTCGAACTCCGCGGGGAGATCCGGACGGCAGTGGGCGTCCTGAAAAAGCGCCTCGGGACGTTCGAGCCGACGCTCCGCGAACTGCGGATCGGGGGCGACGGGCTGTGGATCGGGGAGCCGCTCGACGACCTGCGGGGCGTGCTGACCGGCACGCCGGAACTGGCCGACGAGCCAGAGGAGTGACCGAACAGACGAATGAGTGACGCCGACCGCGGACCGGCCGGCGGCCAGACGGGGACCGAGACAGAGCGTATTCTGCTGGCGGTCGCCGGCGACCGCGACCGGGAACTGCTGGCCGAGCGCCTGAGCGACCGGTACGAGGTCGTCGCGGGCGAGCCGGACGGCGACCAGGGAGCGGTCGACCTCTGTGTCGTCGACGCCCAGAGCTACCGGCGCACGGAGGAGACACTCGCGGCCCGGCGGCGCGGCGCGGTCGGCTACCTCCCGGTACTCCTGCTCGTCCCGGAGCAGGACAGGAGCCGGCCGAACGCGTGGCTGACCGAGGCGCTCGACGGACCCGCCGACGACGTGCTGGTCGTGCCCGCGCCGAAGCACGAACTCGACGCGCGGGTCGAGGCGCTGTTGCGGGTGCGCCGGCAGTCCCAGCAGCTCGCGCTGTACCGCCGGGCGATGGACGAGACGACCGTCGGGATCACCATCAGCGACCCGGCCCGGTCGGACAACCCGCTCGTCTACGCCAACGACTCGTTCTGCGAGATCACCGGCTACGACCGCGCGGCGGCGCTCGGGCGGAACTGCCGGTTCCTCCAGGGGCCGGACACCGACGAGGAGACGGTCGCGGAGGTCCGGGCTGCTATCGACGACGAGCGGCCGGTGTCGGTCGAGATCCTGAACTACCGCCCGGACGGCGAGCCGTTCTGGAACCGCCTGACGGTCGCGCCGGTCCGCGACCGGTCCGGCGCGGTGAGTCACTTCGTCGGGTTCCAGCAGGACGTCACGGACCGCGTCGAGCGCGGCCGGGCGCTCGAGGAGTACGAGACCATCGTCGAGACGGCCACGGAGCCGATCTGCGTCCTCGACCCCGAGGGGCGGTTCCAGCGGGTCAACGAGGCGATGGTCGAGACGCTGGGCTACAGCCGCGAGGAGCTGGTCGGGAGCCACGCCTCGGCCGTGGCCTGCGACGAAGCCGTCGAGCGGGGCGAGCGCCAGATCCGCGAGGTACTCGACGGCGAACGCGACCGGGCGAGCTTCGAGGCGTCACTCGTCGGGGCCGACGGGATCAGACGGGAGTACGTCATGACCGTGTCGGTGCTGCGCGGCCCGGAGGGGTTCGCGGGGACGACCCTCGTCGCACACGACGTGACCGACCTCCGGGAACACCAGCGGCGGCTGTCGGTCCTCGACCGGGTACTCCGGCACAACCTGCGGAACAAGCTCAACGTCGTGGTCGAGCGCGCCGCCGACATCAGGCGGTCGACCGACGACGAGTCGGTCCGCGATGCCGCCGCGGCGATCGAGCGCTCCGGCTCCGACCTCATGGCGCACGGCGAGGCGGTCCGGCAGTTCGAGGGCGCCGTCGACCCTCGGCAGACAGAGCGGGAGCGGATCGACGTGGTCGAGACGGTCGAACGGGCGCTCGAGGGGATCCGCGCCACCCACCCGGCGGCGACCGTCGAGACGGAGCTCCCGGCGACGGCGGCGGTGATGGGCGACGAGACGCTGACGCTCGCGGTCGAGGAACTGCTCGAGAGCGCCGCCGACCACGAGTCGACGGCCGAGGGAGACGCGACGGTTGTCAGAGACGTCGCGGCGCTCGGGGATCCACAGACCGAGGCCGACGGCCCGGTCGTGCTGGTGCGGGTGACCGACGACCCGGACGAGGGGGTCGTCGAGATCGTCGTCGGCGGCGGGCTCGGGATCTCGGAGGTCGGGCGACGGGCGCTCGAACGCGGCGCGGAGACCCAGCTCGAACACACCGCCGGGATCGGCCTGTGGCTCGTCCGGTGGGCGATCGAGAACGTCGGCGGCGAGATCTCGGTCGCGGAGAGCGACCCGCAGGGAACCGTCGTCACGGTCCGCCTGCCGCGCGCGGAGTGACGGGCGAGCCGGGGGCTCGCTCCGGCGGGGCCCGACCGGACGCGCCGATTATCAGATTCTGACTCCGGAACGGGAACGATTTACCGCCGGCGAGCGCGTAGAGGACGTATGGATCTGACGCGGCGGCGGGTTCTCGTGGGGGGATCGGCGCTCGCGAGCGCGGCGAGTGGGGGCTGTCTCGGGCTCAGCCCGCTGAGTGACGGCGGGAACGCGGAGGGCTCCGGCGGCGCGAACGGTGGTGGGTCGACGTCGGGGTCGACCCCGGCACCGACCCCGACGTCGACGCCGAGGTCGACCCCGACGTCGACCCCGACGGTGAGCCGGACCGGAAGCGCGGCCGAACAGGTGTTCGCGGAACTGGAGTGGTTCGCACGGGTGTACCGGCCGACGGTCGACCGCTACCTCTCGACCGGGTCGCGGGCGCTGAGCCTGATCAAGACGCTGTCGCGCCAGTCGTCGCTGAGCCGGGCCGACATCGAGCGGCTCCGTGGCCTGCTCGGGTCGGTCGAGACGATCCTCTACGAGGGTCTCGCCCCCCACTTCGACGCCGAGCCGACCGTCAGGTCGTACAACGAGCAGCACCTCTCGACGCTCGAGACGCTCCGGGGACGAGAGGACTGGGACGGCGCCCAGCGCGTCCTCGACGAGATGGCCGCGCGCTACGCGACGCTCGTGTCGGACGCGTACGTCGCCCGGACGTTCCCGACGGACCCGATCGGCGGGCCGTTCGCGCGACGCCTGACCGGCGGCGACGAGACCGACCGGGCGGCGGTCATGGCCTACTACGCCCCGACGGACTACCTCGCACGCGTCCAGACCGCACCGGTCGAGCGAGCGGAGGTCGACGGCGGTCGGACGGACGTCTCGCGGTACGAGCGGACGTTCGACGCGACCGGGGTCGCGGCCTACCGCACCGCACGCGCCTACCTGACGTTCACCGACCGGTCGCACGGGCTGCGCTCCCAGCCGGTCTACGTCCAGCAGTACGAGACCGGAGACCGCGCGGTCGGGGCCGTCCAGCGGATGCTCTCGGACAGCAGCGCCGTCTCGGCGGACGAGACCGCGGCGCTGGGGGGACAGGAGTGGCGGCGGGTGTTCTACCAGTCGGCCGGGGGCGTCACCTACGCGTTCTTGCTCCGGACGGGTCGGTACCTCCTGGTCGCGGCGCCGAGTACGACGCCGTGGGACGAGCGGGGAGACGAGTGGACGACGCCGCTCTCGCTGGGGTGGTTCTGGAAATGAGCCACGACCGGATCTCGCGCCGGCGGGCGCTCGCGACCGGGGCGACGGGCCTGCTCGTCGCGCTGGCGGGCTGTAGTGACGAGTCGGGCGACGACGGCTCGGACGGGAGCGACGGCGGGTCGGGCAGTCCCGACGGGAGCGACGGCACCGCCACGCCGACCCCGGCGGCGACGGCGACCCCGACGGCGACGGCGACACCCGGGCCACAGCTACGGTACCCCGAACTCGCGGCACAGACGAGGCTGGTGACGGAGAACGTCGTCTGGCTCGGAGCGGAGCGCGACCGGGCGATGACGCGGCTCCGAACGCTCGCGAACGGGGCCGTCGGGGTCGCGAGAGAGCTTCGCGGGGCGTCGTCGGTGACTCAGAGCGGCATCACGCGGCTGGAGGACGCGACGACCGCCGTCGCGGAGTTCGTCCGGCAGAACGTCCAGCCGTACTTTCCCGTGCAGGAGGCGGTGACGAAGGGGAACAACGTCTACGTTCAGCAGGTGAAACTCGCCGCCGGACGAGGCGACACGCGGGCGCTCGACGAGGCACTGGGACGGCTCCAGACGTTCTACGGCAACTACACGAAACGGGCGTACTTCGAGAGCCAGTTCCCGAACGACGTCGTCCACGCGCGGCTCTACGACCGGATGACCCGCGACGACTCGAAGAAGATGGCGTTCGGGCTGTTCCACCCCAAGAGCGGCTACGTCGCCGTCTCTCACGCCGACCTCGAACCGGACGATATCGACGCGAACGGCGTCCCGCACCACACCCACACGTGGGGCGACACCCACCTCGTGACCGCACACGTCCACGACCACCCGGACCTCCACAGCACCCGGGACCACCAGAACGAACCCGCCGACCGTCTCGTCTACGCCTACAACCGCTCGACCGGCGGGTTCGACATCCTCACCGACGGCAAACCCGACCAGCAGCGGATGGACGCGTACGTCGTCGACCGGACCGACATCTTCGGGCCCGTCCGTCTCCCGGACCGACACCTCGACGAGGCGTTCGTCACGGTCTCGCGCACCGACACGGAGAAGATCGACGGCGAACCCGTCCCCCACGGCCGGAACTTCGGGGACAACGTCCCGATCCACCTCCAGCGGTTCGAGTCGGCCGAGGCGACCCGTGCGGCGGTCGAGGACCTCCTCGCTGCCAACGTGTTCGAACAGGGGACCACACGGATCAGAGCGAACGACGACGAGAACGCCCGCGACTGGCGTCGGGTCTACTACGCGAGAGACGGCGACAGCCTGTACGCGTACATGCTGGACCTCGGAGCGATGCTGGTGACGGTCGCTCCCGGCCAGACGGAGTGGGGGAGCCGCGCGGACTGGCCGGGGCCGGTCAGGGACTGCTGGCTGGGAGACGCCTCGCCACAGGACACCTGACCAGTCGGCGACGGCGCACATTTCCGACAATATTTAATCCCTCCGATACGTACGACGAGTCATGTACGATTTGACCGGGTTTCAGCGCGATCTGCTCTACACCGTCGCGGGGTTAGACGAGCCTCACGGCCTCGCGATCAAGGAGGAACTCGAGACGTACTACGAGAAAGAGATCCACCACGGCCGGCTCTACCCCAATCTCGACGCCCTCGTCGAGAAGGGACTGGTCGACAAGGGCCAGCGCGACCGCCGGACCAACTTCTACACGCTGACGCGGCGCGGACAGCGCGAACTCGCCGCCCGCCGCGAGTGGGAAGACGAGTATCTCGAAGAGTCGAACTCTGTGCTGGCTTAGTACCGCCCGCTCTCCCCGAGACGCGCTCGCAGCTCTACGACCCCCGCGCCGACCCCGAGCAGTAACACGCCGGCCCGGACGCCGACCCCGACCCGGAACGGGATTCGCGCGAGGAGCGCCACGAGGACGACACCGACCGCCAGCCCCGCTGCCGGCCGGTCGACGTCCGCGAACGAGACGAGCCACGCGCCGAGCGCGAACCGCCCGAGCACCGCCGCGACCCACCCGAGTGCCGGGAGCGCGAGGAGGGCGGCAGCCGCGACGGGCAGGCCGACGACCGTTATCGCGAGCGCCAGCAGGCCAACCGGGACGACGACGGCCGCCGCGAGCCCGTAGAACAGGCTAGGTCCCGGGTCGAGTACCGCGTTCTCGGCCGCCGAGACGGAGAAGTCCTCGCCGGCGTAGAGCAAGATTCCGCCGACCAGCAGGTTCGAGAGGACGCCGTAGATAAAGAACGTCCCCGGCGGGAGCGCAGGGGGCGCCGGCCCGAGGCCGAGGTCGTCGGCCGCGCGGACCTGGCCGCCGACGGTCGCGCCCGGCGCGCGCTCCAGTCGGCCGTCGTAGTTCACGTCGTTTCGCACGTTCGCGCTGGGCGCGAGCGTGACCAGCGCGGCGCCCGCGGTCACGTCGCCGCGAACAGTTCCGGCGACCGTCACTTCGCCCGCCGCGGCGCCGAGCGAGCCCCGGATCTGTCCGCTGTCCGTCAGGACGACGGAGCCGGCGTAGGCGACGACGTTGCCGCCGACCGTTCCCTCGACCCGGAGGCTGCCAGCGTACGCCTGGAGGTCACCCTCGACGGCCCCGGACTCCGTGACGACGACCGAGCCGGCGTACGCGTCCACGTCGCCCGTCACCGTCCCGCGGACGATCACGGTCCCGCCGGTGGCGGTCAGCGAGTCGACCTGTTCTCCCTCGGCAACGATCACGGTGCCGCTCGCGCGCTGTTCGGCCGCGGCGACGCCCGGGAGGGCCGCGAGCGCGAGGACCAGCGCGACGGCGAGGACGAGCGTACCCCTTCGGCTTCGCATACCCCCGACCCCTCGGCCCCGCGGCAAGTCGGTTTCCCTTCCTCGTCGCCGGCTCAGAGCGTCTCCGGGTTTGCGACGAGCCGTTCGTCGACCGGGTCGCCCGCGAGAATCTTCGCCACCGAGTCGGCGGTCGTCTCGAGCATCTCGACCCGCGTCTGGCGGCCCGCGCCGGCGAGGTGTGGCGTCGCGAGGACGTTCTCGAAGCCAAAGAGAGGGTCGTCGGGGCTCGGCGGTTCGTCGTGGAAGACGTCGAGCGCCGCGCCCCCGATAGCTCCGTCCCGGAGCGCGTCGTAGAGGGCGTCGCGCTCGACCACCTCGGCCCGCGCGGTGTTGAGAAGTACCCCCTCGGGCCCGAGTCGGGCGAGTTCGTCCGCGCCGACCAGTCCGCGCGTCTCGTCGGTCAGGCGGACGTGAACCGAGAGGACCGACGAGCGGTCGAGCAGGTCGTCCAGAGACAGCAGTTCGGTCCCCGTCGCCTCTGCGTGCGCCTCGTCCACGTACGGGTCGTGCGCGACGAGGTCGGGGCCGAACGGACGGAGACGCTCTGCCGTTGCCGTCCCCGTCGCGCCGAGACCGAGGAGGCCGACCGTCTCGCCGCGGAGTTCGCGGCCCCACCACTCGGGCGAGCGCCAGCCGCCCTCGCGGAGGTGGGTCTCGCTCGTCCCGACCTTCCTGAGCAGGGAGACGAGCATCCCGACCGCGAACTCGCCGACCGAGTCGGCGTTCATCCCCGGCGTGTGCGTGACCGTAATCTCCCGCGCCGTCGCCGCGGCGACGTCGATGTTGTCGATGCCGGAGCCGGGCTTGCCGACCACGCGGAGCCCGGGGAGGGCGTCGAACACGTCGGCGCCGTACGCGTTCTCGGAGTGGACGAACAGGGCGTGTGCGCCCTCGGCGTGGTCGAGTATCTCCGCGGTCGTGTAGCCGTCTTTCGGAACCTCGACCACGTCGAGGCCCGCGAACGCCTCTGCGACCGGGGCCACGTCACGGAACGCGACGAGTCGTGTCACGACCCGTGGTGTCGCAGTCGGCACCTGAACCTTCCGCCCGAACGGCTTTGGGTCCCCCGCGCGGGCCGGGGGTATGGACGCGGACGACGGCGGACCGACGGTCGCGGTGCTGCGCGAGGGAACCGAGGGGCTCGACACCCGGGACTACGCCGACGCGCTCCGGGCGGAGGGGCTCTCCGTCGCGCACGCGCCGACGCCCGCCGCCGAGCGACGGCTGGCCGGCGAGGCCCCGGTCGTGACGGGCGTCCGGATGGACGAGGGGCTGGTCGGGGCGTTCGACGGCGTGGAGCTGTTCGCGGCGGCGTCGTCGGGTACCGGGCATCTCCCGGTCGAGGCGATGACCGACCGGGGCGTCGCGGTGACGAACGCGGCCGGCATCCACGCACCCGGCATCGCAGAGCAGGTGTGTGCGCATCTCCTGACGTTCGCGCGCCGCCTCCACCTCGCGCCTGGCCGGCAGGAGCGCCGGGAGTGGCGCCACTGGCAGGCCGGCGAACTGGGGGGCGCCACCGTCACCGTGGTCGGACAGGGGGCGGTCGGGACCGCCGTCGTCGAGCGTCTCGACGCGTTCGGCGTCGAGCGGCTGGCAGTCCGGCACACTCCGGAGAAGGGCGGCCCGGCGGACGAGGTGGCCGGCTACGACGCGCTCCACGACGCGCTGGCGCGGACGGACTATCTCGTGCTCGCCTGCCCGCTGACCGACGACACCCAGGGCCTGATCGACGAGACGGCGCTCGCGACGCTCCCGCCCGAAGCGGTCGTCGTGAACGTCGCGCGCGGCGGGGTGGTCGACCACGAGGCGCTGGCGGCGGCGCTCGGAGAGGAGGCGGTCCGCGGCGCGGCGCTCGACGTGACCGACCCGGAGCCCCTGCCGGCGGAGAGCCCGCTCTGGCGGCTGGAGAATTGCCTGATCACGCCCCACGTCGGCGGGTCGACGCCGCGCCACTGGGAGCGGCTGGCGGCGGTCGTCGCCGAGAACGTCCGGGCGCTCCGGTCGGGAGCCGACCCTGCGGACCTGCGGAACCTCGTCGCCGTCTGACTGGCGTCGGACCGAAGCCAAAGGTATACATCGGACTAGTCGTTGGGGGGAGACGTATGCCGGAATGCCAGAACTGTGGCTCGTTCGTCACTGAGGACTACGTGCGCGTGTTCGCTCCGAACGGCATGGAGCGTCCGAGGGTCTGTCCGAACTGTGAGGATCTGGTGCGCGACGGCAACAGCGTCCGCGAGGCGCGCGCGAAGCGGACGTAGCGGGGGAGAACAGACACAGAAGGGGAACGGGAACGAGCACGGGCGAGCAGAAGGGGTTTAACGGCGCGGCGACCCCTGCGGTCTGTGCTCACCTTCGTCGGCCTCGGCCTCTACGACGAGCAGTCGGTGACTGTCGCCGCGCGCGAGGCGCTTCGATCCTGTGACCGGGCGTTCGCGGAGTTCTACACCAGCGACCTCGCTGGAACCACGGCGGCCGACCTCACTGCCGCCCACGACATCGACGTCGACGTCGAGGTCCGCGACCGGGCGGGCGTCGAACGCGACCCGGAGCCGATCCTCTCGGCCGCAGAGCGCGCGGACGTCTGTTTTCTCGCCGCCGGCGACGCCATGGTCTCGACCACGCACGTCGACCTGCGCCTGCGCGCCGAGGAGCGAGGGATCGACACCCGCGTCGTCCACGGCGTCTCGGCCGCGAGCGCCGTCCCCGGGCTCTGCGGGCTCCAGAACTACAGGTTCGGAAAGGCCGTCACCCTCCCGTTCCCGGACGCCCACGGTGCGGGCGCGGTCCCGCCCTCCGTCGTCGAGAGCGCGGAGGCGAACCTCGACCGGGGGCTCCACACCCTCGTCTACCTCGACATCACCGCCGACGACGAACAGCGGGCACGGCGGGCCGAGCGTGACGCGCAGGGTGCGGGCCGCGAGAGGGGGCGTCGAGGCGGCGCCGGGCCGGCGAACGGAGCGACCGGTGCGGGGGGAAGCGACGACGAGCGCCGCGGAACCTACATGACCGGCGACGTCGCCGCCGGCCTCCTCGCCGAGGGGTGGGCGGACCGTCTCGGCGTCGTCGTCGCGCGAGCGGGGAGTTCCGACCCGGTCGTCGCCGCAGACCGCCTGTCGGCGCTTGCAGACCGCACGTTCGGCGGCCCGCTCCACGCGCTCGTGCTCCCGGGGTCGCTCCACCACGTCGAGCGGTCGGCGCTGGCGACGCTGGCGGGGGCCCCGGAGGACGTACTGGAGGCGCACGACGAGTCGAACGGCTGAGCCGAGCGAGCGGCGCCTCAGTCCTCGTCGACGTCGACGTCGACCCCGCCGTCGGCCATCGCCGGCCGGCGCGGCAGGTCGAGCGCGGCCGCGAGGTCGTACTCGTTACGGGTGAGGAGGTAGAGCGCGTCCTCGACCAGCGCGAGGAGTTCGGGGAGTTCGCGCACGAGAATGTACGTGACGCCGACGAGGGCGAACACCGCGAGCGACTGGCTGATCACCCGGTCGGAGAGGTAAAACGAGACCTTGTAGGGGTCGGAGCCGTCGAACAGGAAGAGGACGGCGTCGGCAAACCAGTGCATATACTGTTTGCCGAAGACGAGGCCGATGAACGTCGTCCGGGCGAGGTTCAGCGCGTAGATGACGGGGACGACGACGGCCAGTCCCCGGAGTTTCCGGCGGACCGGGGCGTCCACTGCGGCGACGAGGCCGGCGAAAATCGAGATGCTCCCCAGCCCCGTGCAGGCGAGTACGAGCGAGAACAGGATGACGTGGCCCTCCGGCGTGACGAACCTGAACGTGTTCAGGTAGCCCTGGTCGCCCCGGACGAGTTCGGGGTGGTGGCCGAGGACGTTCATGATCCACATCGTCTGGTCGGTGACGACGCGGATGAGGGCGGCGCGGGGGGCGGGGACGGTCACGCCGGCGACCGAGACGGCGGGAATCGTCTCGAACGGCAGGTAGATGAGGCCCATCCACGCGACGGCGCGGGAGAGCGCGACGAGCGAGTCCCGGCCGTGCCAGAACGCGTAGCCGGCGTAGAGACAGAGCGGAACGGCGAGCAGCGAGAGCCCGGCCTCGATGAACGACCGCTTCTCGAGCCAGAAGTGCGGGGCGAGCTGGAGCCAGAACATGGCGAACAGCCCCCACGACCCGACGAGGATAGCGCGCGCGATGCGCGGTGAGACGGCGAGGCGCGAGTCGCGCCCGCGACGCGTCCAGAGGAGGGCGCCGACGCCGAACGCGGCGACGACGGCCCACGCGAGCGCGTCGGAGGCGGGGCTCGGCATACGCACGGCTCCGAGAGCCGCGTGTAAATCCCTTGTCGTTGCGGATCAGTCCCGGGTGCCGCCGTCCGCACACTGGCCCTCGTACTCCTCGCCGGCCGACCTCCGCTCCGCGACATCGGGGTCCGCGGCGGAGTCGTCGAGGATCGTGACGTCTGTCACCTCGAAGCGGGCGCCGCCGTCTGTTCCCTCCGTGACCCGCACCGACCAGTCGTGTGCGATCACGACCTGTCTGACGACGGCGAGACCGAGGCCGCCTCCCGTGGTCGAGTACGAGCGCTCGAAGACCCGGTCGCGGTCCTCGGGGGGGATACCGGGGCCGTCGTCGGCGACGAAGAAGCCGCCGGGGCCGTCGTCGCGTTCGCACGGGCCGACCGTGACACAGACGTCGGAGCGGCCGTGTTCGACCGAGTTGCGAAAGAGGTTCTCGAACAGGCGCCGGAGCGCCTCGGGGTCGGCGAGGACCCGGCCGACCGGCCGGACCTCGAGCGTAGCCGACTCGGTGGGCGCCGTCGACCACGCCGCGCGCGCCACCTCCGCGACGGAGACGGTCTCGAGGTCGTCGACCGCCGACTCGCGGGCGAACTGGAGCGTGTCGTCGATGAGTTCGTCGGCGCGTTCCAGCGCGGTCCGGAGGGCGGCGAGGTGCTCGTTGTCCGGGTCGACGCCGGCCGTCTCGACGAGCAGGTCCAGCCGACCGACCGCGACCGTGAGCGGGTTGCACAGGTCGTGGGCGACGGTCTGGGCGAACTCCTCCAGCCGGTCGCGCTGGCGCCGCAGCGCCGCCTCGCGCTCGACCCGGTCGGTCACGTCACGCAGGAGACAGTGGACGCCGTCCGGGGCCGCAGTCGCCCACGCCTCGACGTGGCTGCCGTCGTCGCGTTCGACCGTGACCGACCGGGAGTCGCCGTCGGCGGCGACGGCCGCGACCGTCTCGTGAAGCGGCGCGAGCGACGGGACCACGTCGTCGAGCGGCCGGCCGAGCGCGTCGGGCGGGGCGAGGTCGAGCAGCGCGGCCGCCTCGTCTGAGACCCGCCGGATCCGCGACTCGTCGTCGACGGAGAGGACCGGGGTCGAGCCCTCGACGCCCGGTCGGCCGAGGGCCCGGACGACCCGACGGGCGAGTCGGTCGGCCGCGTCCGGGGTCTCTGCGACCTCCTCCGCGACCACCGTCGGCACGTCTCGCGACCGCCGGATCCGGTCGCGGATCGCCCGCGCTCCGGCCTCGGACCGGTCCTGAACGACCACGACGTCGGCCGGGCGGTCCGCGAGGGCGTCGACCGCGTCCTCGGGGGGGACCACGGTCACCGACCCGACCCACTGCTCTAGTCGCTCGGCCGTCGCGGCCGCACGGTCGGGGGCGATGTCGACGACGAGGGCGCGTGTGGTGTCCATCTGAGTATACCGAGGGTGGGAGACCGTACTCGTGGCGGCTCTCTGGACGGGGGGGACACACGAGGCCAACTTCAGTATGTGTCGCATACCCGGATTACGAGCGTTGAGACCGGGCGAAATCGTTCGTTTCGGCGTCAGAACGAGAACAGCGAGCCCTCGTCCGGGCCGCGTTCGACCACCTTGACCTCGTGTCCGTGGGGGGGTTCGTGGACGCGTAGCGGTCCCCGCAGCCCCCGTGGGTCCGGTAGGCCTCGGCGTGGCGGTCTACCAGCGGTCCCAGCCCCCGCGGAGGTCGCCGACCGCGACCGCGAGATGCCCACACGCGTCGGCCAGTAGCTCCGGTCGTCGCGGTTCGTCGTGAGTTCGAGCACCGCGCCCGCCATCTCCTCGGGGCCGGAGAGAGGCGATGGTAAATTGCCTCGGCCTCGTTGCGCTCTTTCTCCTCGTACCCCGGGTGGCCGGTGTACCGGTCGAGCGCCGCGTCGAGGTTCTCGACGCGCATCATCACGCGGTCGAGCGGTGTCGGTGTGACGCGAGTCCGAGCCCCCGGGTGCAGACGCTTCGTGTGTCAGGCCGGGTCGCGGTAGAGTACGGCCGCGACGACAACGAGGACGAGCGTCCCCGTCGGCCACGCGGTGCGGTACGGCTGGACGGAGAAGCCGACCGCGAGCGAGAGCTGTGTGAGGCCAGCGAACGCGAGGGCCGCGGCGGTCACCCGGCGGTCCTCGTCGGCGCGCCCGACGAGGACGCCGGCGGCGACGCTCGCGACGGCGACGAGATAGAGCGCCACCGAGAGCGGCCACGCGAGGATGTAGTCGGGGAGTCCGGCGGTGTAGACGAACAGGAACGAGTAGAGGTCGGTCACCGTCGGCGGGGTGGTGTTGACAAGCCCCCAGGGGAACAGCAGGGTCGCGTCGGCGCGGGTGAAGACCTGGACCGACCACGGGAAGACGAGCGGCACGAGGACGAGTACGAGGCGGCGGTACCCGCCTCGCCCGTGGCGAACGCGACCCGACCGCAGCGGAGACGACACAGCCGTGAGTCGGGACGGGTCGGTATGAGTCGCGTGGTTCGACCTACGACGGGCAGGCGTCCTCGTCCGCGACGGTCCGGTTCGGGAGCGGCGCCGTCGTCGGTCCGTACGTCACGTCGTAGGTAAATCGGGCGGTGACGTCGGGACCGAGAAGCTGGGACCGCCCCACCGAGACGCGAAGCCGCAGGGGTCGGCCGCTGTCGGTCGATATCCACACCCGCATATCCGTCGCCCCGGGCGCGGTGAGCGGGGAGATCTCGTCGTCGCCGGCGTCGTCCTCCAACGGCGCCGTCCGGGCCGCCAGTTCGTCCGTCCGACCGGGGTTCAACACGACCCGCACCTCGCGGGCCCGCCGGCCGCCGACGGTCTCGACGCCCTCGTCGTAGAGCTTCGCGGCGTCGAAGGCCGCGACGAGACCGCCGAGAAACGTGTACGACCGCCACGAGCGGTTCCGCGGCAGGTCGGCCGCGTAGAAGACGTCGTCGGCGGGTCCGAGCGACGGCCGTGAGCACGGCCGGTAGGCGGTGTAGCCGTCGACGTAGAGCCGGTCGGTCTCGTCGCCGGTGGGACCGTCGTCGCGGACGGCGGCCCGGGCCGCCATCCGGCGGGTCGTCGCGTTCACCCGGAAACTGCCGTCGAACTCGGCCGTCGCCCGCTCGTCGCCGCGGGTGGCCGTCGCGCGGCCGCCGACGGCGACGCGGTAAGCGGGGACGTCCGCGACCGCCGCCGACGCGCGGTCGGCAGCCGCGACGGCGGCCGGGTCCTCGGCCGGGCGGAGATGGTACCGGACAGTCGGAGCGACGCTGGCCGAGACTGCCCCGAGGACGAGGAGGCCGACAGACGCGAGGATCGCGGCGTCGGTGCGGTCGAGAGGGATGGAGGGCATCGACCGGTCGGTTCGGCGGTGCGCCGAAAGAACGTACCGCCGCTACTTCCGCGCGACGATCCGGAGTACGTCCTCGTCGGCGAGGACGTGGTCGCGGCCGACCTGCTGTTCGTCGTGTTTCGCGCTCTCGCCCGTGACGCGCGCGAACTTGAACCGCTCCTCGAAGGAGCCGCCGAGTTTCGCCAGCGCGTCGTCCACGGTGTCGCCCTCACGCACGACCAGCGGTTCCTCGTAGTCCACGCCGCGCCCCGGCTTGTCCATGTAGAGGCGCACGAGGCCGAGTTCGTCCCACAGGCGCTCTTTCAGGGCGTCGAGACCGCGGCCCTCCTCGGCGCTGATGTAGACGGCGTCGTCGGGGTCGATACCGCGCTCGCGCAGGTCTGCCTCCACGGTCGGGAGGTAGTCGCGGTCGATGAGGTCCATCTTGTTGACGACGACAGTCGAGGGGAGATAGACCCGGTTGTCCATCACGCCGTCGACGAGTTCGTCGATGGTGGGGTCGCCCCGCACCGTCACGTCGGCGTTGATCACGTCGTTCTCGCGGAGCACCGACCGGATCGTCTCCTCGTCGAGACTCACGCTGTCGCTCGTCGTCACCCGGATTCCGCCCCGGCCGGTCTTCCGGACCGTCAGGTCCGGCGGCTCGGCGTCGAGACGGACCTTGTTCTCGTACAGTTCGCGCTTCAGACGGTCGTACTGCGCTATCTCGAACGGCGAGAGGACGAACACGACGAGGTCGGCGGTGCGCACGACCGACAGCACCGCCTTCCCGCCGCCGCGGTTCTCCGCGGCGCCCTCGATGAGGCCGGGAACGTCGAGGATCTGGATGTCGGCGCCGCGGTACTGGAGCATCCCGGGGTTGACCTCGAGGGTGGTGAACTCGTAGGCGGCGACCTCGCTGTCGGCGTTGGTGACCGCGTTGATGAGCGTCGACTTCCCGACGCTCGGGAACCCGACGAGGGCAACGGTGGCGTCGCCGTGTTTCTCGACGGCGTAGCCGGTCCCGCCGCTCCCGGAGGACTGGCGCTTCTCCAGTTCCTCCTTTTTCTCCGCGAGTTTCGCCTTCAGCCGACCGATGTGTGCCTCCGTCGACTTGTTGTACGGTGTCTCGGCGATCTCCTCGCGGAGTTCCTCGATCTCCTCCTCGAGGCCCATCGAGAGCGAGTCGGCGACCGCCGGCAAAGAAGCCTGTCGTTCCCGCCGCCGCGGACTCCAACACGATCGTTTGTGGGTGATATTCGACACGATTATATCGGACGCGCATTCACTTTGGGTTGTGTCGGGTCCCGCCGCATTCCGCGACAGCACGGAGATCGTAGTGCCGTGCGACGCCATCGACGGCCACCGCGACGACCTCACCGAGGAGTTTACCGTCTCGGTGTTTTCGGCGGGCGGGACCTGCCGGATCGTCGGAAGCCCCGTCGAGATCAAGGGCGTGACCGACTTTCTCTCGCGGCGCGGGGTCCCAGTCCAGTAGGCCGGGCGCGAGGCGTCACGCTTTGGGGGTTGCGCCCCCACGTCTCGGTATGGACGAGGACCCGGGACTCAGTGACCAGTACCGCACGGCCTCGCCGTGGCCGCTGTTCGTCGCACTCGGCATCCCCATCTCGGAACTCGGCCTCCTCTTCGACCTGTTCCCGGTCGCAGTCGGGGGGCTGGTGCTGTTCTGCGGGAGCGTCGCGGGCATGAGCGACGAGGCGGGCTACGTCGACGGGCCGTGGGGAGCGCTCGGGATGCTCGCGCTCCTCTGTTTCGCCGCGGGCGCGCTCCTCCTCGCCGCCGTCGGCCAGCCAACCCGCGGGGCGGCCGTCCTCGTCGCTGGCGCGCTCCTCCTCGCGGGGGGCGTCGCCGGACGGCTGTTCGTCCGCGACGACGCGGTCTCCGTCTGAGCCGCCAGACGCGGGGGCGCGACCCGCTCGATCTGATCGACATTCACTTGTACTCGTCCCCGCAACGAGACGCCATGGCCACGCGTATCTTCGACCGCGAAACCCTCCTCGACCTCGTGGTCAACGCTGTTCCGCTGCTCATCATGGCGTTTTTTGTGGTCGTGTTCGTCCTGTTCGCCCCGTTCGGGTTCGACCCGCTGTCGAGTCTGGCGAGTCTGCTCCAGTTCGGCCTGGTGCTCGGTCCGTTCGTCGCGCTGTTGATTCTGACCTACTTCTCGGCGAAGGTCATCGCGGGGGCCGAGAAGAGCGGCCCCGTCTTCCTGCCCGGACAGACGACGCCGTCCGAGGCGGAGCCGATCGAGGAGACCCACGGACCCGACGAGGGGGGCGACCGCGCCGACGCGCCCGCGGCGTCCGAGAAGCCGGGGGTGCCGTCCGACGACGGCGACGCCGGCGCGGACGCGACAGACCGGGGCGACGACGGGACGCAGTCGGCGTAGCCGGGTAACCCGATCCTTTCAAGAGCCCTCACGCCGGAGAGCGGCTATGGCACTAACGGGACAGGTGGCCCTGACCGTCCTCATGGGCCTCTTGCTCGTGGGCGTGGCCGCGTGGCTCGCTCGCGTCGAGAACTGGCGGTCCTACACCCCGGCCGGCGCCGGCGTGACCGGCGGCGAGACGGGATACGGGTCGGAAGAGAAGCCCGCCGGAGTGATCCGGTGGTTGACGACCGTCGACCACAAGGACATCGGGATGCTGTACGGCGCCTACGCCGTCGTCGCGTTCGTCGTCGGCGGCCTGATGGTGATGGTGATGCGGACCGAACTGGTCGACCCCGGGATGACGCTCATCTCGAACACGTTCTACAACTCCCTGCTCACGAGCCACGGGATCACGATGCTGTTCCTGTTCGGGACCCCGATCATCGCGGCCTTCGCGAACTACTTCGTCCCGCTACTCATCGGCGCCGACGACATGGCGTTCCCGCGGATCAACGCCATCGCCTTCTGGCTCCTGCCGCCGGGCGCCCTGCTCATCTGGGGCGGATTCCTCCCTATTCCCGGGGTCATCCCCGCCCAGACCGGGTGGACGATGTACACGCCGCTGTCGGCCGGCGTCGGCGCCGGC
Organism: Haloferacaceae archaeon; assembly: GCA_042217165.1. Classification (GTDB taxonomy): domain Archaea; phylum Halobacteriota; class Halobacteria; order Halobacteriales; family Haloferacaceae; genus A07HB70. The sequence continues at coordinate 33,339 of JBDGTD010000021.1, read as the reverse complement.
AACCAGGCGAACGCCGGGGTCGACCTGATGCTCCTCGGCCTCCACCTCACCGGCGTCTCGGCGACGATGGGGGCGATCAACTTCGTCGCGACCATCTTCTCGGAGCGCGGCGAGAACGTCTCGTGGGCTAACCTCGACATCTTCTCGTGGACGATCCTCACCCAGTCCGGGCTGATCATCTTCGCGTTCCCCCTGCTCGGGAGCGCCATCGTCATGCTGTTGCTCGACCGGAACTTCGGCACCAGCTTCTTCATCAACGGCGGGTCGCCGATCCTCTGGCAGCACCTGTTCTGGTTCTTCGGCCACCCCGAGGTGTACATCCTCGTCCTGCCGCCGATGGGCCTCGTCAGCCTGATCCTGCCGCGGTTCTCGGGCCGGCGGCTGTTCGGGTTCAAGTTCGTCGTCTACTCCACGCTCGCCATCGGCGTCCTGAGCTTCGGCGTCTGGGCCCACCACATGTTCGCGACGGGCATCGACCCGCGGCTGCGCGCGAGCTTCATGGCCGTCTCGTTGGCCATCGCCATACCCTCGGCGGTGAAGACGTTCAACTGGATCACGACGATGTGGAACGGGCGACTCCGCCTGACGACGCCGATGCTGTTCTGTATCGGCTTCGTTCAGAACTTCATCATCGGCGGCGTCACCGGGGTGTTTCTCGCCTCTATCCCCGTCGACCTCGTCCTCCACGACACCTACTACGTCGTCGGACACTTCCACTACATCGTCTTCGGCGCCATCACGTTCGCCGGGATGGCGGGGCTGTACTACTGGTTCCCGGTGTTCACCGACCGGATGTACCAGCGCCGCCTCGGGAAGATCCACTTCTGGCTCTGGCTCCTGGGGTCGAACATCACCTTCCTCGCGATGATCCTGCTCGGCTACGGCGGGATGCCCCGGCGCTACGCGACCTACCTTCCGCAGTTCGCGACGCTCCACCAGGTCGCCAGCTTCGGCGCGCTCCTGATGTTCGTCGGCGGCGTCGTCTGGGCGTACAACTTCGTCGTCTCGTGGCTGGAGGGTCCACACGTCGAGTCCGCCGACCCGTGGAACCTGAAGAACAACGGCCTGCGCACCAACGAGTGGGCGTGGTTCGAGCAGAAGCGCGAGACTGCACTCGCCGACGGCGGCGAGGAAGAGGAGGCACTCCCGGACGGCGGCGAGGAGCGAGAGGAGTAGCCCAGCCCGGCCCCGGCCTGTTCTTACCAGACGAGGACGATACCCGTCACGAACATCAGTAGCGCCATCCCGCCGAGTACGATCCCGAGGAGATCCGTATCGCTCATGCCGGACCGAGGAGCGCGAGCGACATAGCTGACACGGTCAGACGGCCGGCCGCGCCGCCCCGTGTCGCAAGCGATAACCCGGGCGCGGCCCGACTGACCGTGTGACGACGGCGCGTCGCGGCCCCCGGTTCGTCCTCCTCCTGTACGCCGGACTCGTGTCCATCTCGGGACTGCTCGGCGTGCTGTTCTCGCAGGTCGTGGCGGAGCCACAGCCGCCACGCCTGCTCTTTCTGTTTCCCCTCCCGCCGACGGCCGTCGGGTTCGGCGTCTACGGCGCGCTCACTATCGCACTCGTCCTCGGCGTCCCGCTGGCGGGCGTGGTCTACGTCTCGCGGCAGATCGACCCGGTCGAGGAGGAGACGTAGCCCGGCCGTGGCGTAGCGGTTTTAGTACACCCGCGGCGTACGGAGGGTCATGAACGTACGAGACGCGACCGCCGAGGACGTAGACGCGATCCGAACCGTCGCACGGGAGTCGCTCGCCGCCTCCTACGGGCACACGCTTCCCAGAGACGTGATCGACGAGTCGGTCGAGCGGTGGTACGGGGCGGAGGGGCTGGCCGAAGAGGTCGACCGCGACGACGCGGTCCTCCTCGTCGCCGCCGAGGGCGACGAGGTGGTCGGGTTCGCACAGAGTTACGTCGTCAGCCAGCGGGAGGTGATCGGCGACGTCGACTGGCTCCACGTCCTGCCGAGGCGGCGGGGCGAGGGGATCGGGACCGAACTCCTGACCGCTGTCGAGACCGAACTGTGCGACCGAGACGTCGACCGTCTGGAGGCCAAGGTGCTCGAGGCCAACGACGAGGGCGTCGCCTTCTACGAGGACCAGGGGTTCGACCTGGCGAGCGAGCGGACCGTCGAGATCGGCGACGGCCGGTTCGTCGAACAGCGGTTCTCGAAGCAACTGGAGAACGATGACGAGGGGAGTGTCGTACTGGAGGCGCGACGCGGCCCGGACGGCGAGCGGCTGTACGTCGACTACGACGCCCGCGAGCGTGCCTCGCTCGGCCCGTTCTACGTCGCCTACGCCGACCGCGACCGCGAGGAGCGCTACGGCTGGTTCTGCTCGAACTGCGAGGGGTTCGATGCCGCGATGGACGCGATGGGTCGCGTCGAGTGTGCGGGCTGTGGCAACCGCCGCAAGCCGTCGCGCTGGGACGCCGCCTACCTCTGATTACCGAGTAGTACCACAAACTATTACCGACAGAACGGTCGACAGACCCCATGGTCGAGACAGGGGTCGCTCTCGTCGCGGTCACCGGAACGCTCGTCGCGTTCGCCGTCGTCGGCGCGTGGGCGGCGCGGGGCCGCGTGGAGTCGGTCGAGTCGTTCGTCACCGCCCGTGGCAGCCTCGGGACGGCCGCGCTGACGGGGACAGTGGTCGCCTCCAGCATGGGGGCGTGGATACTGTTCAGTCCGCCGGAGGCGGGCGCGGCGTTCGGCGGTATCACCGCCGTCGTGGGCTACGCGGCGGGCTCTGCGCTCTCGCTCGCGGCCTACGCCGTCGTGGGGCCGCGCATCCGCGCGCTCCTGCCGGCGGGCCACGGGGTCACCGACTTCGCGCGGGCGCGGTTCGGCGACGGCTTCGCGGCCTACGTGCTGTTCGTGAGCGCCGCGTACATGTTCGTCTTCCTCGCCGCGGAGTTCACGGGCATCGCGGCCGCGGTGACGGCGCTCGCGGGGGTCCCGGGGTGGCAGACAGCCGCGCTCGTGGGCGTCACCGTCTTTGCCTACACGGCCTACGGCGGCCTGCGCGCGAGCGTCGCCACAGACGTCCTCCAGACCGTCCTGATTCTCCCGCTTCTCGCCGTCGTCGTGGGCGCTGCCCTGTTCGCCGCCGGTGGGCCCGGAGCCGTCGTGCGCGAGGCCGCCGCCGCCGACCCGTCGCTGGTGAACCCGACGTACGCCCCCGGGCTCCGGTTTGCGGCGTACGTCGTCGTCGCCGTCGTCTCCGCCGAGCTGCTGAACCAGGCGTGGTGGCAGCGGGTGTACGCCTCGCGCGACGAACAGGCGCTCCGGCGGGGCTACCTCCTCGCGGCCGTCCTCGTCTTCCCGGTCGTCCTCGGCGTCGGCCTGTTCGGACTCGTGGCGGTCGGTCGCGGGCTCGAGGGACCGGCGAGCGCCTCGCTGTTTCTCGTCGTCGAGGCCCTCCTGCCGGACTCGCTGGTCCTCGCCGTGGCGGTACTCGCGACGCTGCTCGTCGCCTCGAGCGCCGACACGCTGTTCAACGGCCTCGCGAGTCTCGTGACGGTCGACCTTCCGCGGGTCGTCGACGTGGCAGACGAGAACCTGACGCTCGTCGCCCGCGCCGCCACGGGCGTCGTCGCCCTCGGCGCCACCGTCGTCGGCGCGCAGGGGTACAGCGTCCTCACCCTCTTTCTCCTCGCGGACCTCATCGCCGCCGCGACGGTCGTCCCCCTCTTTCACGGGCTCTTCTCCCGGCGGGCGTGGAGCGGCGGCGCCGTGGTCGCGAGCGCCGCAGGCCTCGTCGCCGGCCTCGCCTTTTTTCCGCCCGCCCGAGCCGTGCTGCCCGCAGGGCTCCCCGCGGCCTCCTTCCTCCGGGCGTTCGCGCTCGCGGTCTCGGTCTCGGGCGCGACCAGCCTCCTCGCGGCGCGGCTCGCGAACCGGCGGTTCGACCTCGGCTCGCTGGAGGCGGCGGGGAGTCGTCTCGACGCGCGAGACGACTGAGCCTCGGCCCCGACCCCGGTCTGAGTCTCGGTCTCGGCCCCGGTCGACCCACGTCAACGTTTCGCAGGGAGACGTTCGGATCGGTCTGGATCCGTCCGTACCGATACCCACCGAAAGTCCAAGTTAGAGCAGCCTGACCGGCCGGTATGGCCCTCGCAGACTACGTCGGACGCTCCCCGGTCGACGGCCCCGAGGAGTCGCAGATCGAACGGGTGACCGCCCACCACGTGTGGGCGCTCGACCAGGCGTCGACCGCGGCCTGCGCGAACTGCGGGGGAGGGATCGACCTCGACGAGCGACACCTGCTCGTCCGCCTCGTCTCCCGGTCGCGGACGCCGCGGGTGGACCGCCGGTATCTCTGTGACGAGGGCTGCGTGCAGGAGTGGGTGGAGGGTTAGTCCGAGGCGCGCGCCTGGATATCTTCGACGATGTCGGGGTTGCGAAGCGTCGAGGTGTCGCCCAACTCGTCGCCGTCGGCGATGTTCTCCAGCAGGCGGCGCATGATCTTCCCGGAGCGGGTCTTGGGGAGGTCCGGCGTGAAGACGATCCGCTCGGGGCGGGCGATGGGACCGATGGCGTCTTCGACGGCCCCGACGATCCGCTCGCGGAGGGCGTCGCTCTCCGCCTGTCCGTCCTCGACGATGACGTAGGCGTAGACGGCCTCGCCTTTCACGTCGTGGTCGCCGCCGACGACCGCGGCCTCTGCGACGCCCTCGACGCCGACGATGGCGGACTCGATCTCCATCGTCCCCAGCCGGTGGCCGGAGACGTTCAGGACGTCGTCGACCCGACCGAGGACGGTGATGTAGCCGTCGTCGTCGACCTTCGCGCCGTCCTCGGGCGAGTAGACCCAGTCGGCGGGGTCGTCGGAGTCCGTCTCCGAGAACTCCGTCCAGTACTCCTCGACGAACCGTTCGTCGTTCCGGTAGAGCGTCCGCAACATACCGGGCCACGGCTTCTGGACGGTCAGGTAGCCAGCGCGGCCGGGCGACACCTCCTCGCCGTCGGCGTCGACCACCGTCGCGTCGACGCCGGGGAGCGGCGGCCCGGCGCTCCCGGGCTTCATCGTCCCGACGCCGGGGAGGGTGCTGACCATCATCCCGCCCGTCTCGGTCTGCCACCACGTGTCGACGACGGGGCACTCCTCGTCTCCGATGTGGGTGTAGTACCACTTCCACGCCCGCGGGTTGATCGGCTCGCCGACGGTGCCGAGCAGGCGGAGCGAGGAGAGGTCGTGCGCGTCGGGGTACTCGGTGCCCCACTTCATGAACGCGCGGATAGCCGTCGGCGCGGTGTAGAGCTGGGTCGCCTCGTACGTCTCGACTATCTCCCAGAGCCGGTCGTTGTCGGGGTGGTCGGGCGTCCCCTCGTACATCATCGTCGTCGTACCGAGCGCGAGCGGCCCGTAGACGATGTAGGAGTGGCCGGTGATCCAGCCGATATCCGCCGCACAGAAGTAGGTGTCCTCGGGGTCGACGTCGAGCACCGCGTGGCTGGTCCACGTCACCCACGAGAGGTAGCCGCCCGTGGTGTGTTTGACGCCCTTCGGCTCGCCCGTCGTCCCCGACGTGTACATCAGGAACAGCATGTCCTCTGCGTCGCGGGAGACGGGGGCGACCTCGGCGCCCTCGTGGGCGGCGATCAGGTCGTCGTAGTCGTGCTGTGTGTCCCCGAGATCGTGGCCGAAGTCGTCGCCGTTCGGGCCGAGGCGGTCGACGACCACCGTCTCGGTCGCGTGGTCGACGTCAGCCAGCCCCTGGTTTGCCTTGTCGAGGTGGTCGAGCGGGTCACCCCGGCGGTAGTAGCCGTCGCAGGTGACGAGATACTCGGAGTCGGCGGCGTTCATCCGCGTGGCGAGCGCGTCGGCCGAAAAGCCCGCGAAGACGACGGAGTGGGGCGCACCGATCCGCGCGCAGGCCAGCATCGCGACCGGCAACTCCGGTACCATCGGCATGTACATCGTCACCACGTCGTCCTCGCCGACGCCCATGTCGCGCAGGGCGGCCGCGAACTCGTTGACCTCGCGGTGGAGTTCCTCGTACGTGTAGGTGCGGTTCGCCTCGTCGACGGGTTCGCCGACCCACTCGACCGCGACCTCGTCGCCCCGGTCGTCGAGATGGCGGTCCAGGCAGTTCGCCGAGGCGTTCAGCGACCCGCCGGTGAACCACTCGTAGAACGGCGGGTTCGAGTCGTCGAGGACCGTCTCGTAGTCCTCCTCCCAGTCGAGCATCGCGGCCGCGCGCTCCCAGCAGTCGGGCCACTCGGCCTCGAACTCGTCGTAGATGCCGGGGTCAGAGACGTTCGCCTGCTCGACGAACGATTCGGGGGGATCGAACGACTCGGCCGCCTCGAGTCGCGCCTCCAGTTCGACCTCCTCGGTATCGGACATGGTCGTTCACACGATCCGACGGCCACATAATAAACGTTCAGTGCCGCGGGGTCAGCCGAAGCTCTCGACCTTCGCGGCGTCCGGGTCTCCGCCCGCCGCATCTATGGCGCCCACGGCTTCGTCGACGAACGGCTGGAACCCGTAGACGAACACCCGCTCGCCCGCCTCGCCGGTCACGGCCTCGGCGACGGCCGCGCCGACCGCGCCGTCGGTGACGACGACGCTCGCGCCGCGGTCCCGGAGTCGGTCGAGCCGCGCCTCGTGGGCGGGCTGGTCGTCGCGGTAGACCACCGCGGCCTCGCCGCCGTCCGCGAGCGCGCGCTCGGCGACTGCGACGGCCGGGCCGACGCCCGGCCCGCCCGCGAGGACGACGACCCGCGACTCGCCCTCGTAGTAGTTCGAGCCGAACGGTCCCGACATCTCCATCTCGTCGCCGGGGGCGAGCGCCGCGAGGTAGGCGCTGAACGGGCCGCCCTCCGCCTCGTCGACGCCGACGGTCACCTCGAACGTCTCCTCGACGCCGGGCGACGAGAGGGTGTAGAAACGCCGGTAGGTCTCGCCGTCGACGGTCGCTCCGAGGCGGACGAACTGACCGGGCACGGCGTCGAAGCCCTCGGGGGCCTCGAACTCGATCGCGACGGTGTCGGGACCGACCGACTGGACGTCGGCGACGGCCACGGATGCTTCCATAGAGACAGGTGGCGGTCGCGCGTCAAAGGCGTGTCGTCCCCCCATTCAGAAGTCTTTTGCGTACACCCGCGGTACGCGCGGGTTAGATGCACGCGGACTTCAACTGGGCTATCGGGGGCGAGGCCGGAGACGGTATCAACTCCACCGGGAAGATCTTCGCACAGGCGCTCTCCCGGGCGGGGCGGCACGTCTTTACCTCGAAAGACTTCGCCTCCCGGATCCGGGGTGGCTACACCGCCTACAAGGTCCGGACGGCGGTGGACCCGGTCGGGAGCGTCGTGGATCGCCTCGACCTCCTGATCGCGCTCACGCCCCGGACGATCGAGGAGAACCTCGACGAACTCCACGAGGGGTCGGTGGTCGTCTACGACGGCGAGCGCACGACGATGCAGGACGTCGAGATTCCCGACGGGATGGTCGGCCTCGACGTGCCGCTCAAGCGCCTCGCCGAGGAGGCCGGCGGCGCGATCATGCGCAACGTCGTCGCCCTCGGAGCGGCCTGCGAGGCCGCCAACTTCCCCATCGAGAACCTGGACTCCGCGCTCCAGAAGCGCTTCGGCGACAAGGGCTCTGCCATCGTCGAGAACAACAAGGAGGCCGCCCGGGCCGGCCAGCGCCACGTCGCCGAGGAGTACGCAGACGAGACGTTCGGCTACGACCTCGAGACGACCGACGAGGACTACGTCCTCCTGAACGGCGACGAGGCGATCGGAATGGGCGCGATCGCCGGCGGCTGTCGGTTCTACGCCGGCTACCCGATCACCCCCGCGACGGACGTGATGGAGTATCTCACGGGCCGGATCGAGCGCTGGGGGGGACACGTCGTCCAGGCCGAGGACGAGCTATCGGCGATCAACATCGCGCTCGGCGCGGCGCGCGCCGGCGCCCGGGCGATGACCGCGACCTCCGGGCCCGGTATCGACCTGATGACCGAGACGTTCGGGCTGGTCGCCACCTCGGAGACGCCGCTGGTCATCTGTAACGTGATGCGCTCGGGCCCCTCCACGGGGATGCCGACGAAACAGGAGCAGGGCGACCTCAACCAGATGCTCTACGGCGGCCACGGCGAGATCCCCCGGTTCGTCGTCGCGCCCACCTCGGTCGCGGAGTGTTTCCACAAGACCGTCGAGGCGTTCAACCTCGCGGAGAAGTACCAGATACCGGTCTACCTCACCGCCGACCTCTCGCTCGCGGTGACAGAGCGGACCTACCCGCCCGAAGAGTTCGACATGGACGCGGTCGAGGTCGACCGCGGGAAGGTCGTCGGCGACGAGACGGTCGAATCGTGGCAGACCGAGGACGGGAAGTTCAAGCCCCACGCGGTGACCGACGACGGGATCAGCCCCCGGACGTTCCCCGGCACGTCCGGCGGCGCACACATGACGACCGGGCTCGAACACGACGAACTCGGCCGGCGGACCGAGGACACCGACATGCGCGTCCGGCAGGTCGACAAGCGAAACCGGAAAGTCGAGACGGCAGCGGAGCGCGAGTCGTTCGAGCCCCGGACGTTCGGCGACGAGGACTCGGAGAACCTCGTGATGACGTGGGGGTCGACCGAGGGCGCGATGCGCGAGGCGCTCACCCTCCTGGAGGAGAGAGGAGTCGACGTGCGCTTTCTCTCGGTGCCGTATATCTTCCCGCGACCCGACCTGCGCGACGAGGTCGACGCCGCAGAGCGGGTGGTCGTCGCGGAGTGTAACGCGACGGGGCAGTTCGCCGACCTCGTCGAACACGACACCTTCACAGAGGTCGAGCGGATAACCAAGTACAACGGCGTTCGGTTCGCCGCCGAGGAACTGGCCGAGGCAGTCGAGGCCGCGCTCGACGGAGACACGGAGACGACGGAGGTCCACGCATGAGTTCAGAGATCAGGTTCACCGACTTCAAGTCCGACGCCCAGCCGACGTGGTGTCCGGGCTGTGGCGACTTCGGCACGATGAACGGCATGATGAAGGCGCTGGCGGCGACGGGCAACCACCCGGACGACACCTTCATCGTGGCCGGTATCGGCTGTTCGGGCAAGATCGGGACGTACATGCACAGTTACGCCCTCCACGGCGTCCACGGTCGCGCGCTCCCGGTCGGGACGGGGGTCAAGCTCGCGAACCCGGACCTCGAGGTGATGGTCGCCGGCGGCGACGGCGACGGCTACTCGATCGGCGCGGGCCACTTCGTCCACGCCGTCCGGCGCAACGTCGACATGAGCTACGTCGTGATGGACAACCGCATCTACGGCCTGACGAAGGGCCAGGCCTCCCCAACGAGTCGGGAGGACTTCGAGACCGCGACGACGCCGGACGGCCCGAAACAGCCCCCGGTCAACCCCCTCGCGCTCTCGCTCGCCGCCGGCGGAACCTTCATTGCGCAGTCGTTCTCCTCGGACGCCCAGCGCCACGCCGAGATCGTCCAGGAGGCCATCGAACACGACGGGTTCGGCTTCGTCAACGTCTTCTCGCCCTGTGTGACGTTCAACGACGTCGACACCTACGACTACTTCCGGGACTCGCTGGTCGACGTGGACGAGACGGACCACGACCCGACCGACCGCGAGGACGCGAAGGAGGTCATCTTCGACCGGGAGAAGGAGTACCAGGGCGTTCTCTACCGGGAAGACGAGGCACGCTCCTACACCGAGCAGCACGGCCTCGACGCAGACATGTCGGACGTTCCAGAGGGCGCGCCCGACGGCGCGACCGACCTCGTCCGCGAGTTCTACTGAGCCGACGGGTCCGAGCGAGTCTCTGGCCTCGCGAGGCCCGCGAGACCAGCGACGAGCGGCCGAGTACACCACGGCGTGTCGTCACCGGCCGCCGGCGCGCCGGACGGGCCGAACGTCGTCCAGAGGCCGCCGCGTCCCGCGCATTTTTTACCGTGTTCGCGGCTGGATCGGGTATGACCGCAGCCGCCGTCGTCTGTTCGGCGCGCGACCACCAGCCGACAGCCCGGGAGGACGACCGTGTCTGAGCGCTACGACGTCGTGGTGGCGGGCGCGGGGCCGGCGGGCGCGCAGTGCGCGCGCGACCTCGCCCGCCGGGGGCGAGACGTCCTCGTGCTGGAGACGGAGTCGGAAGACGAGTTCCCGCGCCAGTCGAACAAGTCCACGGCGGGGACGTTCGCCTCCACGATGGGCGGGTTCGGCGTCCCGGACGAGGTGGTGATGAACTACACCGAGGACGTGGTACTCGAGTCGCCGAACGAGCACTACGTCGACGGTCAGCCGGGCGCAGTGCTGGAGTTCGCGGAGTTCAAGCGCTGGCTCGTCCGGGACGGCCGCGAGAAGGGCGCGGAGTACCGCTTCGACGCCCGGGCGAACGCACCCATCACCGAGGGCGAGGGGCGCAACGAGCGTGCGGTCGGGGTGCGCTACGCGGGCGACGAGGAGGTGTACGCCGACATCGTGATAGACGGCACTGGGCCAGCGGCGCCGCTGGCGCGCAAGCTCGGCGTGGTGGACCTCGAACGCGAACACCAGGCGATCGGCGTCGAGTGGGAGATGGAGGGCGTCGACGTCGACCACCCGGAGTACGCCGACCTGACCGACTCGATGATGCTCCGTCTCGACCACCACCTCGCACCCGGCGGCTACTCGTGGATCTTCCACACCGGCGGGGACCGCGCGAAGGTCGGACTCTGTTACATCCAGAACGAGTCCCACCACCAGTACGGCGACGAAGGGATGCGGATCGACGACTACCTGGAGCGCTGGGAGATAGAGGACCCACGGCTGGCCGACGCGGAACGACTCGACGGCGAGCAACACAGGGGGTCGGCACATATCCAGATGCCGACGGGGCTCTCGACGGGCGGGTTCATGGCCGTCGGCGACACCGTGCCGACTATCGATCCGCTCTGGGGCGAGGGGATCTACAAGTGTATGGAGTCCGGGCGGGCGGCGGCGGTCACTGCCGACCGGTGTCTGATGGGCGGAGACACCTCGGCGGCGGCGACAAGCATCTACGACGACCTCTGGCACACCCGCGTCGCGCCGAACATGCAGACGCGACTGGCGATGACCCGGCTGCTCTACCTCGCGCGAAACGGGCGCTACGACCGGCTCATCGGCGACCTCAACCGCCTCGACGACGCGACGCTGAGCGCGGCCAACGGCGGCGGCGTGCGGGCGCTCGCGCGACTCGTCCACCTCGACGACCTCCCGCTGCTCGCGCGGTTCGTGCGCGAGCGGATCGGAGAGCTGTTCTGAGGCAGAACCGCGGAGCATTTCCCGCGCACGCACCGAGCCGCAGGCGATGACACAACAGCAGCGCCCGACCCCGGCGACTGTCCCGCACGCCGAGGAGATGCCGATGCTCGGCATCGGCACGTGGGAGAACACGGACCCCGAGGAGTGTGCCGACGCGGTCGAGACGGCGCTCGAGATGGGGTACCGACACGTCGACACCGCACAGGCCTACGGCAACGAGGCGTCCGTCGGACGGGGGATCGAACGCGCCGACGTGGCCCGCGACGACGTGTTTCTCGCGACGAAGGTGTGGATCGACCGCCTCGACGCCGAGGGCGTCGTCGAGTCGACCGAGGAGAGCCTCGCGAAACTCGGCGTCGACGCCGTCGACCTGCTGTACGTCCACTGGCCCAGCCGGACCTACGACCCCGAGGAGACGCTGGGGGCGTTCGACGACCTGGTCGACGCCGGCATGACCGACCGGATCGCGGTCAGCAACTTCCAGCCGGCCCAGGTCGACGAGGCGGTCGCGGTCACCGAGGCGCCCGTGTTCGCCAACCAGATCGAGGTCCACCCGTTCCTGCCCCAGCGAGAACTGGTCGACCACTGCCAGGAACACGGCGTCGAGGTGGTGGCGTACTCCCCGCTCGCCCGGGGGGCGGTCTTCGAGAACGAGGTGCTGGCCGAGATTGCCGAGGACCACGGTGCCAGCGCCGCACAGGTCAGCCTCGCGTGGCTCCGCGAGCGGGGGATCACGGCCATCCCGAAGGCCACCTCCGCGGCACACATCGAGGACAACTGGCTGTCGCTCGACCTGGACCTGAACGACGACGAGATCGCGCGGATCGACGCGATCGGCGAGCGCGACCGCCGGGTCGACCCCAACTGGGCGCCCTGGAACTAGTCGGTCCCTACGGAAGCGCGTACACACGCGCGTCGTCTCGAACTCCGGATAGAGTCGAACCTCCCAGTCGCGGCCGGGGCACTCGTCGGACCGGTCGTTCCGGGCGCGATACCGACCCGGGTCGTCCCGGTCGTCTCCGGCACGGCCGCGCCCGCACCCGGCTTCGAGCGCGCACGCTGCGCGCCGGCAGGTTGCTAGTCCACGGCCTCCTCGAACGCCTCGTCGTCGCCCTCGCTCTCGTCTGCGAGCGTCGCGGCGACCCTGACGCCGACGAGGCTGACGACGATGCCGGCGACGATGAAGCCCGCGAGCCGGTGGGTCGGCTCGAAGGTGGCGCCCGCGAGCGACAGGTGCGGGAGGACCCCCTCTCGCTCGAGGAAGTAGCCCGCGAACCCACGGACGACGAGACCGAGGGCGACGACCCCGAACGGGAGGTTGAGATAGGGCGTCGGGACGCCGTCGGCGTCGATCGTCTCGTCGAGCAGGCGGCCCGTGCTGGCGGTCAGCGCCGCCAGCGCGAGCCACGGGACGGCGCTGTAGAGAAACTGCGTGGCCGGGACGACCGGTGCCGCGCTCGCGTAGGGGTTTGCCTCGAGCGCCCCGAGCGACGCGCCGACGAGCGTCAGTCCGACCGCGACGACGTAGGTGACCACCGACACCTGTCCGGAGTAGAGCGCGGTTCGGGCGCGCTCGCGGGCCGTCGCGAGCCGTTCGTCGACCGCGAGACCCTTGTAGAGCAGCGCGGCGCCCGCGAGCGCCGCGACGGCCGCGAACGCGACCCGGACCGAGAACTGGAAGAGCAGGGCCGGGACGACCAGCAGCGCCACGCCGAGCGGAACGAGGACGGTCGAGCGAAGCTCCTCGTCCGCGAGAAACTGCTTCAGCAGGTAGTAGGTCGACTCGATGTCGTGAGCCTGCCGGACGACCACGCGGTCGACCGAATCGACGGGCACCCGGGACTCGACGACGGGCACCAGCCGCTCGTTCTGGACGCTGTCGATGACGACGACGGCGCTGTCGGGGTCGTACTCGGCGACGAGGTCGTCGAGCTGTGCCGCGACCGAGCGGTCCGCGCCGACGACGCTGTCGCTTCCGCCCGCGACCACGGCGATCACCGCCTCCTCGGCCTCGTCGCGGAGGTCCCGGGCCACGCGCAGGGCTTCGAGCATCGAGTTGACGCCCGAGTCCTCCGGGTCGGCGAGGCCGACCTCGGTGACGAGCGAGCGGACCGCCTCCCAGCCGACGATCGGCGGCGTGACCCCGGTCGTCCGGCCGATATCGTTCGACCGGTCGACACAGAGAACGAGCGTCGTCACGGTGGGTGCGAACGGGGGCGGGGCGTAAAACACTCGCGGCGGGCGGAGGTCCGAGCGAGTCGGTCCACGACCCTCTGCGGTCGCCGTTGCGTCCCGTGGCCTCGCCCTTCGGTCGAACGGCGCCCCGCCTACCGACGAATCCGCAGGTCCACCTGGCCGTCGTCCGGCGCGACCGCGCTCGCGACGCCTGCCCCGGCGGCGTAGGCAACGGCGCTCGCCCCGCTCCGGATCCGCCCGGCGATCCCGCGGCTCGGCTCGAACTCGCGGACCGACGCCTCGACGCCGAGCAGGTCCTCCACCCGGTCGATCACCGCCTCGCGGTCGCCCACCGCGTCGACGAGCCCGTGGTCGTGGGCCTCGCGCCCGAGGTAGACCCGCGCCTCGGTCTCGCGGACCTCCTCGGCGTCCATCCCGCGGCCCTCGGCGACGCGCTCGACGAAGTCGTCGTAGAACTCGTCGATCAGCCCCTGGAGATACGCTCGGTCGTCGTCGGTCGGCTCCTTCAGCGGGTTGCCCGCGTCTTTGTACTTTCCGGCGGCGAAGCGCTCGTAGGAGACGCCGAGACGGTCCGCGAGGTCGGCGGCGTTCGGGCGCGAGCCGATGACGCCGATGCTCCCGACGAGCGAACTCTCGCGCGCCCACAGCTCGTCACAGCCGCTCGCGATCCAGTAGCCGCCGCTCGCGCAGGTGTCGGTCGCGTAGGCGACGGTCGGACCGTCGAACGACCGCGCCGCCGCGCGGATGTCGTCGCTCGGGACGATCTCTCCCCCCGGCGTGTTGAGTTCGACCACGAGCGCGTCGACCGCGTCGTCGTCGTCCGCGGCCTCGATCTGGTCGACCACGTCGTCGGCGGGCGTCCCCTGGACCTGGCCGAGCGGGTTCGGGCTCCCGCCGTCCCGGGTGATCGGCCCCTCGACCGCGACCTCCGCGACGTTGTAGTCCGGGAACGCCCGGTCCGCGAACCGCCCCGCGCCGCGGAGTCCGAGGACGGCGACCCCGACAGCGAGGAGAATCCCGAGCAGGTCCGCGAGCGTCCCGGGCAGGACGACGAACAGGAGCCACCCGACCGCGGTGGCGAACAGCGTGCCCACGACGACGACTGCGAGCCGTCCGAGCCGGTCGCCGGTGGACGTCAGCTCTCGCGGGGGCCCGGACGAGGGCGGGTCCGGGGACGTGTCGACCTCCGGCGACGGCGCGCCGGTCGTGGTCTCGTCGGCCGTCGACCCCTCGGCGTCGGGAGGGTCCGGCGGCCCCTCCGGTCCACCCTCGTCTCGAGAGACGCTCGGCTCTTCGTCGGTCTCGTCTGACGGCGGTCGGTCGCTCACGACCCGGCGTGAGTCCGCGTCGACAAAAGCGGTCGGGCGCCTAGAGCAGGCCCGCCTTCTGCAGCTTCATCAGGTCCTCGGTGTCGAGGGTCTCGCCCTCCTTGAACTGCTGGTAGATCTCCTCGGCTTCCTCCTTGGCGGCCTCGCGTTCCTCCGCGCGGGCGTCTTTCTGCTGTTCTTCCTCCTTCTTGTCCAGCTCGCGCAGGCGCTTCTGGACGCGCACGAACTCCTCGTGGTGACGGTCGGCGGCCTCCTGGGCCTCGACGAACAGCTCGTGCATCGCGTCGGCCTCGTCGCGAATCTCGTCGGCCTCCCGGTAGGCCTCGATCATCTGGTTGTGGTGTTCCTGGGCCTCGTCGGCGAGCTCTGTCACCTTCTGGTGGTGTCGCGACGCCTCGGAGCGGACCTCCTCGGCCTCCTCGACGAGGGCCTCCAGGTCGCCTGCCTCGTCGAGTTTCTCCTTTCGCTCCGCGAGGCGCTCGCGCTTGTTCTCGATCTTCTCGATGAGTTCGCGCTCGTCCTCGGCCGAGAGCACCTCGGTCTGCTGGCGGAACTCCAGGTCCTCGATCTCCTCTTTTAGCTCCTCGACGCCCTTGCCGTCGTCGAGGTCGAGGTCGTTCTTGAGCTGCTCGACCTTGTCGAACAGCTCGTTCGCCTCCGCGTTGAGTTCGTTCCGGCTGTTCTTGTGCTCCTGGACCTCCTCGTTGAGCCGGTCGCGCTCCTCGCGGTGCTCCTGTGCCTCGTCGACCTTCTCGCGGGTCTTCGCGTTCAGGTCGTCGCGCTTGGAGGCGCGCTCGGAGGCCATCTGGTTCAGTTCGTTCCGGCGGTCCCGGAGCTGTCCGGCGAGTTTGATCAGCTCGCCTTTCGATCCGCTCTCGAGCTTCTTCTCCGGAAGCTCGACGTTGTCTGCCTCGTTCATCTCCTCTACGTCGTACTCTTCGAGTACGTCCTGTTGCGTTACCATTGGTGGAACCTCGATACCATACTGCTCCGGAACTGACCAGCGGCTGTGCGGGGTGCGTCCGACCGTCGACAAGAGTTCCCGATCATTCGTACGCGCGATCCGCCGGAACGCCGGAGGCGTTCTGGTAACAACACGTACACCGGAACCACACATAAGCACTTCGGTCGCACGGGTCGAAATCGGGCGGTATCGCGCCCGAGACCCCCGATATCTGTGGTATCGGTTCACACACGAGAGCTTTGACGACGCCGTCCCGACCGCCGGCGTGGACCACCCTGTCGAGACCGTCGCGGCCCGCGGACACGACCACGTCGCCGCGACCCACGCGAGTACGTTCGAGGTGACGACCGACGACTGGCTGACGCCCGCGGGCGACTGCATCGTCGGCGTCGAGGCCGACCGCGCGCCCGCCGACTTCGCGCCCGCCTTCGTCGAGGCGTGTCGCGACCCGACGAACGAGGTGGTCGTCGTCCTGCGCGCCGGCGGTCACGAGTCCCGGGTTCGCGCGCACGGTCACCCGGAGTTGACGTTCGCGAGCGACCGCAGCCTCGTCGTGCGGACGAGCGACTACGTGGACGACCGGACGGTCGCGGTGGGAGCCGACGCCGCCGCCGCCGACCTCGACCGCGAACTGGCCGCGGCGCTCGCGGACGGCGCGGCACTGACTGCCCGTCTCCGGGTCGAGCGGTCGTAGACGGCTATCTGGCGCGCCGTCGGCGCCGGAGTCGTGACGGTCCGGCCGGCGCTCACTCGAACCGGAACGTCTCCAGGTTCCTGGGCGCGAACGTCCGCATGTTGAAGTCGTGGTAGAGCGCCGACGAGAGGTCCTGGACGGAGCGCTCGTCGCCGTGGACACAGAGTACCTTCTCGGGCTTGGGGTTCATCGTGCGCACGAAGTTCTCGAGGCCCTGCCGGTCGGCGTGGCCGGAGAAGCCGTCGACGACCTCGGTGTCCATCTCCAGCGTCAGCGTCCCCGACCGGCCGCGGCTGGTCCGGTCGTCCATCGGGATCTCGTCCCAGCCGTTCTGGATCCGCCGGCCGAGGGTCCCCTGTGCCTGGTAGCCGACGAAGACGAGCCGCGAGTCCGGGTCCGGACCGAGGTGACGCAGCCACGACATGATCGGCCCGCCGGTGACCATCCCGGACGTCGAGAGGACGATACACGGGTCGCCGTCGGTTACTTCCTGTCGCTCGTCCTCGCCGCGGTCGATGTGGTTGAACTGCTCCGCGAGGAACGGGTTCTCGTCCTCGTGGAAGATCCGGTCGCGCAGGTCGTCGCGCAGATACTCGGGGTAGGTGGAGTGGATGGCCGTCGCCTCCCAGATCATCCCGTCGAGGTGGACCGGCATCTCCGGGATGTCGCCGGACCGCATCGCCTCCTCCAGGACGAGCATGATCTCCTGCGAGCGGCCGACCGCGAACGCGGGGATGAGTACCTTCCCGCCCTGGTCGTAGGTGCGCTGAATGACGTCTTTGAGCTTTCGCTCCGAGTCCTCCTGGTCCGTCTGGTAGTCGTTCCGACCGCCGTAGGTCGACTCGAGAACCAGCGTCTCGACCCGCGGGAAGTCGTTGACCGCGCCGTTGAACAGGCGGGTGTCCTCGTAGTGGATGTCGCCCGAGAACGCGACGTTGTAGAGGCCGTCGCCGATGTGGAAATGAGAGACCGCGGAGCCGAGAATGTGGCCCGCGTTGTGCAGCGTGAGCTTCACGTCCGGCGCGATGTCGGTGACGTCGCCGTACTCCAGCGGGATCGTGTGTTTGATCGCCTCCCGGACCATCTCGGACTCGTAAGGCGGCGTGCGCCCCTCCTTCGAGGCGACGTCCAGGTAGTCGAGCGTCAGGAGCCCCATCAGGTCGCGGGTGGGCTCCGTACAGTAGATCGGCCCGTCGTAGCCGTACTTGAACAGGAGCGGGATGAGCGCGGAGTGGTCGAGGTGAGCGTGGGTGAGGACAACGGCGTCGATAGAGTTCGCGCCGGAGCCGAGGGCCTCCGGCACCTGGAGGTAAGGCACCTCGTCGTCGGCACCGGGCTTGTCGCCGCAGTCGACGAGGATGCGCGACTCGGCCGTCGAGAGCAGGAACGAGGCGCGTCCGACCTCGCGGCAGCAGCCGAGCGTCGAGATGCGGACCCACTGCTCGTCGGCCATCTCCTCGCGGTGGATCTGGCGGCCGACGCGCTCCAGGATCTGCCGGCGCTCGTCGCGTTCCTGTTTCAGGAAGTTCCGGACGTTCGAGACCGTCGCGGACTCGATGGGCGGCGTGCGGACGACCTCGGGCGTCCAGCCCACCCGCTGTGTGATCTCCCGGAGCGTCGACCCGCCCCGGCCGATCACCATCCCGGGTTTCGCGGCCTCGATCACGACCTCGCCGGTGTCGACGTGGAAGTCGAGGTCTGCGATCTCCGCGTCCTCGGGGACGACCTCGCGGATCTCTTTCTCTGCCTCTCCCGGGGCAGAGAGGACGTCCGGGTCGGGTCGGATGGTGATTCGCTTGCGGAGCTTCGACGCGAGCCGCCGCACGAGGTCGCCGTTGCTGGCGAACTCCTTCGGAGTCCGGGTGTAGACGACGAGTTCCGGCCCCTCGTAGCTGACGTCCGAGACGACAATATCGTCGGGGAGCTCCGATTCGATCTCTGCCTTCAGCGATTCGAGTTTGGTCTCCACTGAGTTCATGATGGGAGGACGATCGGGAGCCGCCGTCTCGACAGACGCGTCGTCACGGGACGGGAGTCCGCGGGACGAGAGGACAGCGAGAACCCGCTTGGGAACGCGCAGGGGAGGCCCAGATAAAAGCCTTCCCAAAGCCGGAAGGTCTCCCGGCGTGTCGCGGCGGCATGGAGATCACCCCCGAACGGGTGCGGGCCGAGCGAGACCGGGTGCGCGACCGCGACGACGTGGTCGTCCTGATCAACGATACGCGGGCGCGACTGGGCGACGCCTTCGAGACAGCGGTCGCGCCCGTGACGCCCGAGGCGTACCGCCGGGAGGTCGGGCGGGTGTTCGCGGACGGCGACCGCGCGGTGAACGTCGCGGCGTACGTCGCGCTCCTCCGCGACCTCGACGTCGAGGGAGACTACCCCGGCTTCGTGGCCGACGAGCGGCTCGGGCGG
The DNA here is from genome assembly GCA_042217165.1 of Haloferacaceae archaeon. Lineage (GTDB taxonomy): Archaea > Halobacteriota > Halobacteria > Halobacteriales > Haloferacaceae > A07HB70. The sequence continues at coordinate 14,489 of JBDGTD010000021.1, read as the reverse complement.
CTGCTCGCGGCGACGGTCGCGGGCGGCGACCCGCTCGGAACGCTCGCGGAGGCGACTTTTCACTACGCGGACGTCCACACGCACGGCGACGGGCCGGCGGGCGCAGACGACCTGTCGGCGGCGCTCGCGGCCGGCTTCCAGACCCGCCTGCCGGGGTGGTCGTGGACCGAGGGCGAGAGCCCGTTCGCGGTTCCCCCGGCCGAGGACTGACCCGGCCCTTCGAGAGCCTTAACATCGGGTGCGACCACCTCCGGACACGATGAGCGACGACGGCGGCCAGGACCTCGGGATCACGAAGTCGAAGGAGTACGAGACGGGCGAGTGGTACGCACAGGTCGTCCAGAAGGCCGAACTCGCGAGCTACGGCCCGGACCGGATGGGCGGGTTCATCGTCACCCGTCCGCGCGGCTACGCGGTCTGGGAGGCGCTCCAGTCGGAACTCGACGGCCGGTTCAAGTCGACCGGCGTCGACAACGCCTACTTCCCGCTGTTCGTCCCCGAGTCGTTTCTCGAGCGCGAGAAAGACGTCGTCGAGGGGTTCAACCCCGAGGTCGCGTGGGTGACCCACGGCGGCGAGGAGGAGCTAGAAGAGCGCCTCGCCGTGCGTCCCACCTCGGAGTCGATCATCGCGCCGTACATGGCCCAGTGGGTGCGCAGCCACCGCGACCTGCCGATGCGTCTCAACCAGTGGTGTTCGGTGGTGCGGTGGGAGGCGACGGAGACGAAGCCGTTCTTCCGCACGAAGGAGTTCCTCTGGCAGGAGGGCCACACGGCCCACGCGGACGAGGCCGGGGCGTGGGCCGAGACGCTGTTACGGCTCGACCAGTACGCCGAACTGTACCAGGAGGTGCTCGCGATGCCGGCCCTGCGCGGCGCGAAGCCCGAACACGACAAGTTCCCCGGCGCGGACACGACGACGACGATCGAGACGCTGATGCCGGACGGCAAGAGCGTCCAGGCCGCGACGAGCCACAACCTCGGGACCTCATTCGGCGAGGCGTTCGACATCACCTACACCGACGAGGACGAGGACGAGCAGACATGCTACACCACCTCGTGGGGCGTGTCGTGGCGCGCGCTCGGCGCGCTCATCATGACCCACTCCGACGACCAGGGACTGGTCCTCCCGCCCGCCGTCGCGCCAGAACAGGTCGTGATCGTCCCCATCTGGCACGGCGAGAACCGCGACGAGGTGCTCTCGTACGCCGGCGGCCTCGCCGACGACCTCCGCGAGGCGGGCGTCCGCGTCGAACTCGACGACCGCGACGAGCGCAATCCCGGCTTCAAGTTCAACGAGTGGGAACTGAAAGGCGTCCCGCTCCGGCTGGAGGTCGGGCCGAACGAGGTCGAGAGCGAGACCGCGACGGCGGTCCACCGGCCGGACGGCGAGAGCGCCGAGGTCGACGCCGAGACGGTTGTCGCGTCGGTCGAAGACCACCTCGACGCGGTCCACGAGAAGCTGTACGACGCCGCGGCGGAGAACCTGGAGGCGAACGTCCGCGAGGCCGACTCGCGCGGCGAGATCCTGGGAACCATCGGCCAGCACGGCGGCTACGTCGCTGCGCCGTGGTGTGGCGACGAGGCGTGCGAGGCGACAATCAAAGAGGAGATCGCGGCGGAGATCGTCGCAGTGCCGCTCGACGCCCCGACCGCCGGCGACGGTCCCGGGCGCGAGGTCCACGAGGTCGCCGGCGAGGCGTGCGCGCTGTGTGAGGAGCCGGCGGCGACGACGGCGTACTTCGCCCGGACGTATTAGGAGACACGTATTCCTTATACGTCGTAATATGCCCATCAGACGGCCTTGGACGAACAGGATCAGAGTCATAAGGTCGGCTCCCGAAGCCTCAGTATGGGCGACTCTGAGCGTGGGTCGCGCGGGGATCTCCTCGCCGACCCGGCAGACGAGCGGTCGAACTGCGGCGTCGGGGCGGTCGTCGACCTCGACGGCGGCGCCGACCACGACACTGTACGCCGTGGGATAGAACTCCTCGAGAATCTCGAACACCGCGGGACGACCGGGGCCGAACCAGACACGGGCGACGGCGCGGGCATCATGCTCCAGCGTCCCGACCGGTTTCTCTCGGCCGTCGTGCCAGTCGACCTGCCGGAGCAGTACGCCGTCGGCTCTGTCTTCCTCCCACAGGACGATGCGGCGAGTGAGGCGGTCGTCGACGCGTTCGAGGCCGCGCTCGGCGAACACGGCCTCGAGGTCGTCTACTGGCGCGACGTCCCGACGGACGCGACTGGCCTCGGCGCGACCGCAGCCGAGTCCGAACCCGACGTGGTCCAGCCGATCGTGGCCGCGACCGACCCGATGGACGACGAGGCGTTCGACCGGGCGCTGTACGTCGCCCGGCGGGCGGCCGAGAAGCGGGTCGACGACCTCGCGGAGCCGGCGACCGAGCGGTTCTACGTCTGCTCGCTCGACCGGAAGCGGCTCGTCTACAAGGGGCTCCTGAAGGCCGAACAGCTCCCCGCCTACTACCCCGACCTCACCGACGAACGGGTCGCCTCGACGCTCGTTCTCGTCCACGCGCGGTTCTCGACGAACACGCTCGGCGCGTGGCATCTCGCTCACCCCTACCGCAACATCATCCACAACGGCGAGATCAACACGATCCAGGGGAACGTCAACTGGCTCCGCGCCCGCGAGACGAACCTCGCACACGACGAGTTCGACGTCGACGCCGTCAGGCCGGTGATCCCCGACCCGGGGCAGTCAGACACCGCGAGCGTCGACAACGCGCTCGAACTCCTGCTCCACGGCGGACGGTCGCTCCCGCACGCGATGCGGATGCTCATCCCCGAGGCGTTCCGCGGCAACGACCTGATGGACGACGACCGACAGGACTGGTACGACTACCACGCCTCACTGGTCGAGCCGTGGGACGGCCCCGCGCTCGTCTGTGGCACCGACGGCGAGCGGGTCGTCGCCGTCCTCGACCGGAACGGCCTGCGCCCCTGCCGGTACGACGTGACCGAGGACGACACCCTCGTCATGGCGAGCGAGGTCGGCGCGCTCGACGTCGACCCCGCGGAGGTCCGCGAGCGCGGCCGTCTCCAGCCCGGCCAACTGTTCGTCGCCGACCCGACCGAGGGCCGGGTCGTCCCGGACGACGAGGTGTTCGACGACCTCACCGACCCGAAGTACGGCGAGTGGGTCGACGAGTACCAGCGCCACGTCGACGACCTGCCCGCGGACGAACCCTCCGGCGGCGTCGAGCGCCTGCGGGCCCACCAGGCTGCGTTCGGCTACACCCACGACCAGGTCGATCACCTGCTGGAGCCGATGATGGAGGACGGCAAGGACCCCGTCGGCTCGATGGGCGACGACACGCCCCTCTCTGTTCTCTCCGACCTGAACCGGCCCCTGTTCACCTACTTCAAACAGCTGTTCGCGCAGGTGTCGAACCCGCCCATCGACTACATCCGCGAGGAGCTGGTCACCTCGCTCGAGTCGCGGCTCGGTCCCCAGCCGAACCTGCTCGACGAGACGCCGGAACACGCCCGCCAGCTCGTCCTCGACTCCCCGGTCCTGACCGACGAGCGGACGGCCGCGATCCGCGGACTCGACGGGACGGACGGCGAACTCGCCGCCGAGACGGTCGACATCACTTACCCGCGCGACGGCGAGACGACGCTCCGCGAGGCCGTCGAAGACGTCCGCGCGGACACCAAGGCAGCCATCCGCGACGGCGCGGACGTCGTCGTCCTCTCGGACCGGGCGGCCGGCCCCGACCGGATCGCGATCCCCTCCCTGCTCGCGACCGGCGCAGTCCACCACGCGCTCGTGCGGACCGGGCTCCGGAACCAGGCGGGCCTGATAGTCGAGTCCGGCGACCCGCGCGAGGTCCACCACGTCGCGACGCTCGTCGGCTACGGCGCCGACGGCGTGACCCCCTACCTCGCCTACGAGACGATCCGCGACCTCGTCGCCGGCCCCGACGGCGCCGACGAGGACGACGCCCTCGGGCGCTACCGGACGGCGCTCGAGGACGGCCTGCTGAAGACGATGGCGAAGATGGGCATCTCGACCGTCGAGTCCTACCAGGGCGCCCAGATCTTCGAGGCCGTCGGGCTCGACTCCGAGTTCGTCGCCGAGTACTTCGAGGGGACCGAGATCCGCACCGAGGGGATCGGGATCGAGGAGATAGAGGAGGACCTCCTCACCCGCCACGGCGTCGGCTTCGGTGCCGACCCCGACCTCGAACGGCAGGGCGAGTACGAACACCGCACGGGCGGGATCCACCACCAGTGGAACCCGAAGACGGTCGGGAAACTCCAGGAGGCGGTCCGTTCGGGGAGCTACGAAACCTACCGGGAGTTCGCCGAACTGATCAACGACCAGACCGAGGAGCTCCAGACCCTGCGCGGACTCCTCGAGTTCGACTCCGAGCGCGACCCCGTCCCGCTCGACGAGGTCGAGCCGGTCGAGTCGATCGTGAAGCGGTTCGCGACGGCGGCGATGTCGCTCGGGAGCCTCTCGCCCGAGGCCCACGAGAACAACGCGGTGGCGATGAACCGCCTGGGGGCAAAGTCGAACACGGGCGAGGGCGGCGAACCGCTCGAGCGGTTCGGCACCGAGAAGCGCTCGAAGATGAAACAGGTCGCCTCCGGGCGATTCGGCGTCACCTCGGACTACCTCGCGGACGCCGAGGAACTCCAGATCAAGATGGCACAGGGCTCGAAGCCCGGCGAGGGGGGCCACCTGCCCGGGAAGAAGGTCAACGAGATGATCGCACACGTCCGGTACGCGACGCCCGGCGTCGGGCTCATCTCGCCCCCGCCGCTCCACGACATCTACTCCATCGAGGACCTGAAACAGCTGATTCACGACCTCAAGGTCTCGAATCCGGACGCGGACGTGAACGTCAAGCTCGTCTCCGAGGCGGGAATCGGCACCATCGCAGCCGGGGTTGCGAAGGCCAACGCCGACGTCGTCCACGTCTCCGGGCACTCCGGCGGGACGGGCGCGTCGCCGAAGACGAGCATCAAAAACGCCGGGCTGCCGTGGGAACTCGGCCTCGCGGAGACGAACCAGATGCTGCGCGCGACGAACCTGCGCGACCGGATCAAGGTGACGACCGACGGCGGGCTGAAGACGGGCCGCGACGTCGCCGTCGCGGCGCTGCTCGGCGCGGAGGAGTTCGTCTTCGGCACCGCGTCGCTCGTCACCTCCGGCTGTGTGATGGCGCGGATCTGTCACACCAACAACTGCCCGACCGGCGTCGCGACCCAGAAGGAGTCGCTCCGCGACCGGTTCGCGGGCGAGCCGACCCACGTCATCAACTACATGACGTTCATGGCCGAGGAGCTCCGGGAGATCATGGCCGAACTCGGCTTCACGAGTGTCGACGAGATGGTCGGCCGGCCGTCGGTCCTGTCCCAGCGCGAGACCGACCACGAGAAGGCCCGGACGCTCGACCTCTCCTCGGTGATCGCAGAGCCGGCGGGCGACTCGCGGCGGAAGACCCGCGAGCAGCGCCACGAGGACCTGGACGACCAACTCGACCACGCGCTCCTCTCGGTCGCCGAGGACGCCATCGAGACGGGCGAGCCGGTCACGATCGAACGCTCGATCTCGAACGTCGACCGCGCCGTCGGGGCGATGCTCTCGTACCACATCTCCCAGGAGCACGGTGCCGCGGGCCTGCCCGACGACACCATCTCCTGTTCGTTCCGCGGGGTCGCGGGCCAGAGCTTCGGCGCCTTCCTCCAGGACGGCGTCACCATGTCTCTGACCGGCGCGGCGAACGACTACGTCGGGAAGGGACTCTCGGGCGGGAAACTGATGATCGAGACGCCCGAGAACGCGGCGTACGAGTCCGACGAGAACGTGTTGATCGGCAACGTCGCGCTCTACGGCGCGACGCAGGGCGAGATGTACGTCAACGGCGTCGCGGGCGAGCGGTTCGGCGTCCGCAACTCCGGCGTCACGGCCGTCGTCGAGGGGGTCGGTGACCACGGCTGCGAGTATATGACCGGCGGCGCCGTCGCGGTCCTCGGAGAGTTCGGACGGAACTTCGCCGCCGGGATGAGCGGCGGAGTCGCGTACGTCCACGACCCGGACGGCCGCCTGCAGGAGAGAGCCAACACCGAGATGGTCACCCTGTACGACGAACTGGAGGAGTCAGACCGGCGGCTGCTCCGGCGCCTCGTCGAGAACCACCGCGACTACACCGACAGCGAGCGCGCCGAGGAACTCCTGGACGACTGGGAGGCGTCGCTCGCGGCGTTCACGAAGGTGATGCCCGACGCCTACGCGGAGGTCATCGCGGAGCGCTCGCGCGACGACGTGCGTGACGACCTGCCGCCGGCCGCGAGCGCACAGACCGTGCGCGACGACAGCGGCGCGACGGCGGTCAGCGACGACTAGACGACTCGGAGTCCATCCCCGGCACTTCTTCCTCGAGCCACTCGCGGAACCAGCGCACGCGCTTGAGCCGCCGGTGGGCGATGCTCTCCGCGGCGTCGCTCTCGACGCGCGCGGCGGCGTTCTCGCCGCGTTCGAACACCCGTTCGACCATCGTCGCCGCGTCCATGTGGGACCGGGACTCGTAGCCCATCCGCAGGATCATCAGCACAGTGCCGTTCGCGCCGACCTTGTCGAGCAGGTCGGCCTCGATCAGACACCGCGTCTCCAGCGACACGTCAGAGAGCGGGCCCTGGTAGGAGTGGTTCCGGACCGCGCCACAGACCTCCTCGACGAACGACGCCGGCACGTCGACGTGCGTGGTGAGATACTCCCGGGCGACGCGGGCCCCCTCGTCGGCGTGTGCGTCCTGGTCGGCCTCGAGCTTCGAGACGTCGTGGAAGAGCGCGGCCACGCGGACCACGTCGGCGTTCGCGCCCTCGCGCTCGGCGATGTCGGTCGCCAGTTCGACGACGTTTTTCGTGTGGTTGAACCGGTACTCCGCGCTGTGCCACGGATACCACCGCATCCGGCCGCCGTCGTCTTCGCTCTCGACGCTCGCGGCGAGGTAGTCGCGGACGAACTCCTCCATCTCCGCGAACGCCGCGTCGGAGACCGGTGATCCCTCTATCTCGACGCCCACGCACCGACCCCCCGTTCGGCTCGTCGTTTTGACGTTCGTTCGTTCATTACGCTGCTGAACGACCGTTGCGGGCTTAGACGTTACGACAACGCCGAACGAGCGAGGCTAAGTGCCCGGCCGTCCGACCGGCTGCCGTGCCCACCACGCCGCTCTACCTGACCGACACCGCCCGCCGGACGTTCACTGCGACCGTCGAGCGGTCGCGCGCGGACCCGCCACGGGTCGTCCTCGACCGCACCTGCTTCTACCCGACCGGCGGCGGCCAGCCACACGACACCGGCGACCTCCGCGCCGACGGACAGACGTGGCGCGTGACCGACGTGACGGGTCGAGCGACGATCGAACACGAACTCGCGGGCGGCGAGGACCCGCCGGCCGAGGGGACCGAGGTCGAGGGGGTCGTCGACGACGACCGGCGGACCGGCCACGAACGCCACCACACCGCCCAGCACCTCCTCTCGTCGGTCCTGCTCTCCGAGTTCGACGCCGACACGACCGGCAACCAGGTGTACGCCGACCGCGCGCGGATCGACTGCGCGCACCCCCGGTTCGACGCCGCGGACCTGAGACGGATCGAGGACCGCCTGAACGAGGTGATCGACCGAGCCCTCCCCGTCCGGTGGTACGAACTCGACCGGGCGGTCGCGGAGCGGTCTCTCGACCCCGAGCGGACCCGGATCGACCTCCTGCCCGACGCCGTGACCGAGGTCCGGATCGTCGAGATCGGCGACCCCGACGACCCGTTCGACCGGACGGCGTGTGCGGGGACACACGCCGCGACGACGGCCGAACTCGGCGCGGTCGAGGTGACTGGCCGGGAGACGAAGGGGCCGGACGAGGAGCGAGTGCGGTTCCGGGTCTGTTAGGCCTCGAGTACGGTCGCGGCGGCGACGACCAGCACCCCGACGCCGGCGATACCGGCGGTCGAGAGGAAGCCGAGCGAGAGCGTCGTCGCGTCAGCGACGAAACCGAGGATGAACGGGCCGGCAGCGCCCCCGAGCGCCGCCGCGGTCTGCGTGACCGCGAACACGTCGCCGGACGAGTCCTCCGTCGAGAGCCCCGCCGCGAGGGCGTTCGTCGCCGGGTAGACGGAGTACATCACCACGCCGAGGACGGCGAAGCCGACGGCCAGCCCCACCCGTCCGAGGGGGAGGAGAGAGACGGCCGCGACGACCACGGCGGTCCCGGCGAAACAGGCGCCCGCGAACAGCCGTCGGTCCATCCGGTCGACGCCCGCGCCCGCAGCCGTCGAGGCGACGCCCGCCGCGACCATCGTCAGCGCGAACATCTGGTTGCCGAACGACGTCGCCGCGTCAGTCGACGCGCCGTCTGCCGACGCCACGTTCGCCGCGAACAGCGTCGTGAACGACTGGACGGCCCGCACCTCGGCGCCGACGACCGCGAACAGGCCGATGAGGACGAGCATCGGCGGCGAGCGCAGGAAACTGAACGCTCGACTCCCCGCGGTCCGGAGCGTCCCGCCGCCCATGCTCTCGCGGAGGGCCGCAAGGAGGGTCGTCTCCTCTTCGCCGCCGGGAACGGCCCGAGGGTAGAGTACCGCGAGAGCAGCGGCGAAGGCGAGTCCGGCGCCGGCGCCCGCGAGGAGCGCCGGCCGCCAGCCGTACGCGACCGCGAGGCCGCCGACCACGACGGGCGCGACGACGGTGCCGAAGGTGCCGAGCATCCCGTGGATCCCCATCGACCGGCCGTGTGTCGAATCGCTCTCGGCGTCGCTGATGACAGACATCCCCGTCGGGTGGTAGGTGCTGCCGCCGACGCCCGCGACGACCATCCCCGCGAGCATCGTCTCGTAGGTGGGCGCGAACGCGACGAGAGCGATGCCGACCGACAGGAGGGCCTGTCCGCCGACGAGCAGGCGGCGGGCGCTGTAATGGTTGGCGACGCGTCCGACCGGCAGTTGGGCAATCGAGTAGGTTGCGAAGAAGACGACGACGAGCAGACTGGTGTCGGCGTAGCCGATCCCGAGATCCTGGCGGAGAAGCGGGAACAGCGGCGGGACGATGATGCTGTAGAACTCGTTGAATCCGTGGTTGAGGCTCATCAGCCAGACCAGCCCCGGATGGTCGACGTCGACCAGCGCACGGGCGCGGCGTGCGACCGACATTCGTCGTACGGGCGGCGGTCTCGGAACTAATACCTGTCGTCCTCGTTGCCGGAACCGGGGGCAAGCGTCAAATACCCCGACGCCGACAACTTGGGAGATGACGCTCCGGGAGCTGATCGAGGGCGTCGAGGCCCACGAGAAGACGCTCACCGTCTTCGACCCCGATCCGGGCGTCGTCGAGGCGCTCGAGGCACATTTCGGCGACCGGAACCTCGTCGTCGAGTGCGCGAGCGCAGAGCGCGGGCCACGCAACTACGCGGTACTCGGTCAGGACGGCGAGTTCATGACGGCCGTCGGCGTCGACGACCTCCTCGACCCGGGGGCACAGACCGAGTCCGGGATGATCGACGCGCCCTACCGGCCGATCCTCGACCATCTCGACGAGACGATGTTCACCTCCTACGACCGCGAGCGGATGCTCGCGGCCTCCCGGGAGATCGAGGACCGGGCGTGGCGCTCGGAGAGCGGGGCGCTCCACGCCGGCTTCCAGTACCCCTCGAACGTCGAGCCACAGCGGGAAGCCTACGAACGCCTCGGGAACCGCGGGGACCTGAGCGTCCACGTGTACGCCGCGCCCGGCGACCCGCTCGACCCGCTCGACGGCGTCACCCTCCACATCGAGGACTGTGCGGAGATCCGCCGGTCGTGGTTCGTCGTCTTCGACGGCGGCGGGCTCCGCGAGAACATGTGCGCGCTCGTCGCGGAGAAACGCGGGGGCAAAGAGGGGTTCTACGGCTTCTGGACCTACGACCCCTCGACGGTCGACTACGTCCTCAACCACCTGGAGGCCACCTACGAGACCCCCGAGTCGGACGACAGCCAGACCGCGTCGGGAGTCTAACCCCGGTCCGGATCTGGCGTCTCGCCCCCTGTGTACCGAGGAGGGGCGCAGACGGCCGCGGGTCGTCTGAACTCCGTGGGGCACGGTCCTTCGACCCGGTCGCGGCGTGTGCTCCGGCGCGAGCGCTTCGACCCCGTTCTGTACCGGCACGGCCGCCGTGTAGTGCCCGCCGGCGCCCTCGTCGGCGTCGAGAGACGAGTCACTCGGTCGCCACGCTCCGTCGGCGGCGTCCCGTCCGTCTGGGTCGAGCGCCGTCGTCAGGCGCGCCCAGCATCGCGGACAGGTCGCCGCCGCGGAGGCGGTCGGAGACGTCGCGGGCGTCGGCATCCGGGTCCGGGTCGGCCCGGACACCCGCGTCTGACTCGTCTGCGCCGGGCTTGGACCGGCGCCGTGGGCTAGAACTCCTCGAACGACGCCTGTCCGCGACGCTCGGCACGCGGGACGTTCGTCGCGACGATCTCGTCGACCGCCCCGCGGCTCGTCTCGTCGCTGTTGATCGACCGCGTTGCGTCCACCCGGTCGACCGCGAAGCCCGCCGCGTCGTACCGGTCGTACGTGACGCCGCTGTTGCTCACGACGACGTGGACGTCCCGGTCGTCGAGGGCGCTCGCCGCCGCCAGCAGGCGTTTCTGGTCCTCGCGGCCGAAGCCCGCGGCGCTGTACTCCGCGAAGTTCGCCGTCGCCGACATCGGCTCGTACGGCGGGTCGAGATAGACCAGGTCTCCCGGGTCGGCGTCGTCGACGGCCGCTTCGAAGTCTTCGTTCCGCAGCGTCACGGCCGACAGCACCCGGCTCGCCGCCCGGATGCGGTCGGCGACGACCCAGTCCGGGTCGGCGTACCGCCCGACCGGGACGTTGAACCCGCCCTCGCTGTTCTCGCGGTAGAGCCCGTTGTAACAGGTCCGGTTGAGGTAGACGAGCAGCGCGGCCTCCTCCAGTCGCTCCGCGTCGGTCGTCGGCCACGGCGCGTCGCCGTACGGTCGGCGGTTGAACCGCGCGCGCTGCTGGTAGTAGTACGACCCCACCGGGTCGCCCGACCAGTCCGTCTCCGCGAACGCCTGCGAGGGGTCCGGGTCGCTCTCGGGGGCCGCGAACCCGCGGAGCCGTTCGATCAGCGCCGCGGGGCGGTCGCGAACCTGCCCGTAGCAGTTCACCAGCCGCGGGTTCCGGTCGTTGGCCGTCGCCGCGGGCGGCGCGAGGTCGAACAGGACCGCGCCGCCGCCGAGGAACGGCTCGTGGTAGCGCCCGTACGACGCGGGAAAGCGGGCGTACAGCTCGTCGAGCAGCTGCCGCTTGCCGCCCGCCCACTTCAGCACGGGTCGCGCCATCACGTCTCTGTGGTGGCGTGGCGGTAATCAATCGCCCGCACTCGGACTCGATCGTCCGGTGGTGGTGCCCGTCACGGGGCGGGAGATACCCGTCCTCCCCGAACGGACCGGACGAGCGACGAGCGACGAGCGACGAGCGACGGACCGATTCGGAGCAGGGAGCCGGTGAGCGACCGCGGGTCGAATCCGCGTGGCTACTCGCGCTCACTCCGGTCGCACAGATAGTCCCGGGCGGATTCGAACCGCGAAGGCTCGACTCCCCTCGCCTTCTGGGCTCGAACCGCTTGGGATATTTGCGCCTCACGGGCTTGTTCGGCGCAAAAATAGTCCCGGGCGGATTCGAACCGCCGTCGAGGGCTGACTTCCGCACCCGGCGAAGCCGTCGCGCGTCCAAAGGCCCTCATGATTGGCCACTACACCACGGGACTGCGCGTGACGCTACCGGCTACGCGGACGAAAACCTTCCCTTCCGGGCGCGTTTCGGTCTCAGTCTCCGGTGGACAGCCGCGGGTCGACGGAGAAGCCGCCACACTCCGGACAGACGTGGTACTGGGTCTCGAAGCACGCCCCGCACCCGCGACAGGCGTACTCCGGCGACGACTCCGTTGTCGCCGGGTGTGCCGTACCGGCGCGCGCCCACTGCCACAGTCGGCTGAGTCGTCCCATTCATCTTCACCGTGACGTGTACAGATCCCGTTGACACTTAGTGGTACGCGTCGCCGCCCTCGGCCGATTCGGTCGGCGGTCTCGACAGATTCGCCAGACGTCTCGGGAGTGTCAGTCCGCGGCTCGACAGAGGTCGAGGAGTTCGCAGGCGTCGGTCTCCGCGTCGAAGCAGTCCGGGCAGTCCGGGTTGCGGTCGATGATGGTGTCGAGCCGTTCCGCGACGGTATCGTCGATGACCGCCTCGAGCGCCTGGGCCTCGCTGCGGAACTCCTCGACCTCGAGGACGTTCGCGAGGAACCGCTCGATGATGCAGTAGGTCTGGAGCGCCTCGCGGGCCCGCTCGATCCCCTCGTCGGTCAGGCGGACGCCCTTGTACTTCTCGTGGTCGGCGAAGCCACGCGCCTCGAGTTTGCCGATCATCTCGTTCGCGCTCGCGGGGCTGACGTCCAGCGAGTCCGCGATGGCCCCGGTCGCGGCGGGACCGTCCTCGGTGCGCTGGACGAGATAGATCGCCTTCAGGTACTGGTCTGCTGTGTTCATCTGAGCTCCATGAGTTCGGTTACGTCCTCCACGCCCGCGGCCTCCTCCTCGCGGATCTCTCGGAGGACGGCGAGCAGGTGGTCGCGGTCGACCGCGAACCGCGCGTCGGTCGCCTCGACCGCCTCGATCAGGTCGTCGTAGAACTTGTACGCCGTCTCCTCGTTGCAGAGCTGGTCGTACAACACGCCGTCGAAATCCTCCGGCCGCGTGCGCCCGTAGTGCTCCTCGACGAGGGTCGCGATCTCCTCGTAGCCGACCGGTTCGGCGTCGAGGTCGTCCATCAGGGCCTCCAGGCGCTCGCGGTGGACGGCAGACTCCTCCGCCGACTCCTCCAGGAGCGCCGCCACCTCCGGGTCGCGCTCGCCGGCGTCGAGGCTCCGGTAGTGGCGGTGGGCCCGCGCCTCGACGACTTCCTCCAGCACCGCGCCGATCTGGAGGAGCCGCGCGAGCTGGTGGTCCGAGGTGACGGTACTCCCGAGACTCATACGACAGTAGAGGGCGACCACTCACTTAATCTCCGCGTTCGGAGGAGAGAGCGGTCGGCCAGAGCGGCGTTACCCGCGCAGGCGCGCCGTGATCAGGTCGCGGAGGTCATCGCGGAACTCGTCGACCGCGATCTCTTCGAAGACGGGCACGAAGAAGCCCTCGACGAGCATGTTGCGCGCCGTTCGCGGGTCGATGGCACGCGAGGTCATGTAGAGGAGGTCCTCGCGGTCGACCTGCCCGACGGTCGCGGAGTGGCTCGCCTCCGTGTCGTGGTTGTGGATGATGAGCTTCGGCGAGGCGTCCGCCTCCGAGTCGTCGCTCAACATCAGGGTGTTCTCGCGCTGGTAGGAGTTGGTGTCCCACGCGTCGCGGCCCACGTCCTGGACGCCCTCGTACACCGAGCGCGCGGTGTCGTCGAGGACGCCACGGGTGACGAGGTCGGCGGTCGTGTGCTCGCCGTGGTGCCAGACCCGCGCGTTGACGTCCAGGTGCTGGTCCTCGTGGCCGAAGAACGCGCCGACGATCTTCGTCTCCGAGCCGTCGCCCGTCAGTTCGGTCTCGACGTCGCTGCGGGTGAGCCGCGAGCCGACGTTGCCCTCGATCCAGTTCGTGGTGCCGGCGCGGGCGACGTCCGCGCGCTTCAGCGTGTAGTGGTAGGCGTCCTCGTCGAGCGTCTGGAGCGAGCCGTACTGGACGTAGCTGTTCTCGCCCGCAACGACCTCCACCACGTTCGAGACGTAGCGGCCTCCGGCCGTGCCCGGGTCACTCGACGTGCGTTCCAGGATCGTCACGGACGAGGACTCCTCGGCGACGACGAGCGTCTGACCGAACAGCGAGTCCGACTCGACGCCCGTCCGGATCGTCACGTCCTCGGCGGCGACGCCCTCTGGAACGTAGACGAACGTGCCGGTCGTGAACAGCGCCGCAGAGAGCGCCGTGAGGTAGTTCGTGTCCGCGGCGGTGACAGAGCCGAGATGCTCTTTCACGAGCGCCTCGTGCTCGTCCAGCGCCTCGACGAACGACAGCACCTCGACGCCCTCGGCGCCGACGCGTTCGGTCTCGTCGCGCTGGTCGAGCGGGTCGACCAGCGACTCGAACTCGAGGTTCTCCAGGTTCGTCCACCGGCGGCCGGGCGTCTGGATGACGTCCGGCAGGTCGAGGTCGGAGAGCGCCGCGAGCGCGTCCAGCCGGCGCTGACGCAGCCACTCCGGCTCGTCGCGCTCGTCTGCGATGCGCCGGACGGTCTCTTCGGTCAGGCTGGCGGGTACCTGCGTCGCCATCAGCCGAGCGAGCCCTCCATCTCCAGTTCGACGAGGCGGTTCAACTCTACCGCGTACTCGATGGGCAACTCCTCCGTGATCGGCTCGATGAACCCGGAGACGATCATCTGCTTTGCGTCGTCGTCGTCCAGGCCGCGGCTCTGGAGGTAGAACACGTCCTCGTCGCCG
>JBDGTD010000042.1:0-64821 GCA_042217165.1 Haloferacaceae archaeon | reverse complement strand
CGCTCCCGCCGGAGGTGTCGGTCCAGGTGCCGCCGAACCTCTCGCCGACCCGCGACCTCCTCGACTGCGGCGTCGACGACCTCGGCGGCGTCTCCCCCGTGACCGTCGACCACGTCAACCCGGGCTACGCGTGGCCGGGGATCGACGACCTCGTGGCCCTCGCGGGCGAGGCGGGCGTCCCCCTCCACGAGCGGCTGCCCGTCTACGACCGGTTCCTGCCCGCGCGTCACCGGCGGGGCGGCGTCGAGCCGGCGACCGGCGGCGGGTGGGTCGGCGAGCGGGCGCTGTCGGCGCTCGACGCGCCGGGCGTCCACGGGCGGCGCTTCCGCGCGGTCGCGCGGCGGGACGCGCCGCTCGACCCGGCGGCGGACGCGGCGCAGGCGGGCGACTAGGAGAGGAGGCGTTCGCCGAGCTCCGGGATCCGCTTTCGCACGGCCGCGTAGGCGGCGGCGACGGCGAGCATCCCGAACACGAGCGTCCGCACGGGCGGGTCGTAGACGACGAGGGCGGGCACGGAGAGGACGACAGTCACGAGGACGTCCTCCGGCGCGCCGTCGTAGCGCACCCAGTACCGCGGCGCGAGCCACCGCCCCGCGAGGTGGACGTACACGGCCCGCGAGGAGGTGCGCTCCCACGGCCGGAGTTCGTCGCCGGCGCCGAACCAGTCCGAGACGGAGTGGACCGCCGCGGTCGTCGCCGCGACCGCCGCGGCGACGAGCAGCGGCGAGGGGCGGCCGAGTGCGACCACGCCGAGCGCGAGCGCGGGCAGCCAGTACAGGTCGGGGAAGTGGAGGGTCCGACGGTGGGTGCCCGCGAACAGGTCGAGGTCGGGGACGACGCCGCCGACGACCGCGCCCGTCGCCGCCGGGACGGCGAGTTCGGGAGCGAGCAGCGCCACGGCCGACGCGAGGGCGAGGCCCGCGGCGACGTGGGTAAACACCATCACGCTCGGCTCAGTCGTCCGCCGGCCGCGCCGGGGCGGCGTCGAGTATCGGCGTCCCGTCGGCCCGTGGCCCGAGCCGCGGCCCGTACGGCCCGGTCTCGGGCAGCGGCCGGCGCTGCCGGTAGTCGGTCGAGCGCTCGACCGGCTCGCGTCCGATCGCGCGGATCATCCGCGCGTAGTCGTCGAACGACCGGAACTCGCCGTGGGTCCCGCCGGCGCGGGTGGTTATCTCCTCGGAGAGGATGGTGCCCATCAGGTCGTCGGCGCCACAGGAGAGCAACTGGAGCGCCCGCTCGTCGCCGAACTTCACCCACGAGGACTGGAGATGGTCGACGTTGTCGAGAAAGAGCCGGGCGACGGCGATCATCAGGGCGTCCTCGGCCGGGGTCGCGCCGCCGTCGACCAGTCCCCGCTCGTACAGCGGCGTGTTCGGGTGGACGAAGGAGAGCGGGACGAACTCGGTTATCGCGCCGGTGCGGTCCTGCAGGTCCCGCACGGCGTCGAGGTGGAGCGCACGGTGGCGGACGTTCTCGACGTGGCCGTACATGATCGTCGCGGTGAGGTCGAGGCCGGCGGCGGCGGCGCCCTCCATCGCGCGGACCCACTCGGCGGAGTCGATCTTCCCCGGGCAGATCGCCTCGCGAACCTCGTCGACGAGGATCTCGGCGGCGGTGCCGGGGGCGCTGTCGAGGCCCGCGTCGCGGAGGCTGGCGTACGTCTCGCGGTAGGTGCGGTCGGTGCCGCGCAGGGCGTGTTCGGCCTCCTCGGGCGTCATCGAGTGGACGTGGACGCCGTCGATGGCCATCGCCCGGATCTGCTCGACGTAGGTGCCGGGGTCGGTGCCGTACAGGTCGGGCGGGCGGTAGTTCACGTTCTCGCGGCCCGCGAGCGCCTCGCGGTGGTCGTCGTCGAGCGCGAGTGCGGGGTGGAGCCCGGAGACCGAGCAGACCTCGTAGACGCCGCGTTCGACCGCGTCGCGAACGACCTCGCGCGAGTCGGCGGGCGTGCGGGTGTAGCCGACCTCGGGGTCCTCGCCCTCGAACTGCGCGGCGGAGTCCTTGAAGTTGCAGAACAGACAGCCGGTGTTACACGCCGTCGTGACGTTGTTGTTGACGTTCGCGACGAAGGTGACCTCGTCGCCGACGACCTCGTGGCGACGCTGGTCGGCGGCCTCGAGGACGGCCTCCGTGCGCTCGCGGTCGATACCCTCGTACTCTGTCCCCGTCGACAGGAGTTCCGTCGCGTCGTCGACGTCCAGTCGGTCGCCGGCGCGGGCCTTCGCGAGCGCGTTCTCGAACGACTGGTCGGTGTCGGCCGTGTGCGCCCAGTCGAACGACGGCGCGCCCGTGTCGCTCATACCTGCATCCGGGCGCGGGCCGTCAAAAGTCCCGCGGCGTCGGAGCGGGGGAAACGGCTACCAGTCGGGGCGGCGCGTGGAGAGGCATGGAGTGGCACGACCTCACCCACCGCATCGACGCCGACACCCCGCGGCTCCCGTTTCTCGACGAGCCTCGAGTCGCGAGCCTGGAGGACCCCCTGCTCGCGGCCTCCGAACTCACTATCGCCACTCACGCCGGTACCCACGTCGAGGCGCCGCGCCACCGCTTCTCCGACGGCGCCGGGATCGACGCCTACCCGCCCGGCCGATTCCTCTGCGAGGCGGTCGCGTGGTCGCCCGGCGCTGGCGCCCGCGCGCCAATCGAGGCGGCCGACCTCGAGGACGTCCTCGCTTCGCTCGCGCCGGGCGACGCCCTCCTCGTCCACACCGGCTGGGACGACCACGCCGGCACCGACCGCTACGAGGACCACCCGTACCTGACGCCGGGCGCGGCCGAGGCGGTAGCGAACGCGGACGCGTCGTGGGTCGGGCTGGACACGCCGACGCCGGAGAATCCCGCCGCGCTGGCCGACGAACCGGACCCGGCCGACCCCGAGGCGTTTCCGGTCCACACGGCGCTGCTCGGCGCGGACGTGCTGGTCGCCGAGAACCTGACGAACGTCGGGAGCGTGGCGACGAGCGACGGGGCGCGCGTCGACGCCGCGGCGCTCCCGCTCCCGATAGGGGACGGCGACGCGGCGCCGGCGCGGGTCGCGGCGCGAGAAATCGAGGGGCGCGGGCGAACGACCGGAGTGAGGTGAGCGGCGCTCGACCCCGAGCGCGGCAGACGAAACGCGCCGGGCGCGAGATCGATGTGCACGGACGAACGGAGCGGGCGAGGCGACCGGCCGACCCGACGAGGAGCCGCATTCTTCTTACCCGCCGCCCGCGGCAGGTCGGTATGCCGAGCGTCAAGGACGTACTCGTCGACGAGGAACCGGACGAGGGGCTGGGGCTGGGCCGCTTCCGGTTCACCGACGCGTACTCTGTCTTCGACTGGGGCGAGATGCCCGACGCGGTGCCACAGAAAGGCGCCGCGCTCTGTACGATGGGGGCGTTCAACTTCACGCTTCTCGAGATCAACGAGGTGCCGACCCACTACCGCGGGGTCGTCGACGACGACGGCGAGGTGCGGTCGCTAGTCGAGGTCGACGGGCCGCCGACGGAGATGGCGGTCGCGGTCGCGCGCCGCCCGTCGCTCCCACACGACGAGGCGGGCTACGACTACGCGGCCTACCACGCCGCGGCGGGCGACGGCTACGTCGTCCCGCTCGAGGTCGTGTTCCGCAACGCCGTCCCGCCGGCCTCCAGCCTCCGGGACCGCTACACGCCGAGAGAGGCCGGGCTCGACAGGGAGACGTGGCCCGAGGAGACGGTCGACCTGCCCGCTCCGCTCGTGGAGTTCTCGACGAAGTTCGAGACCCAGGACCGCTATCTCGACCGCGAGGAGGCGGCCAAGGTCGCCGGCGAGGCCGACCTCGACCTGATCGAGCGTCTCGCCACGGCGGTCAACCACGTCCTGACCGACCGCGCCGAGGATCGGGGGTTGACCCACCTCGACGGGAAGATCGAGGTGCTGTACGACGACGGCGCGATCCGGGTGGCCGACGTCGCGGGGACGTTCGACGAGAACCGCTACACCTACCGCGGCCAGCCCATCTCGAAGGAGGTGCTGCGGAGATACCACCGCCAGCACCAGTCGGCGTGGGTCGAGGCCGTAACGCAGGCGAAGGCAGCGGCGCGCGAGGCGGGCGAGACGGACTGGCGCGCGCGCTGCGAGCGCTCGCCCGAGCCGTTGCCCGACCGCGTGGTCCAGACCGCGAGCGACCTCTACACCGCGGGCGTCGACGCGTACACCGACGACGAGTGGTTCGGCGGGCCGACGCTCGACGAGGCGGTCGCGGCGGTCGACGAACTCTAGTCGTCGGCGTCGCCCGACGAGGCCGTCCCGGGCGGGGTCGCTCGGTCACGGGGCGTCTCCGGGCGGGACGCGGCGGCCTCGTCCGGGAGGCCCAACTGGTAGTCGTCCTCGTCGGCGCCGTCGCGCAGTTCCGTCCGGCCCCAGTGGGTCGTGACGGCGTCGTCGAGGTGGAGACGGACGGCCTCCACGAGCGCCTCCGCCTCGAGCGGCTGCCCCCGGGCGCGCAGCTCCTCGACGCTCGCGTCGTGGGGGGCGTCGAACGCACGCTGGGTGATGATCGGTCCCTGGTCGAGGTCCGTGGTGACGTAGTGCGCGGTGACGCCCGCGATCCGGACGCCCTCCTCTCTCGCCTGCCGGTAGGCCGCTGCGCCGGGGAAGGCGGGCAGGAGCGAGGGGTGGACGTTGAGTATCCGGTCTTCGTACCGGAAGACGACGTCCGGCGAGAGGATGCGCATGTACCGCGCGAGAACCACGAGGTCGACGCGGTACTCCTCGAGGAGCTCGAGGATCCGGTCCTCGTCGGGGGCGCCCGTCTCGTCGCCGATGTCGTAGAAGGGGACGTCGCGGGCGGCCGCGACCGGCTCGAGGTCGTCGTGGTTGCCGATCACGACGCTGATCTCGGCGTCCAGCCGTCCCGCCTCGCGGGCGTCGAACAGGGCCTCGAGGCAGTGTGACTCCTTCGTCACGAGGACGGCGATCCGGTCGCGGTCGCGGTCGGCCGGGAACCGAACCGTGACCTCGACGCCGTGTTCGTCGCCGACCGCGGCGAGCGCCTCGCGCAGCGTCTCGGGGCGACAGACCATCTCCGAGACGTCCGCGTGGAGGGTCATCCGGAACATTCCCTCGCGGACGTTCTGGTCGATATCCTCGATGTTGACGCCGCGCTCGAACAGTGCGCCCGTCACGCCGGCGACGATTCCGGTCTTGTCCTCGCCGATCACCGTGATCTCTGCGTACTCCCCGATCATCTCGGCGTGGACCTCCGCGTAGTCATCGCCTGCGCTGAGGAGGCGACAGAGAAGGGCCTTCTGTTTGGGGCCGGAGCTGCGCGGGACGCGCCCCGTCCGGCCGCGTCGAAACCCCTTTCTTCTGCCGCGCTGGAGCGCCGAGCGTGACGACGTACACCGCGACGGTGACGGTGCGGCTCAAGAACGGGGTACTCGACCCCGAGGCCGACACCACGCGCCACGCGCTGGAGCGCCTCGGCTTCGAGCTGGAGGGCCTGCGCTCTGCCGACCGGTTCGAGGTCGACCTCTCGGCGGCCTCGGCCGACGAGGCCCGCGAGCGCGCCGACGAGATGGCCGAGCGCCTGCTCGCGAACCCGACGATCCACGACTACGACGTCGAGGTCGAGGTCGCGGAACGATGACCGACGGGCAGCCCGGACGGGGGAGGCGCCGGTGACCGTCGCAGTAGTTCAGTTCGGCGGCTCGAACTGCGACCGCGACGCCGTCCGCGCGCTCGCACACCTCGGGATCGACGCAGAGCGCGTCTGGCACGCCGACGGTCTGCCCGACGACCTCGACGGGGTCGTCCTCCCTGGCGGCTTCTCCTACGGCGACTACCTCCGCGCCGGCGCGATGGCCGCGCGCGCGCCGGTGATAGACGAGGTGCGCGACGCCGCGGCGGCGGGCACGCCGGTCCTCGGCGTCTGCAACGGCGCGCAGGTCGGCTGTGAGGCCGGCCTGATCCCCGGCGCGTTCACCACGAACGCGGACGCCCGGTTTCACTGCGAGCGCGTCCACGTGCGCGTCGAGCGTGCGGACACCCCGTTCACCCGCGCGTTCGACGAGGGCGACGTTCTCGAACTCCCGATCGCTCACGGCGAGGGGCGCTTCGAGGCGAGCGACGCGACCTACGACCGACTCGTCGCCGACGACCGCGTCCTCTTCCGGTACTGCGACGCCGCCGGCGACGTCGGCGAGGCGAACCCCAACGGCTCGCGCGGCGCCGTCGCGGGGCTCCTCGGCGACCGCGAGAGCGTCGCCGTGTTGATGCCCCACCCCGAGCGCGCGACGCTCCCGCGGCTCGGCTCGACGGACGGCGGCGGCATCCTGCGGGCGTTCGCCTGAGGCCCGACGGCTCGGCCAGCCCCGGTCGACAGCCGCGCCGCGTGGGCGTCGACACCGCGGACCAGCCGGCCGTCGGCGTCGATTCGGGCCTCACAGACCGGGAGCGAGCCGTGTGCTACGGCGAACACACGCCGGGCGAGCGCTCGGGGAGCCTGTCTGAGGGCTGGAGCCGCGGGAGCCGTGACAACGACGGGTTACCGGGCGAGCGGCTGGCAGAAGCCGGCCTCCTCGTCGAGGACCGTCTCCCACGTCGCGCGGCAGTCGCAGTCGACCTGCGAGAACACCGTCGGGTCCTGCCGGAGGTCGAAGTCCTTGATCGCCGTCTCCACCCGGTCGTCGCACTCCCCGCAGTTGTGCGCGCCGCGGTCCCCGCCCGCGCCGACGGGGTCGGAGACGACGAGGGCGTCCGCGTCGGTGGTCCGTTCGAGCGCCGCCGCGACCGACCAGAGCCACGGCGGACGATAGCCGCCGTCCGAGTGGAGTTCGTCGACCATCGTGTAGCGCTGGACGTTACAGGGGTTCATCGAGACGGTGTGGGCGTGGTCGGCACACCGGCGGATCGAGGAGACCATGTCCGAGAGCGCCTCGCGTTCGGTCAGGAAGGGCGGCTTCATCAGCAGGTACGCCTTGATCCCCGCGCCGGCGTCGCGGGCCGTCTCGGCGGCGGCCTCGAAGTCGGCGTAGTCGAAGTACTTGTTCACGCAGTCCCGGCGCACGCGGTCGGTCGCGGTCTCTAGCCCGACCGCGACGTCCGTCGCCAGCCCGTGGTCGAGGAAGTCGTCGAGTTTCTCGCTCTCGACGAAGTCGGGCAGCGACTCGACGACGATCCGTTCGCGCTCCGCGAAGGCGTCGGCGATCGCCCGGCGGGCTCTCGCGGGCACCTCCCGTTCGTCGAGGAACGAGCCGGAGGTGTAGATCTTGACCAGCCCGCAGGGGCCGTCGTGGTGTTCGCGCTCGTGGGCGAGGACGGCGTCGAGTTGGTCCATCAGCGCCTCGTGCGGGACCGTCCCGCCGTCGACCGACTCCGCGACGTAGCCACACATCGTACAGCCGCCGGCGCGCGCCCACCGACAGCCGCCGGTGTTGAGGACGACGGTGAGCGAGTCCCGGACGCCGTCGGGCGTTCGGTCCTCGTCGATCCAGACCCGGGTCGGCTCGTGGGGGTCGTAGGACTGGTCGTTCTCGGCCCGAATCGACCGCATCGCGGCGTTGTGGGCGTCCATTCCCCGCCCCCGCTCGTGGGTCTCCGGGGTCGGCTGGCTCATACTGGACGGTGCGGGCGGGCGGGCAAATCGGTGTCGGCTCGCGCAGCGGACGGTTTAGGAGGGTCCAGGGCCGACAGATAGTATGCGACGTCGTGCGCTGCTCGTCGGGGGAGCGACGCTGTTCGCCGGCTGTTCGGCCCTCTCGGACGGCGAGAGAGCGCCCGAGACGACGACTGGACGGCCGGAATCGTCTGCGACCCCGACGCCGACGCTCCCGCTGACGGCGACAGACCCGGCGGAGAACGTCGACCTGGCCCGCGGTATCACGGTGCGGAACGAACTCGCCGAGCCGCGGTTCACGACCGTCGTCGTCGAGGCCGGCGACCGGACGGTGTACACCGAGAGCGACACCGTTCCCCCGGGCGAGGCGTGGCACCACGAGGAACTCGTCGCCCGTCCGGGGATCTACCGGGTGATAGTCGAGACGGCGGCGAACGGCCGCGCCGTCCACGGCTGGATCGTCGGCGGGGGGTGGAACGACCGGACCCTGTTCGCCCGCCTGACCGCCGATGGCGTCCTGACGGAGCAGTCCGGGGTCTGTGCGCCCGACTGTCCGCCGCTCCCGGCGCGCGGCCAGAGCGTCGAACTCCCGCGCGAGGATATCACCGACCCCGGGTACGAGGTCGCCGGGGCGGTCATCGTCCAGAACACGGGGACCGAGCGGGCACCGGCCTCGCTCCGGGTCGCCGACGGGGGCCGGCAACTGATCGACTACACATACGAGATTCCACCCGGCGTGCAGGTGGTGGTGCCCGTGGTCCAGGCGGCCGGCGCGTACGACCTCTCGGTCGGCGCCGAGACGGAGCGGGTCGAGCGGACGTGGCACGTCCCCGAGGAGCGGTTCCCCCGATTCCGGCTGAACGCCGGGGGCGTCGCGACGTCCTGTCGCGTCGGAGCGACGCGGGTCCGGCGCGTCGGCAACTCCGGGGAGGGTGCGCGGACGGTCGGCGTGTCGCTCCGGACCGAGTCGGGGGCGGGCGCGTCGGAGACGGTCCGGCTGGGGCCGAACGAGGACCGGGCGGTCAGCGTCCGGGTCCCGTCCGGCCGGACCACGCTCGTCGTGTTCGTGGACGGCGAGCGGCGGCTGACGGCCAACTGGACCGTCTGTCCGGGCGGGCCGCTCCGGGTCGTCGTCGTCGGTGGTACCGTGTTCGTCCGGAACGACAACCGGGTGGTCGCGAGCGCGTTCGCCGACTGAGACGCCGCGTCGCCGCCGGGGTCGGCCGGGGGGACAGAGCGGTCTCAGACGCCCGTCAGCGTCCAGAGCGCGACCATCCCCGCGACGAGCGTCGCCCCCGTGTTCTCCGTGCGCCACGCGACGAGGGCGGCGACCCCGCCCGCGGCGGTCCGGGGCGTGAGGACCGGCCCGGCGGCGAGCGGCGACCCGACGAGCGCGGGCGCGACGAGCGCCGCGAGGACCGCCGGCGGGACGTACCGGAGCGGCGCGCGCAGCCGCGGCGGGATGGTCTCGACGCGGCCGAACAGGTAGACGAACGAGTGCCGGAACACGAAGGTGACGACGCCGACGACGACGACCACGCCCCAGACGACGAGGCTCACGGCTCCTCCGCCGCCCCCGCCTCGTCGCCGGAGGCGCGCCGACCGTCAAGCGTCCGTTCCGTGGCCAGCCCCGCGCCGACGCCTGTCAGCGCGCCCGCGACGAGGCCGAGGTTGAACGGGAGGCCGCCGCCGAGGACCGCGACGGTCCCCCCGACCAGCGCCGCGACGAGATGCGGGCGGTCTGTCACCTCGGGGACGAGAAGCGAGAGGAAGACGAGCGGCACCGCGAACGAGAGCCCCCACGACGGCGGGAGCCCCCGGCCGAGAGCGATCCCCGCGACGGTCGCCACCTGCCAGACGGCCCAGACCGTTCCGGCGAGACCGAGGTAGTAGTGGACGCTCGGGCGCTCGTCGGGCGCGACGGTGAGCGCGTACACCGGGTCGGTGAGGAGGTACGAACAGAGCGGCCGGAGGCGTCTGGGGTAGGCCCGGAACCGCGGCGCGATAGAGGCCGAGTACATGACCATCCGGACGTTGATCACCGCGGCGGTGAGGACGATCACGGCGGGCGCGGCACCCCGGCCGAACAGGTCGACGGCGGCGAGCTGGGAGGCGCCGGCGAAGATCACCACGGAGGCTGCGACCGTCTGGAGCGGCGAGAGTCCCGCCTCGACGGCGGCGACGCCGACCACGAGGCCGAACGGCGCGATACCGAGCAGTATCGGAATCGACTGGACGGCGCCGCTCCGGGCGTCGGCGAGCGGGCTGGAGGCGTCGCTCACCCGTCGTCCACGCCCCGGGTCGCCCGGAGCGGGGTCGCCGGCGTCCCGCCGGCGAGCGCGCGGGAGGAGGCGCCGTCGCGGGGCGACACCTCGTCGACGCGGACGCGGTCGGGGGGGTCCACTATCTCGCCTCCGACTCGCGACGTGACGGGCGGGTCGCCTCGACGTGACAGGGGCTGCGTGTTGGCGTCGGCCACGGCTCCACCGGCGGCGAGACGGCGCTTGAACCTTCTGACTCGATCGGTCAGCGCTCGGACGCGTGGCGCACGTCGACGGCGACGCCGCGCGTCGACGCGGCCATCTCGGGCCCGGCCATCCTCGCGCGCCCGACAGCGAGCGCGCGGGGCCCCTCGACGACCACCTCGTCGCCGACGCGGATCCCGTCGTCTGCGCCGGTCACGCCCGGCGCGAGGACGCTCCCGCGGGGGACGAACCCGTCTATCTCGACCCGCGGCGCGACCCCGCGGGAGCGCGCGCGCTCTGCGCCGGCGAGGGTAAAGGCGAGCGAGCCGTACTGCGGGACGAGCGCCGCGACCTGTTCGTCGTCCTCGAACGCGACGAGCTTGGGGTAGCGCCCCTCGACCCGGAGGCCGGCGGAGAAGAGCGCCTCGCCCGCGCCCTCGCCGAACTGGTAGTCCGCGAGCGCGCGGAGCGTCCGGTGCTGGCGGGTCCGCTTGCGGTAGGCCTCCTCGCCGTCGAGGGCGTCCGAGAGCGCCGCGAGCGACTCGTCGGTCGTCGGGTGGTCTCCGACGGTCCACGCGACGGGGAGGTCCCGGCCGTCGAGCGCTCCCTCGACCATCGGGCGGTAGTCCGCGGGGACGTGTGCGACGACCCGCGGGTAGTCCGCCCGGTCGAGGTACCGCTCTAACACCTCGCGCACGAACTCGCGCTCGCCGGCGGTCCAGCGGCCGGTGACGACGGTGTCGTAGTGCTGGGCGGGATAGACGAGTTCGAGTTCCTGTGGGACGGCGCCGATCGGCGAGGTGACGGAGACGACGTGCCCGCGGTAGCCGATCGCGCGGTGGAACTGCGCGTGGCTCTGGGACTCGCTGTAGGGCTTGCGCGCAGCGCAGGGGACGAGGACGAGCGGCAGGTCGTCGAACCGCGGGCGGTAGCGGGCGGTGACGCGGTCGGCGAACCGGCGGATCTCGGCGCGCCGCAGGGTGTCCTCGGTCGCGGCCGCGAGCGGCGTCGAGCGGTAGACCGGGGTGCGCTCCTCGACGTAGCCCCACTCGTCGTCGAGGCGTCGGACGAGCGCGGTGAGCCAGTTCTCGTGGCGGGCCTGTCCCTCGACGTAGTCCCGGAGGCGGCCGTCGGCGATTCTGGTGCGCACCGTCGCCAGTTCGGACCGGAGCGCCGCGACGTTGTGTTCGACACAGTCGTCGCGGTCGAACTCGTCGAGCGGCGGGTCGCCCGGGAACGGCGCGGGGAGTTCGTCGAGGTGCCCGTCGTCGAGGTGGTACTCGCCTTCTGTGGTGAGGTAGCGGCCCTGTCGCCCACGGACCCGCGCCCGTTTCTCGTCGAACAGGTCGACGCCCGCGTAGGCGAGGACGGCCACGTTGCGGGGCGTCGCGACGCCGGGGAGATAGAGCGCGGTGTCGGGCGGGGTCGCGCGTCGAACGGCGAGAACGTCGTCGAGGAGCCGTTCGGCGTGGCCGGCGACCCCCGTCGCCGTCGAGAGGACGGAGGCGTCTGCGGGGTGGTCGCCGACCGTCTCGGGCGCGACGACGGCGGCGCTCGGGTAGTCGGCGTCGGGGACCCCGGCGACGAACGCCTCCTGGACCTCCTGCCGGGTCCCCGCGGGGAACCCGCGGTGCGGGAGGACGGTGAGGCGGGCGGGGTCGCCCTCGGGAACCTCGCGCTCCGCGGGCCAGCGCGACCCGCCGTCGACGAGGACGTCGTCGACGAGCGCCGGCGTCCGCAGGGGGTCCGTGAGGCGGAGTTCGCCGCGCCGGGCCGGCCCGTCGCGGGCGTGGACCTCGAAGTACTCGGTCACGGCCCGAGTCGGGCGGGCGCGGGGGTTTACCCTGTCGGTGTCGGGCCGTGGTCGCCGAGGCGGGTCAGCGAGACCGAATCGGGGACGCGCGCGAGCGCCGTCGCCGGCCAGCCGTCGTGTGCGAGGGTCAACTCGGCCCCGGTCGCGTCGGCGAGGCGTGCGACCCCGCGGGCGGCCGCCTCGTACGCGGCGCGGTCCGGCCGGTCGGGGACCTCGGCGGTGAGGGGGTAAGTCGAGGCGAGGGCGCGGGGATAGGGGCCGAACGGGGGGAGGACGCGCCAGACGGCGTCGAAGCGGTCCGCCGAGGGGACGCCGCCCTCGGTGAGGAGAACCCGGGCGTCGTCGGGCGGCGCGACCCGCGGGAGACGGTCGTGGTGGCGCGCCACCTCGGGTCGCCGGGCGCTCTCGGCGGAGACGGCGAAGAAGGTGCCCTTCGAGACGGGGTCGCCGCGCTCCAGCCACGCGCGCTCGTCCAGGAGCGCGCGGTAGCCGTCGACGAGCGCGGGGTGTCCGCGGGCGCGGCGTTCGACGAGTTCGAAGAGGGTCCCCGACCTGACCGCCTCGCGGACGCGTCGCACCTCCGCGAGCGTGACGTGGAGGTTGTGTTCGGCGAGCAGCCGTTCGCGCTCGTCGTCGCCGCGTTCGCGGAGCGCGTCGGGGTCGGTCTCGACACAGACCGGACAGGGACAGGGGAGATGCGAGAGGTCCGCGAGATGCTCCGTTCCCGCGGGCGTGAGGTAGCGCCCGTCGCGGGCGTAGAGCGCGTAGGCGGCGGAGTCGAAGAGGTCACAGCCCAGCGCGGCCGCGAGCGCGAACGTCATCGGATGGCCGGCGCCGAACAGGTGGACCGGGGCGGCGGGACCCAGTCCCCGCTTGGCGGCCGCGACCACCCGGACCACGTCGTCGTAGCGGTACGAGTTCAGGAGGGGGACGACCGCTCCGACGGGGAACAGGTCGAGGGCCGAGGCCGCGGCGGCCCGGCCCGCCGACTCGCGCAGGTCGAGGTGAGTCGAGCCCTGGACCGGCGCGGAGACGAGCATCTCGCCGGTCTCGGCCCGTTCGGCCTCCAGGAGCGCCGCCTCGGTGTCGCGGAGGTCCGCGAGCGCCCGGTCTCTGTCTGCGTCCGGCGGCGTCGGCACGTCCACGGGCGTCCCGACGTCGGAGCCGACCGCGCGCTGAAACGCGAGGATCTGGGGCGTGTCGACGTCTATCGACCCGTACTCGGCGAGTTGAAACGAGCCGGAGTCGGTCATGATCGCGCCGGGAAAGTCGAGCAGGTCGTGGAGGCCACGCGAGAGCGCCGCCTCGCGGAGGCCGTCGGTCGAGTGGACGATGTAGGAGTTGGTGATCAGCATCTCGACGCCGAACTCGGCGTAGAGGCGGCGCGGTTCGACCGTCAGGACGTTCGGGTTGACGACCGGGAGGAGCGCCGGCGTCTCGACGGTCAGGCCGGCGCGAGGGACCGAGAGTTCGCCGACCCGGCCCGCGCCGTCGGCGGCCCGGACCTCGAAGACGTCGTCCGCTGGCATACCGGCGGGTCGCGGAGCGGGCGCTAAAGGGCCGCGGTCTGGAGACGACCGGCGTCCGACGCCCGCGGACCGACCCGGCCGCCGTTGATATATCGTTATTTCTCGATTTGATAATTTAGGCAAAAGTTTTATCATTGATGTCGGCAACGTGACGGTATGGGTACGGCCGGCGTCCAACTGATCGACCAGAGTACGGGGGAGGGAATCGCGCGGTATCCCATCTCGGACGGCGAGACGGCGAGCGAGGCGGTTCTCGGTGCGTTCGAACTGGTCTCGGCGACCCGTGACGACGGGCAGGTGCTGTACGACTACGTCGACCCCGACGCGCTCGACCGTCTGTTCGACGGAGCCGGGTCGCCGACACTGTCGGCAACGCTCTGGGGCCACCAGGTCGTCGTCACCGACGAGGCGGTGACGGTGTACGAACGGGGTTAGAGCAGACCGCCGGGCGCCCCCGGGCCGAAGCGGAGCGCCACGTAGAGGAGCGTAAAGAGCGTCGCGTTGTACGCCCCGTGTATCAGCGCGGGCACGACAAGGTTGTCCGTGAGTTCGTAGGCCGCGCCGAACACCAGCGCCGGCCCGACGAGGATTCCGACGGTGACCAGCCGTGCCCTCGGCGACCCCGAGAGCGCGACGTAGTGGACCGCCGCGAAGATGACCGACGCGAGGACCACCGCGACCGGCGCGGAGAACGCTTCGCTGAGCCGTCCCTGGACGATCCCCCGGAAGAGTAGCTCCTCGCCCGGCCCGATGAGGACGAACGAGGCGGGGATCAACAGGAGCAGGACAGTAGGGTCGCGGCTCGCGAGTTCGGCGGCCTGGTTCGACCCGGCCTCGATCCCGAACGTCGAGACGAGGATCGCGCCGCCGATTCCGAACCCGAGCGCCAGCCCGTAGCCCAGTCCGACCGCGCCGAGGTCCCGGAGTCCCGGGAGCCGGACGCCGACCCAGTCCAGGCCGTGGCGCCGGTCGCCGAGGTCGACGCCGAACCGCTGTTCGACGCCCCCCCGGACGAGGTCGCGAAGCCGGTCCCGGACCGTGAGATACGCGAGCGCGACGCCGCCGAAGGCGACGCCCTGGACGAGGGCGAGCGAGACGACGAGGATCACGAGCGGTGTCGCCTCGACGCCGAGGGCGCCGAGGCCGAGGATCCCGCCGATCGCGAGCAGGAACCCCACGGCGAGGCCGACGAGGCCGACGCCGACAGAGGAGACGACGACCCACGCCGCGATCCAGGGCGGCCGGTCGACGCCGCCGTCGAACGGGTCGACGCCGGCTCCCGTGGCACTGTCCTCGGTCATCGGCGTTTCCCCGACGCCGCCGTCGCCGGTCGGTCGGTCAGACTCGTCCCCGCTCATCGGCTCGCTAACTCGTGTCGCAGCAGTGCGTTCACGGCCCGGCCGTCGCGCAGGCCGCCGTCGACGGCCGCGGCGAGCAGGTCGGCGTAGTCGCGGACCTCGACCCGGATCGACTCGTTGTGGTCCAGGTCCTGCGTGGCCGTCTCCGTACACCCACGCGCGACGACGTGGTGGTGGACGGCGTCGCTGACGCCGTTCGCGGGTTCGACCGTCCCGACAGCCTCCACCGACTCGGCCTCGTAGCCCGTCTCCTCGCGGAGTTCCCGGCGGGCGGCCGTCTCGACGTCCTCGCTCTGTTCCATCGACCCGGCGGGCAGGCCGCGGTTCACCCGCTCGACGGCCTGTCGCCACTCCGCGATCGTGACGACGTCGCCGTCGGGCGTGAACGGCAGGACGACCACGGCGGGCGGCTCCGCGAGGTGGTGGTACTCGGCCTCGGTTCCCTCGGGCAGGCGCACGTCGTCGCGCCGGACGACGAAGCCGGGACACTCGAAGACGGCCTCGCCGCCCAGTTGCGCCCACCGGAGCGCCGCGTCGTCGTCCGCTGTCATAGAGATCGGTCGGGACGCGAGGGTCAAGAGTCGCCCGGTCGTCGGCGCCACAGGCGGACGACGACGGCCGCGCCGCCGAGTACGACCCCGAGAAGCGCCGCGAGCAGGTGCCCCTCCGCGACCCACCGTGGGAGGCGGACGGCCGCCGAGAGCAGGCGGAGCGCGGGGGTCAACAGCGGGACTGCGCGGGGCGTGTCGGCCCGGGGCCCGACGGGTGTGGCGGTGTCGCCGGACCCGTCGGACGTCGCCGTCGACTGGACCCCGTAGCGCGGCCCGCCGACGGGTTCGCCGGCCGCGATATCCGCCTCGTACGGGAGCGTCCGGTAGCCGAAGCGGTGGCGCGCGAGCAGGCGTCCCTGCTCGTCGACGACCACGACCCGGGCGTTCCGGGTGTCGGTGATCATCGTCGTCCCGTCCGGGAGACGGTCGGCGTCGCGCGGCCAGTCGAAGGCGACGCCGCCCGCGCCGGTCAGGACCCACGCGGGCGTCCACGACCCGTCGTCACCGCGGTGGAGTTCGACGACCCGGTGGTTCTCCGAGTCCGCGACGAGGACGGCACCGTTCCCGAGCCACTGGGGGTTGTGCTGGCGGTGGATCACGCTCGGGTCGCCCCGGATCTGGTCGCCGCCGTTCGGGTCCTCGTTTATCACCTCGACGACGCCGTTCTCGCGGTCGAGGACCAGGATCTGGTTGGCGTTGCGGACCGAGACGAGAAAGCGCCCCTCGCCGATCCGGTCGACGTCGTTGATGTGGAGCCAGTCGGTCCGCGTGGGGTCGGCCGGCGCGTCGTAGCGCGTCGAGGCGTTCCACGACCACGCGACGGTGCCGTTACGGACGATCAACACCCGCTCGCGGTCCATGTCCGCGACGAGGACGCCGCCGCCGGGGAGCGGTTCGGCGTCGTGAATCTCGCTGTTCGTGTGTGTCCGCACGGGCATCGACCACTCCGTGAGGATCCGCGGCCCGTCTGGGTCGACGATCCGGTAGCCGGTGCGGGCACAGGGCGGCTCGTACGGCCCGCAGTTCTCGGCGTCGTTCTCGGTGAACGTCGCGAGGACGGTGTCGTTCGCGAGCGGCGTCACGTCGAAGTACGTGTCGGCGCTCGACTCCCGCCACGTCACCGCGTCCTCTGCGACCCGGCCGACGTACCCGTCGGTGCTGTAGCTCCCGACGCCCTGGACGCCGACGTAGACCGGGTCGCCCTCGAAGGGGGCGGGGTCGGCAGCCGGCTGTCCGGCGGCGAGAGCGGGCGCGACCGCCGCGGCGACGAGCAGGGAGGCGAGCGCGAGCGCGGACCAGCGCTCCATCGCCGGGGTCTGTGACCGTCGGAGAATAAGGGTTCCTTCTCGCGAGCGTCTGACGCCGCGGAACAGTCTTGTGGGACGGGGGTGACGTAGGCACGAGAGGGATGTCAGGGGAAGCCCAGCCGGAGAACGTACTGTTCGACTGGTACGTCCGGTACGTGGGAGAGCCGACCGACGAGCGCGACGTCTACGCCGGCTTCGGCCTGTTTTTCGGCGGGATCGCGCTGGGACTCGTCGGGGTGGCGGTGTTCCTGCTCGGCGCGGCCGTCTCGGGGGCGACCCCCTCGTTCGCGCTGCGGGAGATCGCGGTCGTGCTGGCCGCGGGCGGGCTACCGGCTGCGC
The DNA here is from genome assembly GCA_042217165.1 of Haloferacaceae archaeon. Lineage (GTDB taxonomy): Archaea > Halobacteriota > Halobacteria > Halobacteriales > Haloferacaceae > A07HB70. Next base: position 47,880 of record JBDGTD010000042.1, on the reverse strand, counting down.
TCGCGGGCGCGGTCGTACTCTTGCCCGGCGACGACCGCACGACGTACGCTGCGGTCGCGGGAACGGCCGTCTGCCTGCTCGCCGTCGCCGTCTTCGTCTGGGCGTACCCCTACCAGTGGAACGTCGCGCGCCCGCCGGACCACAGCGCGCTCGGGGTCGGCGTCTACGCCGTTGGCCTCGTCCTGACCGCCGCGGCGACCGGCGCGGCGCTCGTCGGCCACCAGATCGAGCGGGTCGCGCTCCTGGCCGAACAGGACGGCAGCGAGAGCGGACCCGACGCGACCGGGCCGGGAGACGGGGCGTCCGTCTCCGACGAGGACGTCCGTCGGGACATCGACGAGGCGATGGCCGACGCCGAGCTGACGTGGGGCGGCGTCGAGAAGACCGAGACCACGCGCCTGGAGTTCGACACCGACGTCGCGGAGGTCGAGACCAACGCCGACCGGGTGGACGCGAGCGAGACCCGCGCGGAGGGGTCGAACGTCGACGACGCGGTGTCGAACCTCCGACAGCTCCAGGGTCGGGGCGAGAACACGGCGTCGAGCGAGTCGACGGTCGACGACCAGACGGCGGCGCTGACGGAACTGAAGCGGAAACAGCGCGCGGAGGCGGCCGCGACCGGCGACGATCCCGACGCGGCCGGCAGGGGGGACGACGCGACCGGCGCGACCAGCCGGGTCCTCGACCGGCTGCGCGGGCTGGTCGGCCGGTAGCTCTCACGAACGATACTGCCCTGCGAACGTTTTTCACCCCTCCCTCGGAGGTCGCTCGTATGGCGAAGGGCCTCGACGTCGGCACGATGAATCTGATCTCGGCACAACAGGAGGGGACGGAGACGGTGTTCGTCCAGCAGCGCAACTCCTTCGTCGAGATCGAGTACAGCGACATGGCAGAGCAGATGCTCTCGCGCAGCGACGTGCTCCACATCCGGAAAGACGACAAGGTCCACGTCGTCGGCGACGACGCGCTGAAGTTCGCGACCATCTTCAACAGCGAGACGCGCCGGCCGATGCAACACGGTATCCTCTCCAGCGAGGAGTCGTCGGCCATCCCGATGATCAAGCTGATCACGGAACAGGTGGTCGGCGAGCCGAACCACCGCGACGAGCCGATCTACTTCTCGTCTCCCGCAGACCCCATCGACTCCGAGCTCTCGACGCTCTATCACGAGAAGACGATGGAGTCGATGCTCGGCGACATCGGCTACGACCCCGAGCCGATCAACGAGGGGATGGCGGTCATCTACTCCGAACTCGCCGACAACGACTTCACCGGGCTCGGCGTGAGCTTCGGCGCGGGCATGACGAACGTCTGTCTCGCGTACTACGCGGTACCGGTGATGAAGTTCTCCATCGCCCGCGGCGGCGACTGGATAGACGAGCAGACCGGACAGGCGACCGGCACGCCCGTCGACAAGGTGACGACGATGAAAGAGGACGACTTCAAACTCGACTTCACCACCGACGTCGGCGGCGTGGAGGGCGCGCTGTCTATCTACTACGAGAACCTGCTCGACTACGTCATCCAGCACATCGCACGCGAGGTCGACGAGGAGGACGTCGAGGAGGGTCTCGACGTGCCCGTCGTCGTCACCGGCGGTACCAGCAGCCCGCAGGGGTTCGAGAAGCTGTTCGAGGACCACCTGCGCGACGCGTCGATCCCGTTCTCCATCGACGACGTCCGGAGCGTCGACGAGCCGCTGTACAGCGTCGCCCGCGGCGCGCTGGTCGCGGCTCGCTCCGAGGAGGAGGCGAGCGGCGGGGCCCGACGGCAGGAGGCAGACCCCGCGCCCGACCCGGCCGAGGACTGACGGCGTCTCACGCGTCGTCGTCGCCGTCGTCTGTCGCGCGCTCGACCGACCCGTTGACCATCGTCGGGTGTTCCGGGTCGACGTCGCGCGCCGACTCCTCTGTCGTCGCGTCGCGGCCGTCGGTCTCGTCGTCCGCACCGGGCGCCGCCGCGTCGAGAGCGTCGTCCGCGGACGCTGTGTCCTCCCCGTCCGACCGCTCGTCGTCCGCCGACGGCGGCCCGCGTCGGCGGTAGAAGCGTTCGAGCGCGTCGTCCCACGACTCCCGCTCGGTCGACCGGCCGCGGTGTTCGGCGTCGATACCGACGTAGCCGCAGTCCTCGCAGCCGACGGCGGCCCGGTCGCCGAGACGGTAGTCGACGAGTTGCCCCCCACACTGCGGGCAGTCCATACCCCCGTCGTTCGTGCGGCGCTCGCTTCAACGTTCGCACTGCTGACGCCACGGCGGGCCGGGGCGGCGCCGGGCAGGACGAGCGCAGGCGCTCGTGCCGACTCGGCACGACACGAACGCGGCCGCGAGCCGGCGCGCGTGCCCGAACTGTCTTCAGTGGCAGACCCGGAGATCGGACAGATGCGCGTACTTGTCGCCGGCGCGACCGGGTTCGTCGGACAGCGGCTCGTCCGGGCGCTGGCCGACCGGGGCGAGGATGTGGTGGCGTTCTCGCGAAGCGCGAGCGAGACCGAGTTCCCGGCGGGAGTCGAGCCGTTCGACGGCGACCTCGGCGACCCGGACAGCCTCGACGGACTCTGTGACGGCGTCGACGTCGCCTACTACCTGATCCACTCGCTGACCGCCGACAACTTCGCCGAACGGGACCGCCGGTACGCCAGGCGGTTCCGCGAGAGAGCCGACGCGGCGGGCGTCGACCGCGTGGTCTACCTGAGCGGCATCAGCGGCGACGAGGACGACCTCTCGCCACACCTCGCCTCCCGGCGCGAGGTCGAGGACGTACTCGCCGCGGGCGACGCCGACGTGACCGTCCTCCGGGCAGCGGTGATAATCGGGCCCGGGAGCGCGAGCTTCCGGATCATCGACGACCTGACCGACCGACTGCCCGTCATGACCGTCCCGAAGTGGGTGCGAACGCCCTGTCAGCCCATCGACGTGCGAGACGTGGTGCGCTACCTCGTCGGACTGCTCGACACGCCGGCGACCCGCGGCGAGACGTACGACATCGGCGCGCCCGAGACGTGGACCTACGAGTCGCTGCTGGAACTGACCGCACACGAGAAGGAAAAGCGGATACTCATCGTCCCCGTCCCGGTGATGACGCCCGGGCTCTCGGCGCACTGGCTCCGGTTCACCACCGACGTCCAGTACTCGATCGCCCGGCCGCTGGCCGAGAGCATGCGCCACCCGGTGACGGTCCGGTCCGACCACGACCTCCAGAACGTTGTCACGGTCGACCAGACGCCGATCGACGAGTCCGTCCGGTGGGCGCTCTCGGCCTAATCGACCGGGATCGACACGCCACGGAGGGCAGAGAGCGGCTCGCGGGCTCCGTCCGCGAGCGAGAACGTCCCGTCGAGGTCGGCTGGTTCGCGGCCGTGGACGACCCGGCCGAACGCGGGCGCGACCGACGGATACACCCGCGCCACGAGCCCGGCGACCGGGCCCGCGCCGCGGAGACGGAGGGCGCGCCGGACCGCCGCGCTCCCGACGTGGACCGACTCGCCCTCGACGAGGACGACGGCGAACGGCCGGCGGCCGAACTGCGCGTCGAGAAACCGTCTCGCGGGAGGCGACTCCAGCGGGACGGCCACGAGGTCGGCGGCGCGGTCGGCGAACCGGTCGGCCAGCACCCGGAACGCGCGGCGGCGGCCGTCGTAGAGGAGCACGGCAGACGACACACGAGGGCGAAGAGTTCGAACCGCATGAATCGTCGGGTCCGCGCGGCGCCGGCGCTCACGGGACCAGCCGAACGACCGGCGCGTCACCCGCGTCGACAGCCACGTAGACGGCCCCCTCGCTCCCGACGGCGACGTCGCGAATCCGCCAGCCGCGGTCGGCGAGCAGCGGGTCGGCCTCCTGGACGTCCGTGCCGTCGACGCGGAATCGCGCGAGATACTGCGAGGCGAGGCCGCCGACGAGCAGGTCACCCGTCCACGGGAGGGCGTCGCCGTCGTAGAACGCCGCGCCGCTCGGCGGGAAGCCGCCGGACCCGCACGGCCACGAGTAGACCGGCGCGACGACGTCCGCGCGGTCGTCGTGCGAGACGCCGACCGGCTCGTCCGAGCCGTACCGACAGCTCTCGCTCGCGACCGGCCAGCCGTAGTTCGCGCCGGCCCGGAGGACGTTGATTTCGTCGCCGTCGCGCTCGCCGAACTCCGTCGCCCACACCGCGCCCGTGTCGGGGTGGACCGCCAGTCCCTGCGCGTTCCGGTGGCCGTAACTGAACACGGCGTCGCCCGCGTCCGGGTCGTCGACGAACGGGTTGTCGTCCGGAACCGTCCCGTCCGGATTCAGCCGCAGGGTCGTCCCGAGGTCGTTCGACGGGTCCTGTGCGACGTGGTCCGGCCCGAAGTTCTTGAACTGCCGGTCGCCGACGGTCAGGAAGAGCGAGCCGTCGGGCGCGAACGCGACCCGCGAGCCGTAGTGCCCGCTCGACTCGACGAACGGCTCGGCGGTACACAGCGTGTTCAACGCTTCGAGCCGCGGCTCCCCGCCCTCGACGCCCGTCAGCCGTCCCCGTGCCAGCCGGGTCGAGGACGTGCCGTCCGACCGCCCGACCGAGTAGGTGAGATAGACCCACGGCTCGTCCGGGGAGGTCGGCCCGAGGGTGACGTCGAGTAACCCGCCCTGCCCCCGGGCGAACACGTCCGGCACGCCGTCGACGCCGCGGGTCGCGCCCGTCTCGGCGTCGACCAGCGAGAGCCGGCCCGGCTGCTCCGTGACGAGCAGTGTCGACGCCCGGAGCGGTTCGACCGCCCACGGATGCTCGAAGCCGGTCGCGACCGTCTCGACGGCGTACTCGCCCTCGTCGGCCGCGACGCGGTCGTCGGACGCCTCCGGCGTCTCCGTCGGCCGCCCCGCCGGCGACGCGCCCGCACAGCCCGCGAGCGACGCGGCCGCGAGGGCGAGGTAGGTTCGTCGGCGCACGCCAGTAGTCGGGGACGAGGCGGCATGTGGGTGTCGGGCCGACGGCCCGGGCACCGACGGAACTGGAGGGGCCGCGGAGTAGCCCCGACGAGAGTCGCAGACGGAACACGGCGGAGGGCCGGGCCGTGACACACAGCAGACCGTCACAGCCGTCGACACGAGCGGACCGCCGCGTGCTCGGTCGTCGGCCGACCCCGTTCTCGTCGCTCGCGTCGCTCACGAGAACTCGAAGGCGGCCGGAGATGCGGGAGAAGTGGGCCGGCGCGAATTCGAATCGCGGTTACGGCCACCCGAAGGCCGAAGGATACCAAGCTACCCCACCGGCCCGCGTCGCATAAGAAGCGCGGATCGGGATTAACGCTTGTGATGTACCTCGCTCTCAGTACCGCTCGAACCCGTCGGTGTCGAGCCAGTTGTGCGCGACGGTGATCGCCTGGTCCGCGTGGAGGGCGACCGGCCCGAGCGAGAGCGCGCGCGGGTCGTGTTCGGCGACTGCCTCGCGGTCGCTCGACCGGAAGTCGTGGTGGTCCGAGAGGACGAACAGCGGGCGCTCCGGCGACTCGACGTCGGCGACGGGGTCGCCCTCGGCGTCGAGGACGACCACCGCGTCCGCGTCCGCGGCGGCGCGCGAGAGCGCCGGGGCCAGCCCGCCCCGGTAGAGTTTCACGCCGGGGCTCGGCTCCGCCGGCATCGCGCCGATGGCGTCGTCGCGGGCCTCGAGGGCGTCGCGCACCCGGGCGGCGGTCGAGCGCTCGTCCGGCCGGAGGTGACGCACGGTCGCGCCGTCGACGACGAGCGTGTACGTGTCCGCGAGAACGAGGTGGACACGAGCGTCGGCGCGGACGCCGTGCGAGCGCAGGAGGCCGGCGACGACGGCGCGCGCGAGCAGGTCGAGTCGGCCCGCGCCGGGCAGGTCGTCGAGCGAGAACTCGGCCGTGGTCGGCGCGTCGTGGCCGACGACGAGGAACTGGCGCACGGCGGAGAGAGCGCCCGAGGAGGCAAGTGTCGTGCGGTCCGAGCGCGAAGCGGCAACGCAAAGCGGTTTGTGCCCGGCGCCCGTACAGACAGGTGTGCGCGTGTTCTCGCGCGGCCCGGTCGCCGGAGCGGTCGGCGGGCTGGTCACGCTCGCGCTCGTGGCCGTCGACGGCGTGCCGCCGACGGGCGCCGTCGCCGGAGGTGCGGCGGTCGCGGCGGCGCTCCACTGGCACGGGGCGGGGCGGCGAGACTACCGCGTCGCTGGCACGGCGTACGCGCTCGTCGCGGCCGTCTGTCTCGCCGTCGTCCCGACGGGTTCGGCGGCCGCCCGGTGGTCGCTCGTCCCATCGCTCGCGGGGTTCGGGCTGACGAGCGCGCTCGTCACCGCGCTGTTCGTCGCCGTCCGGGTCGGCGTCCACGCGGTCGCGCGGCGGGTCGTCCCGGAGGGGTACGCCGCCGCGCTCGCCGAGTTCGCGGACGCGGTCGGGAGCGCGCTCGCCGTCGTCTGGACGGTTCTCCAGGTTCACGAGCGGCTGGTCCGCACGGGCGTCACGGGCGTCGTCGGGACTGCCGCGCTCGCCGCGGACTGGTACGGCGTCGCGCTCCCGTTCGACGTCGGGCTACTCGGGGGCGCTGTCGACCCCGTGACGGTCGTCTTCGTCGGCTGCGTCGTCGTCGGCTTCCACACGCTCGCGTCGTGGGCGGCGGCGTGGCGCGTGGCCGAGAACTCGAGCGCGCGGCTGACGGCCGGCGAGCCGGCGGGAGAGGACGAGCGCGGCGCGTAGTGTCACGTCGTCAGGCCGAAGCCGCGCCTGAACAGCGCGAAGTCGACCAGGACCACGCCGAGCGCCGCGCCGGAGAGCACTACGAGCGAGACGGTCGGGTCGAGTTCCGTCACGCCGATCATCCCGTAGCGGACGCCGTTGACCATGTAGACCATCGGATTGAGCAGGGAGACGGTCCGCCAGAGCGGCGGCAGGACGTCGAGGGAGTAAAACACCGCGCCGAAGAACACGAGCGGCCGGAGGATGAACTGGTTCATCACCGTCAGGTTGTCGAAGTCGGTGGCCGCGAGCCCGCCGATGACCCCGAGGCCCGCGAACAGGACGGACGTGACGACGAGGAAGCCGACGAGGTAAAACGGGTTCGTGACGGGCGCGGACGTGAACACGAGGCCGACGCCGACGATGAGAACGGCGGTCAGGAGCCCCCGGACCGTGCTCGCGAAGACGTACGCCGCGACCATCCCGCGGTGGGTCATCGGCGCGGTCGTCACCTCGTCGATGTAGTCCTCCCACCGGCCGTGAAACACCGAAAACGAGGCGTTCTCGAACGCGTCGGAGATGGAGCCGAGGACCACGAGCCCCGGCAGGACGAACTGGATGTAACTCACGCCCGCGACGGACCCGATGCGGCTCCCGAGGATGATCCCGAACACCGAGAAGTAGAGCGAGTTCGTGACGATCGGCGGCAGGAACGTGTTGTAGGGCCGCCGGACGAACCGGAGAATCTCGCGGCGGGCGAGCGTCGCGACCTGCGTGGCAGACGTACTCGCCCTCATCGTCCACCGTCCGTCGCGGGCGTCTCGGCGACGCGTGACCCGTCGGCGTCCGCGCCCTCGGCGCCGGTGTCGAGTCCGCCGTGGCCCGCGTCGGTCAACTCGACGAACACCTCCTCGAGCGACGTGCGCGAGACGTCGAGGTCGACGATGTCGAGTCCCTTGCGGTCGAGTTCGCGCACGAGGTCGGGCGCGACCAGCCCGCCTTCTGTCGCGGTCACCACCAGCCGGCTCCCCTCCAGCGCGACGTCGCGGACCCGGTCGTCGCCCGCCGTCAGGTCGGGCGGGGTCGCCGGCGGGTTCCTGAGCGTCACCGTGATCCGGTCCGTGCCGCGGCGCATCAGCGCGTCGGGCGTCGCCGTCTCCACCACGCGGCCGCCGCTCATGATCGCCACCTCGTCGCAGAGCCGTTCGGCCTCCTCGATGTAGTGGGTGGTGAGGAGGACGGTCGTTCCGTCCTCGTTGAGGTCGGTGACGGTCTTCCAGAGGTCGCGCCGGAGCTGGACGTCGACCCCCGCGGTCGGCTCGTCGAGGATGAGGAGGTCGGGGTCGGTCACGAGCGCGCGTGCGAGGATCACCCGGCGTTTCATCCCGCCCGAGAGCGCGCTGAAGCGCTGGTCGCGCTTCTCCGAGAGCCCGACCCGGTCGAGCGCCCACGACGCGCGCTCGCGGGCCTCTTCGCGGCCGTAGCCGTGGTAGCCGGCCTTGTGTGCCAGCACCTCGTGGATGGGGAAAAAGCGGTCGACGTTGAACTCCTGGGGCGCGAGACCGACGGCGTCGCGGGCGGCGCGGTAGTCCGCCTCGACGTCGTGGCCGAACACCGCGGCCGAGCCGCTGTCGGCGCGCACGAGGCCGACGAGCGTCTCGATGAACGTCGTCTTGCCGGCGCCGTTCGGCCCGAGCAGGCCGAAGAAGCTCCCGGCCGGCACGCGGAGGTCGAGTCCGTCGAGCGCGACGACGTCGCCGTAGGACTTCTGGAGGGATCGCGCCTCTATCGCGGGCGTACTCACTGGCGCGAGATAGGGCTCGCGGCGGGTTAAGCGGCCCGACTCCGGGCGCGCGGGCGGTTAATCCGGGTTGACTCGTGCCGAACGAGCTTACGTTTCGACCGGGTTGATACCGTCCGGGCGCCACGGGCCGACACCGCGTCGGGTCGGACCAGCCGACGCGGGTCCGGGCGCGGGCCGCGGTCGTGTCTCCCCTTTCGGCCCGCGTCTCGCGAACGAAAGAGCCACGGGTGACGACGGAGTTCCGGACGTATGGACGCAGAGGCGCTCCTCGACGCCGCCCGTGCGCTCGCCGCGACCGGGTCGGTCTGTGACGCCTGTCTCGGCCGTCCCGTCGCGGACCGGAGCCACGGGCTGACGAACGCGGCGCGCGGCGGGGCGCTCCGGACGACACTCGCGCTCGCCGACGACGAGCCGTACGACGCCCCCGACCCCGCCGACTGCTGGGTCTGCGAGGGGCTCTGTGGCCGGTTCGACGACCTCGCGGACCGCGCGGTCGCCGCCGTCGGAGACGCCGGGTTCGCGACCTACCAGGTCGGGACGCGCGTTCCGCCGCTGGTCGAGGAGAACGAGCGCCTCCTGCGAGAGGACGCCGGGCTCGACCCCGAGGCGGGCGAACCGCTCCGGAGTGAGGTCAACAGAGAGGTCGGCAAGCGCGTCGGACGCCTGACGGAGACGACAGTCGACTTCGACCGTCCGGACGTCCAGTTCCTGCTCGACCTCGACGCCGACCGGGTCGAGGCGCAGGTCAACTCCGCGTTCGTCTACGGGAGATACCGAAAGCTGGAGCGAGGGATCCCCCAGACTCGCTGGCCCTGCCGGACCTGTGACGGCACGGGCCGGACCGGCGACGGCCCCTGCGACGCCTGCGAGGGCACCGGACTCACCTACCAGCGGAGCGTCGAACAGCTGGTCGCCCCGGTCGTCGAGGACGTGATGGACGGCGTCGGCGCCACCTTCCACGGCGCGGGGCGCGAGGACGTAGACGCCCGGATGCTCGGGACGGGTCGCCCGTTCGTCGTCGAGGTAGCGGAGCCACGCCGGCGGAGGATAGACGTCGAGCGCCTCGAATCCGACGTCAACGCCTTCGCCGACGGCGCCGTCGAGGTCGAGGGGCTCCGTCTCGCGACCCACGAGATGGTCGAGCGGGTGAAGACCCTCGACGCCGCGAAGCGCTACCGCGCGACAGTCGTGTTCGACGGAGACGTGAGCGAGACGGCGCTCGCGGACGCGGTCGCCGAACTGTCGGGCGCGACGGTCGAGCAGTACACGCCCGAGCGGGTCGACCACCGGCGCGCGGGCCGCACGCGAGAGCGGACGGCCTACGAGGTGACGGCGACCCGCGACGGCCCGCGCGAGGCGACCGTCGAGATCCACGGCGAAGGAGGGCTGTACGTCAAGGAGCTGATATCGGGTGACGGCGGGCGGACGGAGCCGAGCCTCGCCGGACTGCTCGGCGTCGGCGCCGCGGTCCGGGCGCTCGACGTCCTCGCGGTAGAGGCGGAGGGCGACGAGGCGTTCGCGGACGAGGCGTTCCTGCGGTCGCCCCCGGAGTAAGAGACCCCCGGCTTCTTGTGCCGCCCTCGCGAGCGTCGCCCGTGACGACCGTCGGCGCCGACGAGGCGGGCAAGGGGCCGGTTCTCGGGCCGATGGTCTGTGCCGCGGTCCGGGCGCCCCCGGCGGCGCTTGAGGGCGTCGACGACTCGAAGGCCCTCTCGCCCGAGCGGCGCGAGCGGGTCGCCGCGCGCCTGCGCGACGACGACCGGGTCGCGGTTGGTGTCGAGGCGATAGCGGTGAGCCGCATCGACGACCCCGAGACGGACATGAACGGGCTGGCGCTCGCGGGGCAGGCCGCGGCGGTCCGCGCGGTCGCTCGGGCCGGCGACCGCGTCGTCGCGGACGCCGCGGACGTCGACGCCGCGCGGTTCGGGCGGCGACTGCGGGAGTCGGTCGAGGGGGCCGACCACGAGGTGGTCGCCGAACACCGCGCCGACGAGCGCCACCCCGTCGTCGGCGCCGCGAGCGTCGTCGCGAAGGTCGAGCGCGACCGACGGATCGAACGGCTGGCAGCCGAGTACGGCGACGTGGGGAGCGGCTACCCATCCGACCCGACCACGCGCGAGTTCCTCCGGACGTTCGTCCGCGACCACGGCCGTCTCCCGGCGTGTGCGCGGTCGTCGTGGGCGACCTGTGCCGACCTCCTCGCGGCGGCCGAGCAGTCGGCACTCGACGAGTTCTAACGTTTATTGTGGGCGGGCAGGAGACGGAGACATGGGCGTGGACGGGGAGACGGTCGTCACGTGGCTACGGACGTGGGGGGTCGAGTCGGTTCTCGGCCTCCTCGCGCTCGCGGGACTCGGTCTCGGCTGGCGCGGCGACGCCCTGTCGCTCCTCCTCGGCGTTGCACTCCTCGCGGCGACGGCCGACCGCGTGCGCCTGCGCCTCGACAACCGGAGCCTCGCGGCGGCGGTCGAGGAGGCGAGCGAGCTGCGGGTGTCGGCGGCGCGGCGGGAGACGCCGGGGGACTCGGGCGGCGCGAGCGCCGACGAGCCGAGCGGGACCGAGAGCGACGGGCGTGCGACGGCGCCGGACGCCGACAGTTAGCGGTTCGTCAGGAGTGCCCGGAGGATGTCGCCGTAGGCCGGGCGGGTGAGCAAAACGCCGACGAGGACGCCGAGAATCGTGAAGATGGCGAACCCCTTCAGGCTCCCGAGCGACGGCAACACCGCGAGCGGCGCCATCGCGATGATCGTCGTCCCGGCGGCGACGCCGATGACCCAGAACGCCTTGCGGAACCGGGACCGGAACACCCGGCGAGAGGACACCTCGCCCTGGGCCATCACCTCGTCGGCGATGATGATCAGGTCGTCGACCCCCGTTCCGATGACGGCGATGAACCCGGCGATCACCGAGAGGTCGAGCGGGTAGCCGATCGCCGCCGCGAGCCCGAGGAGGACGAACACCTCGGAGAGCGCGGTGACGACCATCGGCGCGGCCACCTTCGGCTCGCCGTAGCGCAGGAAGACCACGAACGCGACGGCGAACATCGCGACGATCCCGGTGATAACCGCGTCGAGTTTGAACCGCGCGCCGGCGCTCGGCGAGACGGACTCGACGGTCCCGGCGGAGACGTTCAGCCGCGCGGGCAGCGCGCCGGCGCGCAGGTCGACCGCGATCTGCTGTGCTTCGGTGATGTTCGTCGTCGTCAGGCGGAAGGCGGGGTCGGTCGCCCACTGGCCGGACTGCATCGAGCGCTTCAGCCCCGCGTCCATCCCGAAGGAGTTGACCACCTCGCCGTCGACGACGAGCAGGAGACACGGTTCGGTGTTCTGTGGGTCGGATCTGTACGTACACCGGGTGTTGCCGGGGCCGCTCGCGACGCCCGTCTCGACGAGGACGCGCTGGACGCGAGGGGCCTCGGACTCGCGTACCGTGACGGGGACGTACGCCTGACCGGTGCGCTGGCTGGTCGCGGCGGCGCCGACGCTCTGGAAGTCGTCGCTCGTCAGTACCGTCGTGTTGACGTACACCTGCGAGCCGTTGCGCTGGACCGGGTGGTACGACTGGACGGTCACCTCGCCGCGCTCGCGGATGAGCCGGAGAACGTCCCCGCGCTCCTCGCCCGGCACCTCGACGAGGACGAACCGGCCCTGTGAGGTCTGGACCGGCCGAACGGTGCCGCCGGAGAGGCCCGCCTCGTTGATCTTCGACTGGAGGACCGAGACCGTCGTCTCCACGGTCTGGGCGGTGACGCCCGTCCGAACGGTCTCGTAGTCGTACCCGGCGGCGTCGAGCGCGTTCGCCAGTCGCTCGGGCGGCGCGTCGGTCGTCAGCTCGACGGTACCGGTCGCGTTGCCGGCGTCGGCGCCCCGGACGATCACGTCGGTCACGTCGGCCTCGGGAATCTCCGCGGCGACGGCCTGTCGAACCGTCGCGGCGTCGTCGCCCTCGAACTGGACTCCCTCGGCGGTCACCCCTTCGAGCGGCGCGAGGATGCGCGTCCCGCCGTTGAGTTCGATGCCGTACCGCAGGTTCGTCGGCCGGTCTTCGACCGCCTCGCCGGCGACCGTCGGCGAGAACAGCGAGAACCCGCTGGCGAGGAGGACGAGCATGAGGAGAATCACCCGCCAGTTGTCGCGGACGCTCGCGACGGGGCCGCCGGAGCTGCTCACCGGGTCACCCCCTCGTATTTGTACCAGCGGAGGAGACTCAGGTTGAGCATGTAGGTGTTCATCAGGTCGGCCACGAGGCCGAACGTGAGGACGGTGCCGATGGCGGCGAGCAGGCCGATGCCGAAGTACGTCGCCACGACGGTCATCACGATCATCGCCGCGATGGAGGTGAGCGTCATCGTGACGCCGGTGCGCATGGCCCGCCGGACGGACTCGTAGAAGTCGCCCGACCGCCGGAGTACGTGGTTGTTGAGCAGGATATCAGAGTCGACGCTGTACCCGATGAGCATCAGGAGGGCGGCGACGGTGCCGAGCGACAGCTCGATCCCGAGGGCGTTCATCAGGGCGACCGGGATCACGATGTCGGAGAACGCCGAGACGACGACGGCGAGAGAGGGGACGAACGTGCGGAACATCACGAACACGAGCGCGCTCATTCCGACGAAGGCGACCGCGACGCCCCCGAGCGCGAGTAGCTGTGTCGAGCGCCCGAAGCTCGCGCCGACGTCCGAACTCGCCCGGACGCTGTAGCCCGCCGCCTCGGCCTGCGTCGTGAGCGTCGACGTGTCCGGCGCCTCGGGGCCGAACGTGACGATGTAGACGCCGCCGGAGGCGCTCTGGACCGACTCCGGCTCGACGGAGAAGGCCGACGCGACCTCGCCGGCGGTCGCGTCGGGCGCGTCGACGCGGAGTTCGGTGCCGCCGGTGAACTCGAAGCCGAGCGCGACCGGCGTTCCCGTCGTGACCATCCAGACGCCGATGACCGCGAGCGCGACCGCGAGGACGGCGAGCGGCACGGCGGCGAGCTGGCGGTTCGAGTACCGGGTGTAGTCGACCTCCGGCACCTCGAATGCGACCATACGCCGTCGCCGGCGGCGTCCCGAATAAGCCTTCTTAACTACGGGAGGTAGCGCACGGAGACCACCCCGGGGGCCGAGCGCACCTCGACCCGCGCGACGCCGAGCCGTGCCGCCCGGGCGCGAAGCCCCTGCTCGTCGGCCAGTACGTCCGCGACCGCCTGCTCTGTCCCGTCCTCGGGGACCGTGATGAGGTGGAGTTCGCCCTCGCCCGCGCGCTCGACCCGCACCAGGTCGCCGACCTCGTCGCTCGCCGACTCCCGCGCGTTCCGGGTCGGGGGTTCGTCGCTCTCGCCGGTCTGGATCGTCCAGCGGCGTTCGGTCTCCGCGACGCGCCAGACCGCCCCCATCGCGCCCGCTTCGACCAGTTCGCCGGTCAGCGCCTCGTCGGCCGCGAGGTCGCCGGCGTCGGCGACCGTGTGGACCCGCCCCCGCTCCGCGTCCATCAGCACCGCGCCGTCGCCAGCCTCGTCGGCCTCCGCGACGAGGAACGTGCCGGTCACCCGCTCGCGCTCCGCGCTCTCGCCGTCGCTCGCGTCCTCAGTCATCCTCGGCGGTACCCGCCGCCGGGCTTTCGGAGTTTCGCTCCCGGCCCGTGGGCTTCGGCGTGACGACGAACTCCGGGTCGCGCCCGCGGACGGCGTCGGCCGCCGCGACGAGAACCGGAATCGCCCAGACCGTCGAGTAGAACAGCTGTGTGAAGGGGTTCGAGACGAGCATGTAGACCCACCGCTCGACGCTCTCGACCGGGACCGCCGCCCACGCCGCGCGGTAGCTCTGGACCGAGTAGTAGATCCACGCGCCGAGGTTGAACGCCACCAGCGCCGCCAGCGGCGCGGAGAACGGCGGCGCGAGACCGACCACGGTGAGGACGACCATCGCGATGCCGGCGGGGAGACCGGCGAGGTTCGTCACCGAGACGATCTGGTTTGCGACCGTGTACGTCCACAGGCGGAGCCGTCCACCCCGGTCGAAGCCGGAGTCGAACAGGTGGCCGTAGGGGCCACGCGCCCACCGGCGCTTCTGTCTGAGCCACGCGCCGATCTCCGCGGGACAGAGGTCGTAGACGTAGCGGTCGACGATCCCCAGCCGGTAGCCCCGCGCCGACGCCGCGAGTCCGAGTGTCATGTCCTCGGTGACGGCGTCGGCCTGCCACCCCCCGAGGTCGTGGAGCGTCCGGGCGCTCGTGAAGTAGGCCTTCCCGAGTAGCTGGTAGGGTCCGCGGCTCGACCGCTCGTAGATGGTGTCGCACCACGCGGCGATACCCATCGCCTCGAGGAAGGGGAGCGCGCCCTCGAAGACGTTCCGTACCGTCTGTTTGGCCTGGACGAAGTCGTACGTCTCCAGCCCCGCGACCGCCAGCGGGAGCAGGTCCGGCGGCGCCGTCGTGTCCGCGTCGAACACCGTCACCACGTCGTCGGGGTTGAACGTGAGCGTCGTGAACGCGTAGACGAGCGCCGACGCCTTCGTCTCCGGCGTCCGCTCGGGCGGCAGGAGCGACGGGCCGGAGTCGATGTGGGTCGCGAGGGTTCGACGGTCGACCTGGACGGCCGTCACGTCCCGGCCGAGGTCGCGCTGGAGGGTGACGAGGTCGTCGACGTACTCCGTCACCGTCGGGTCGTCCGGTTCGTAGACGAGATAGACGTAGATCAGGTCGCTCGGGTAGTCGGCGTCGTAGAGGCTCTGGAGCGTCTCGGTCACGACCGCGCGGTCCTCGTCGACCGCCGGGATCAGCACCCGAACCACCCGGTCGGGCGCGTCCGCGGGGTCGGCCTCGACGAGGTTCGGTTCGCGGAGGTGGACCAGCGGGACCGAGAGCAGGTTCACCAGCCCGTAGACCGACTGGGTGAACACGAAGACGACCAGCACGACCCCCACGAGGTCGACCACGGTGAACTTTCGGTCCACGTACCGGTAAACACGTCGACCGGTCGCGCTCACGGTACGTGGGCCCGGACTCCGGGTCGACAGAGCCGCCGCGCCTCGCCCGGACCCCTCGCATCGGGGCGCTGGAGACGCCGGCGTCACCGCGACCCGGCCGTAGATGCGTGTCGTCCCGACACCCGCCGGCCGTGTGTGGTCGGCGACCGGACGACAGCCCGTGGCTGTACTCGTCGTCCTCGCGGTCGGTCCCGGGCGCAGTGCCAGCGCGAGCGCCGTTACCGCGCCAGCCGGTGGGCGAGCCAGATGGCACCCACCCCGACCAGCGGCGGTCCGAGCGCCGCCACGGGCGGGAGCGCGTACAGCGCCGCGACGACGGGCGCGAGCGCGCCCGCCGGCGTCTGCTGCTGGGCCGGCGGCACCGTGATCACCAGCCCGACGTACAGCGTGCAGACGAGGAGGTAGCCCGCGGCCGCCAGCGCCGCGTCGTACCGCTTCGTCGAGCCCTCGCGGCGGTGCCGGCGCGCGACGAGGAGGGTGGGCGCGATGACGGGCGCGACGAGCGCGAGTCCGACGACGACGTAGAACGCGCGCGAGAGGGTGAGCGACCCGCCCGCGAGCGCGGCCGTCTGGGCGACGAGGACGACGAGACCGAGCGTGAACAGGAGCGCCAGTCCGCCGCCGACGAGGACGCTCACGACGGCGTAGGAACGAAAGAGCCAGGAGTCGCTCGCGCGCGCCGCGTACGGGAACGCGCCGAAGACGCCGCGGTAGGCCATGGCAGAGGGGAGGTGCCTGTGGGGCTTGAACGACTCGGCTCGGGACGGCGTTCCGGCGCGCCGTGGCGTCGAAGACGGGGCGGGGTTCGCGGCACGCTCCTCGGCTCCGCGGTGTGCGTGTGCCGTGAGGCGACGCGACGCCGGCGTTTATGCCCGCGGCGCTCCCCTCGACCCCATGCGAGTCGATATCGGCAACGCGCTGGCGACGACGGCGACGCCGGGCGTCCCGCGGGAGGCGCTGGAGCGGCTGGACGAGCGGGTCGCGACCGCCCACGAGCGGATCGACCGCGGGCGAGAGAGCGACGAACACGGCTACACTGCGCTCTCGCTCCCGGCGCGGGTCGACACGGACGAGGTGCTGGCCGCGACGGCGGGGTTCGACCCCGAGGCGGTGCTCGTCGTCGGAATCGGCGGGAGCGCGCTGGGGGCGACGACGCTCGCCGCGGCCCTGCCGGCGCCCGGTGACGCGCCGTCGGTCCACGCTCTCGACAACGTCGACCCGACCCACGTCGAGCGCGCACTCGACGGCCTGCCGCTCTCGGAGACGGTGGTCAACGTCGTCTCGAAGTCCGGCACGACGGCGGAGACGCTCGCGAACTTCCTCGTCGTCCGCGACCGGATGGAACGGGCGGGGGTCGACTGGACCGACCGGACGCTCGTCACGACGGGCGACGCCGGTCCTCTGCGCCGGATGGCCGACGAACACGACCTGCCGACGCTGCGGGTGCCGGACGGCGTGCCCGGACGGTTCTCCGTCCTCTCGGCCGTCGGCACCGCCTCGGCGGCGCTGCGCGGCGCGGACGTCGAGGCGCTGCTCGCGGGGGCGCGAGAGGCGGCCGACGACCTCTCCGGGTCGCTGTTCGAGACGCCGGGCTACGCCTACGGTGCCGTCGCCTACGCCCTCGACCGTCGGGGCGCGACCGGCAACGCGATGATGCCGTACGCGGAGGCGCTGGAGCCGTTCGCGGAGTGGTTCGCGCAGCTCTGGGCCGAGAGTCTGGGGAAAGAGGGGCTCGGCCAGACGCCGCTGCGCGCGCTCGGTGCGACGGACCAGCACTCCCAGCTCCAGCTCTACCGCGCCGGCCCGCGGGACAAACTGGTCACCTTCGTCCGCCCGACAGAGCGCGCGGGCGACCTGCCGGTGCCCGAGGGGCTGCCAGACGACCTGTCCTACCTGGCGGGCGAGGGCCTCGGCGACCTGCTGGACGCGGAGTTCCGCGCGACGGAGGCGAGTCTCGCCGCCGCCGGCCGGCCGAGCGTCCGGGTCGAGCTGAGCCGCCTGGACGCCCGCTCGGTCGGTCGGCTCCTCTACGGGATGGAGGCCGCCTGTGTCCTCGTCGGCGAGCTAGAGAGCGTCGAGACGTTCACCCAGCCCGCGGTGGAGTGGGGCAAGACCGCCGCGCGGGGACTCCTCGGCGCCGAGGGCGAGCCAGAGCGCGAGGCCGCAGACGCCGTGGCCGAGAAGACGCGGCTCGTGGTCGACTGACCGGAGCGCCTATTCCGCCGGACGCCATACGGGAGATCATGATCGAGGAGGCCGTCGGCGAGCGCGCGACCACGACCGAAGAACGCCTGCTCGCCCTCGGGAAGGGCGTTCTCGTCGTCTTCCTCGCCTTCCTCGGCGCGGTGGTGGCCGCGAGCCTCGCGGACGGGGCGCTCCGAGGCGTAGGGGTCGGGCCCGACACGCTCGCACACCGGGTTCTCGTGAGCAGCGCGCAGTTCCTCGGGTTCGGCCTCGGCGTCGCGGGCTACCTCGGCGCCGCAGACGACTGGGCGCTCGTCCGCGACCGCCTGCGGTCGCCGACCCTCCGCGACGCCGGCTACCTCGTCGGGGGGGCGGCGCTCCTCGTCGTCGCCGCGACGCTCATCGGGCAGGCGCTCGCGCGCCTCGGCGTCGACGTCGCGCAGAACCAGGCGATAGCCGCCGGACGCGAGAACCCGACCTACTTCCTGTGGATGATTCCCGTCTCCGTCCTCCTCGTCGGACCGTTCGAGGAACTCGTCTTCCGCGGCGGCCTCCAGGGCCACCTCCGGCGGGCGTGGGGGCCGGCGCCCGCGGTGGTGCTCGCGAGCGCCGGCTTCGGCGCCGTTCACCTGTTCGCGCTCGGCGGCTCCGGCTCGCGGGTGACATACCTCGCCGTCGCGGCGGTACTCGGGGTCGTCCTCGGCGCGGCCTACGAGCGCACGGAGAATCTGCTGGTGCCGGCGGGCGCCCACGGCCTCTACAACGCGACGCTGTTTCTCGTTCAGTATCTCAGCGCGACGGGCGCGGTCTGATCCGTCGCGGCGCCGGTCTACGCCGGGTTCTTCCGGGTCAGCGCCGACCCACAGATCGGACACCGGCCCTCGTCATCGTCGAACTCGCGGCCACACCCCTGGCACTGGAACGTCCAGTCGCGGCGCTCCTCGATGCCGTCGCGGGCGATCACCTCTGTCTCGACGTCGAGACGCTCTGCGACGTTCTGGACGGCGTAGTCGTCGGTGACGAGAATCGCGTCGAGTTCGAGCGCGGCAGCGAGCAGACGGCGGTCCGTCCGGGAGAGAACGCCGTCGTCGCCGGTGTCGCCTGCCGCGCGGCGGACCCGCGCTACTGTCTCGTCGGCCGGGACGTGGACGCGCATCCCCGCCCCCTCCTCGGCGTCGAACCGGTAGGCCGTCTCGCCGGTCAGTTCCTCGGCGACCTCGGGTATCGAGGCCGTCCGGTCGTCGGTCGTGTAGTCGTGGACGAACGCGGAAGCGTCGAGGACGCGCACCTTACTCTCCAACGACGATGTAGTCTTTGACCGCCTGGACGCGCGAGACGGGGACGTGGAGCAGTCCCTCCTCGTCGACCTCGTAGCCGCTGGAGCCGACCGAGAACCCCTCGTTCGGCTCGACCAGCAGGTCGTTCAGCGCGCCGGTGCGCAGGTCCATCGTGATGTTGTGGAGCGGACCGATCTCGGTGCCGTCTGCCCCCACGACCGACTTGTCCGAGAGGTTCTCCGCGAGTACGTCTGCCATACGCGCTCTCGTGCCCGGCAGTTACATAAACGCCACGGGGGCGTCAGACGCGGGGCGGCCGGAGGGCCGGCCCGCGAGACCGAGGACGGCGACGAAGGAGCCGTCCGAGGCGCGTGCCGACGCGCCGGCGCCGCGGATACGAAAGACTCAATCGGCGCCACCGGTCACACCGACTACGAGCGCCTCGTCACGATGTCAGAGACCGATGCGGACACGGAGACCGACGCAGAGGACGAGGCGACGCTACGGACGCCCATCGTCGCCGTCCTCGGCCACGTCGACCACGGCAAGACCACGCTCCTGGACCGGATCCGTGGCTCGGCCGTCGGCGAGGACGAGGCCGGTGCCATCACCCAGCATATCGGTGCGACGGCGGTGCCCCTCGACACCGTCTCGCAGATGGCCGGCGAACTCGTCGACCCGGCCGACTTCGACCTACCCGGTCTGCTGTTCATCGACACGCCGGGGCATCACTCCTTTGCGACGTTGCGCGCCCGCGGCGGCGCCCTCGCGGACATCGCCGTCCTCGTCGTCGACGTGAACGACGGGTTCCAGCCCCAGACCGAGGAGGCGGTCGACATCCTCCGGCGGACGGGCACGCCGTTCGTCGTCGCCGCGAACAAGGTGGACGCGACGCCCGGGTGGAACCCGCAGGACGGAAAGCCGATCCAGCAGTCGTTCGAGGCCCAGAGCCAGCGCGCGCGTGACTCCCTCGACGAGGGGATCTACGAACTCATCGGCGACCTGAGCGACGCCGGGTTCTCCGCCGACCTCTACTGGCGCGTCCAGAACTTCCAGCGCAACGTCGGGGTCGTCCCGCTCTCTGCGCTCACCGGCGAGGGCGTCCCCGACCTCCTCGCGGTGCTGATGGGCCTCTCGCAGCGCTACATGAAATCGGAGATGGCCGTCGACGCCGCCGGCCCGGGCGTCGGGACGGTACTCGAGGTCAAAGACCAGAAAGGGTTCGGCGCCACCGTCGACGTGGTGCTGTACGACGGGACGGTGGCCGAGGGCGACCGCGTCGTCGTCGGCGGGTCGGACGGCCCCATCGTGACCGAGGTGCGCGCGCTCCTCCAGCCGCGCCCGCTCGCGGAGATCAGAACCGAACAGCGGTTCGAACGGGTCGACTCGGCCTCGGCGGCGGCCGGGGTGAAAGTCGCCGCACCGGACCTCGACGACGCGATGGCGGGCGCGCCGTTCCGGGTGGCGCGCGGCGACGACGAGGAGCAGGTCGTCGAGGAGGTGCGCTCCGAACTCGCGGAACTCGCCGTCGAGACGGCAGAGGACGGCGTCGTGGTCAAGGCCGACACCCTCGGGTCGCTCGAGGCCATCGCGAACGCCCTCGACGAGGCCGAGATCCCCATGCTCCGGGCCGAGGTGGGCGACATCGCGCCGCGGGACGTCGCCGTCGCCTCCACCGCGACGGACCCGAAACACGCCGCGATCCTCGGGTTCAACGTCGACGTCCTCGCGAACGCCGAGGAGGACATAGAGGAGTCGGACGTCGAACTGTTCCGCGACGACGTCATCTACCAGCTCGTCGAGCGCTACGAGGAGCACGTCGCGGAGGTAGAGCGCGCCCAGCAGTCGACGGTGCTCGAACGCATCACCCGTCCCGCGCGCTTCGTCGTGCTCGACGACCACACGTTCCGCCAGTCCGACCCCGCCGTCGTCGGCGTGGAGGTGCGCGGCGGTCTCCTCCGGAACAACCAGTACGTCCAGCGCTGGCCCGAGGACGAGGACGAGCCGACGCGGGTCGGCCAGCTCTCGGGGATTCAAAACCAGGGCGAGGACGTCGAGGAGGCCCGGCAGGGCGAGCGCGTGAGCGTCGCTATCGACGGCCCCACGGTCGGCCGTCAGATCGAGGAGGGCGACGAGCTGTGGGTCGACCTGCCGGAGAAACACGCGAAGATACTGGAACAGGAACTGGAGGACGAACTGACGGCGACGGAGGTCGAGACGCTGCAGGCGTATCTCGACCGGCACCGGAAGCGAGACCCGTTCTGGGGCAAGTAGACGGCCGCGCGTCGCGCTCGCCTCACCACTCGACGGGCGCGTGTTCGGCCACGTACCCCTCGCTCGTCGCTCGCACCTCGCTCACCTCGTAGAGCCTGAGCCGTCGCTCCTGTTTCGTCCGCACCGGCATCCCGTAGTGGACCGACTCGTAGCCGTGGTCGTCTCGCCCCTCGACGAACGCGGCGTGGTCCGCCAGCCGGTCCGCGGTCACCTCGCGCGAGAGCCGGGGTGCGTCGGCGACACGGTCGTCGAACCCCTCGACGAGGTCGGGGTGGCGCTCGACGCCGACGGAGTCTCGGCCGGCGACCATCGCCGCGAGCGTCGTCGTGCCGGTGCCCCAGAACGGGTCGAGGACTCGATCACCGTAGACCGAGTACATGTTGATCAGCCGGTAGGGGACCGCGAAGGGGTAGGCAGCGGTGCGCTCGCGCGGGCCCGCCGCCGCCTCCTGTGTGACGCCGCGTACGTCGGTCCAGACGTCCGAGAACCAGCGGTTGCGCTCCTCCCAGAAGTACGCGGCCTCGTACCGCCGGTCGGCGCCGGGCGCGAACGACCGGCGCGTGCCGTTACGGAAGACGAGGATCGACTCGTGTTCGAGTGTGACGTAGGCGTTCGGCGGGAGCATCCCGCTGCCCATGAACTTCGCCGCGCTGTTCGCCGGCTTGCGCCACACGACGTCGGGGAGCGGGTCGAATCCGAGCGACTCGAACGCCGCTCCGACCCGGTCGCGGTTGCGGTAGAGCCGGAACCGGTCGAGCGTCCGGGCCGCGTCGCCGACGACGACACAGGCGACGCCGCCGGGAGCGAGGACGCGCGCGACTTCGGCCCACGCCTCGTCGAGGGCGTCGTGCATCGCCGCGAACGCCGCCTCGCCGTCGCCCTCCTCGAGTGCCGCCTCGACGCCGGACGCGGTCGCCGCGAACACGTCGTCCCACAGTTCGACCATCGGGTACGGCGGCGACGTGACGAGGAGGTCGACGGCGTCGTCCGGGAGCGGCAGGTCGCGCGCGTCCCCGGCGTCGACGACGTGGGTGGTTTCCATTCATCTGTCACTCCTTCGGGCGGCCCTAGTGCCTTCCGGTGGCGCTCGTAACTTATGAGAAACTTCCTTCGAGCCACGGTGGCGCTTCGTCCGGTATCACTGGGAACCACCACTAACATTTTTGTTCCCCGTGGTCACAGTACTATCTGGTTGGTACTATGAGTACGCGACGACCCCGCGGCCTCGCGCACGACGTCTCGGCACACGATGTCTTCCTCCTGGTCCTGCCGCTCCCGACGCTACTCGGCGTCGCGAGCGGCACAGAACTGGCGCGGTGGGTCGGCCCGCTCCTCTCGGCCGCGATGTTAGCGTACGGGCTGTTCGTCGCGCCGCCGAGCGGCGCTACCGGGCGGTCGGGGTGATCTCGTCGCCGACCGCGCCCATCACCTGGAGCGCGGCGCTGGCGGCGAGGCCACGGGCGACCTCTTCGCGGTCCTCGTGGCCGATCCCCTCTGCGATCGTCGCCTGGTCGGGCGTGAGCCCCGCGCTCACGGGGTCGCCCGCGGGCGGCTGGACCGCGACCGTGGCCTCGACGCCGCTGACGCCGGCGCTCACGTCGGCCCCGACCGCGTACTCGTCGGGCAGGTAGGCGCGCGTACGGTCGACGATACCGGCGATAGCCCGTCTGAGGTCTCGTACGTCTTCGGAGGAGAGGTCGCTCTCGCCGGCCCGGCCGGCGTCGAGCGTGCCCGGTCGGCCAGCGTAGGGAGTGTTGCCGTTCATCAGGAGACGAACGGTGTTGGGGAACGGGGCGCAAAAGCCCACCGTTCGCGGCGAGTACGGGGCTCCCGCGCGGCGGAGCGACGAACGGGAGCAGGGAGAACGCGGAGCGTCAGCGGGCGGCCGGCGACAGCGTCGCCGGTGACGGGAGCGA
The DNA here is from genome assembly GCA_042217165.1 of Haloferacaceae archaeon. GTDB lineage: Archaea > Halobacteriota > Halobacteria > Halobacteriales > Haloferacaceae > A07HB70. The sequence continues at coordinate 24,812 of JBDGTD010000042.1, read as the reverse complement.
GCGGACGAGCGCCCCGCGCGAGGCGACGGAGCCGCGCCGCTTTTGTCCGCCCGTCGCCCACACTCGCCGTGCGCGCCTTTCGTCTCGCCTACGACGGGCGCCCGTTCTACGGCTTCCAGCGCCAGCCGCGGGTGCCGACCGTCGAAGGGGCGGTCCTCGACGCGCTGGCGGACCTCGGCGTGACCGACGACCCGACCGACGTCCCCGGTGGATACGCCGCCGCGGGGCGAACCGACGCGGGCGTCTCCGCGCGCGCCCAGACCGTCGCGTTCGAGGGTCCGGAGTGGCTGACGCCCGCGGCGCTCTCGGGGGCGCTCCCCGCGACGGTCCGGGCGTGGGCGCACGCGGACGTCCCCCCCGAGTTCCACGCCACCCACGACGCGACCCGTCGCGCGTACGTCTACCACCTCCACGCGCCTCCCGGCCGGACGGACGACGCGGCAGTGCGGGCGGCCACGGACCGGCTCTCGGGGCGCCACGACTTCCACAACCTGACGACGGACGAGACGGGGACAGAGCGAGAGCTCTCGCTCGCGGCCGAGCGCGACGGCGACTTTCTGACGCTCACCGCCGCCGCCGACGGCTTCGCGCGTGGGCTGGTCCGTCGGCTCGCGAGCGTTCTCGCCGCGGTGGGGCGGGGCGAGGGCGACGAGCGGTGGCTCGACCGCCTGCTCTCGCCTGCCCCGGTCGACGGCCCCGACGGCGTCGGGCCCGCGCCGCCCGAACCGCTCGTACTCGCGGACGTCGACTACGCGGACGTGGCCTTCGCCGTCGACGACGCGGCGGCCGCGGACGCGCGAGCGGCTCTCGGCGCGCGGCGGGTCGCGGCCCGGCGGGCGGACCGGGCGCTCGGAACGGTTCTCGACGGGCTGTCGTTATAGTCGTCGACGGCGAAGTCCGGGCGTGTACGACGCGGTAGTCTTCGACTTCGACGGCGTGTTGGCCCACCCGACCCCTGGGTCGGTGCTCTCCGAGGCGGCCCGGGAGACGCTCCGGACGGTCGGTGTCGAGCCGACGCCGCGGGCGATTTCGCACGCGCGCAGTTCCGACCTCGGCCGAGTCCGACGGCTCTGTGCGGCCCACGGGCTGGACCCGGACGCGTTCGTGCGAGCCCGCGACGAACACACGAGCGCGGCACAGACGCGGGCGATGGCCGACGGGCGCAAGCCGACGTACGACGACCTCGACGCGCTCGCGGCGCTCGACGACCGAGGGGTTCGAACGGCGGTCGTGAGCAACAACCAGCAGGCGACGGTCGACGGCTTTCTCGACCTCGTCGACGTCGACGCCGACCTCGGGGTCGCGTACGGCCGGGAGCCGTCGCTCGACGGGCTGCGCCGGAAGAAGCCCCGGCCGTACTACCTGCGGCGAGCGCTTCACGACCTCGACGTCGACCCGGAGCGGGCGCTGTACGTCGGCGACAAGACCAAGGACCTGCTGGCGGCGCGGGCGGTCGGAGCGGACGCGGCGTTCGTCCGCCGCCCCCACCGCGAGGGCTACCGGGTCGGGGTGCGACCGGAGTACGAACTGCAGACGCTCTACGACCTGCCGTAGACCGGTGGAACTACTTGCCGGCCGAGCGCGCTCGGAGCCGTGATTCGCACCGAGACGTGTGTCGAGGGGGCCGTCCGGATGGCTGTCGGACTGATCGCGGTCGCGCTCGGCCACCTCGGCGGGACGTTCGTCGCGAGCCTGTTCCCCGGCGTCGGGCTGGTCTTCTACCTCATCTCCGTCCTGCCGGTCGGCGTCGCGGGCCTGTACGCCGTCGCGACCGGCCTCTGGGTCGTCGTCGAGGGCGCGACTGGACAGGCGCTGGAGCGACACGCCGCGAACGTGGCGGCCGCGAATCAGAGCGAGGCGCCGGCCGAGGCAGTCGAGCCCACGGGCGACGAGGCCGGGGCGACGGACGACAGTTCTTAGCCGCCGGCGGCACAGAACCAGACATGAGTTCTGTGCCCGAGCGGTCCGAGGTCGACGCCGAACACCGCTGGGATCTGGACAGTATCTACGCGACGGACGAGGACTGGGAGGCGGCGTTCGAGGCCGTTCGCGGGCGGATCTCCGAGCTCGAGCGGTTCGAAGGCCGGGCGACCGAGAGCGCCGCGACCCTCCTCGAGACGTTCGAGACCCACGAGTCGGTGATGCGCGAGGTGGCGAAGGTGTCGACCTACGCGAACCTGCGCTCGTCGGAGGACCAGCGCGTCGCGGAGTACCAGTCGATGTCGACCCGGGCAGAGTCGCTCGCGAGCGAGGCCCGGTCGGCGGCGTCGTATCTCGACCCCGAACTGCAGGAGTTAGACGAGAGGGTGTTCGCGGAGTTCGTCGAGGAAGAACCCGCGCTCGCCGACTGGGAACACGTCGTCGACGACGCGCGCCGGACCCGCGACCACACCCGCTCTGCCGAGGTGGAGGCCGTCCTCGCGGAGCTCTCGGAGGTGACCGGAAGCGCGAGCGAGGTGTACTCGATGCTCACCGACGCCGACATGACGTTCCCGACCGTCGAGGACCCGGACGGCGAGGCAGTCGAGATAACACAGAACAACTTCACGACGCTCCAGAAGAGCCCGGACCGGGCGTTTCGCGAGCGGGTCCACGAGGCGTTTTACGACCGCTGGGGAGAGGTCAGGAACGCGGTGGGGACGGCGCTGCAAAAGAGCGTGACCGCCGACGTGAAGACGGCACGGGTCCGGGACTACGAGACGGCCCGCGAGGCGGCGCTCGACGGTCCGAACGTCCCCGTGGCGGTGTACGACGCCCTGCTGGAGACGGTGAACGACGAGCTGGACACCCTCGCTCGCCACGCCGAACTGAAGCGGGACCTGCTCGGCGTCGACGAACTCCGGCCGTGGGACCTCTACGCCTCGCTGACGGGGGCGGACCCCGAGGTGTCCTACGACGAGGCCCGTGACCACGTCGTCGCGGCGGTCGAACCGCTCGGCGAGGCGTACCAGGAGCGGATGCGCGAGGGCCTCGACTCGCGGTGGGTCGACGTCTACGAGAACCGGGGGAAGCGGTCGGGCGCGTTCTCCTCCGGAACGTACGACACCCAGCCGTTCATCCTGATGAACTACCAGGACGACGTGTCGTCGATGTACACGCTGGCGCACGAACTGGGCCACTCGATGCACTCCGAACTCGCGGCGGACGCCCAGCCGTGGCAGTACGCCGACTACGACATCTTCGTCGCGGAGGTCGCGAGTACGGTAAACGAGACGCTTCTGACCCACCACCTGCTCGAAACTGTCGAGGACGAGCCGTTCCGCCGCGCGGTCCTCGACGAGTATCTCGAGCGGTTCCGCTCGACGCTCTTTCGCCAGACGATGTTCGCGGACTTCGAACTCGCGGTCCACGAGGTGGTCGAGGAGGGCGGGGCGCTCACGCCCGACCGGCTGGACGAGATGTACCGCGAGCGCAAGGAGTCGTTCTACGGCCCGATGGCCGCGGACGACCTGATCGAGCGCGAGTGGATGCGCATCCCCCATTTCTACTACAACTACTACGTCTACCAGTACGCGACGGGCATCTCGGCGGCGACGGCGGTCGTCGAGCGGATCCGCGAGGAGGGCGAGCCAGCGGCGGCGGACTACCGCGCGGCGCTGGAACTGGGCGGGAGCGAATACCCCGTCGACGTGCTGGCACGGGCGGGCGTGGACGTGACGACCCGGGAGCCGGTCGCGTCGGCTATCGGCGTCTACGACGACCTCGTCGCGGAGATGCGGTCGCTCGCGGGGTAGTCGTCCGTCCGGACCCAAAAGGCCCAATACGTCCTGTCCCGAACAACAGTCACTGAATGTCCCGGAGCCCGTCGCTGCCCGACCGACCCCGGCTCGACCTCGACCCGGAGATGTCGGACGCGGAGCGGCTCGAGGCGATCCGCAAGCATTTCGAGCGGCTCGTCAAGGTGAACCGCGAACTCGACGACCGCCTGGAAGACGCCCGCGGTCGCCGTGACGAACTGACCGAGGATGTCGAGCGGTTGAAGCGGCGCAACGAGACGCTGAAAACCTCGTCGCTCTACGTCGCGACCGTCGAGGAACTCACCGACGGCGAGGTCGTCATCCGCCAGCACGGCAACAACCAGGAGGTCCTCACGGAGATCGAGGAGTCACTCGCCGAGCGCGTCGAGGCCGGCGACCGCGTCGCCGTCGACGACTCCTTCTCCGTCCAGCGCCTGCTCGACGACGAGACCGACGCCCGGGCGCAGGCGATGGAGGTCGAGGCCGACCCCGAGGTCGCGTACGAGGATATCGGTGGCATCGACGAACAGATTCGCGAGGTGCGCGAGGCCGTCGAGGACCCACTCGACAACCCCGAACGGTTCGTCGAGGTGGGAGTCGAGCCGCCGTCGGGCGTGCTGCTTCACGGCCCGCCCGGGACGGGGAAGACGATGCTCGCGAAGGCGGTGGCGAACGAGACCGACGCCACGTTCATCAAGATGGCCGGCTCGGAGCTCGTCCGGAAGTTCATCGGCGAGGGGTCGCGGCTCGTCCGCGACCTGTTCGACCTCGCGGCCGAGCGCGAACCCGCGGTGATCTTCATCGACGAGATCGACGCGATCGCCTCGAAGCGCACGGACTCGAAGACCTCCGGCGACGCGGAGGTCCAGCGCACGATGATGCAGCTGCTCTCCGAGATGGACGGCTTCGACGAACGCGGCGAGGTGCGGATCATGGCCGCGACCAACCGGTTCGACATGCTGGACGAGGCCATCCTGCGTCCCGGCCGGTTCGACCGCCTCATCGAGGTGCCCGACCCCGGCGAGGAGGGCCGCGCCCAGATCCTCCGGATCCACGCCCGCGACATGAGCGTCGCCGACGACGTCGACTTCGACGCGCTCGCCGCGGACCTCGACGGCTACTCCGGCGCCGACATCGCCGCCCTCGCGACCGAGGCCGGGATGTTCGCCATCCGCGACGAGCGGACGACGGTGACGGAAGCGGACTTCCGCGACGCCGTCGAGAAGTTAGAGGCCGCGGGCGGTGAGGACGGCACCGACGAGGTGCCGGGCGTCACCGACTACCGGTACTAGCGCGGCTCTCGGAGCCGCGCCACGGAGTGGGCCACACAGGACGCGTCAGACGAAGTCGTCGTACGTCGGCCGCTCTCGGTCGCCCGGAAACTCGCCGACCGGCGCGGTCGTCTGGTCGCCGCTCGCCATCTCCTTTACCGTCACCTCGTCGTTCGCGAGGTCCTGCTCGCCGACGACCACGACCGTCTCGGCGTTGATCGAGTCGGCGTACGACAGCTGTGCGCCGAACCCGCGGCCCGCGAGGTCGGTCTCGACGACGTGGCCGCGAGCGCGAAGGTCGCGGGCGATCCGCGCCGCGGTCGGGCGGGTGTCGCCCACCTGCAGGACGTAGTAGTCGGTCGCGACCGCCTCCTCCGGGAAGACGCCCGCGCGCTGGAGCAAGAGCGGGAGCGTCGAGTTCATCACGCCCGGCGCGACGCCGACGGCCGGCGTCGGCGGCCCGCCGAACGACTCGATCAGGTCGTCGTAGCGCCCGCCGCCGAACACTGCCCGTCCGACCTCGCCCGTCGCGTCGAAGCACTCGAAGACGACGCCGGTGTAGTAGTCGAGGCCCCGGGCGGTCCGCAGCGAGAGGTCGAGATACTCGCTCACGCCGAGATCCCCGGCGGCCGCGAGGACCGCACGGAGATTCTCGACCGCCTCCGTCACGCCGTCGCCCCCGAACGCGACCAGTTCGTCGAGGTCGCCGGTCGCCAGCAGGTCGTCGAACTGCTCGGCCTGCGCGAGCGAGAGGCCCGCCTCGGTCAGGAGCGCGTGGTACTCCGCGGGCTCGACCTTCGCGGACTTGTCGACCGCGCGGATCGCCGCTCGCCGGTCGACGTCGGCGTCGAACGAGTCGAGCAGTCCGCCGAGGAGGTCCCGGTGTGACACCCGGAGTTCGAAGTCCTCGGCGGCGAGACCGAGGTCGGTCAGGGCGTCCGCGGCGAAGGCGATCACCTCGGCGTCGGCGGCGGGGTCGCCGGAGCCGAAGATGTCGACGTTGGTCTGGTAGAACTCGCGAAACCGGCCCTGCTGGACCTGTTCGTACCGCCAGAACGGCCGGGTCGAGAACCACTTGATCGGCTTCGAGAACTCCTGTCCGCGCTCGACGACCATCCGCGCGACCGTCGGCGTGAGTTCGGGGGTGAGCGCCACGTCGCGCCCGCCCCTGTCGGCGAACGCGTACAGCTCTTCGACTATCTCGTCGCCGCTCTTCTCGGTGTAGAGACGCTGGCGCTCCAGCGCGGGCGTTGCAATCTCGCGGAAACCGTACCGGCGCGCGGTCGACTCGACGCTGTCGACCACCGCCCGCCGGGCGGCCATCTCGGGGGGATAGAACTCGCGAAACCCCTTCAGACCCTCGTGTCTCATACCGGCGGGTGGGCGAGGGCGCGCTTGAATGTGACCGTTCGCAGCCGACGGCTGTGGGCCCGCGGGCCCCACACGCCGGGAGGCTCACCCTCTGTCGCGAACCCCCCGAACCGCCGTCTGGACGTGGTCCGGGAACGCCGACCGGACCGCCTCGTCGCCGTACTCGTCGCGCATCAGCGCCCGGAGTTCGGACTCGTAGTCCGCCTTCGCGACCGTCTCGCTCGGCCCCTCGTGGACGTCGAGGTGGCGCTCGACGAGGCGGTCGACCGCCCCGCGGCCGAACCCCGAGAGCGGCGAGAGGTAGTCAACGTCGTGGCGGTCCTCGAGGCTCTGGGCCTGTGCGCGCGCGACGCTCGGCACCCTGTCGTCGCGCCGGGTGCCGTCCGCGACGGCGTCGACGTCGGTCGCCGCGACGGTCTCCAAGGCGTGTTCGTGGACGCGCTGGATGCCGTTCCGCGGGTAGCCGTCTTCCTGGATGCGCTCGACGGCCTCGTCGGCCACCGCGCGGTCCATCTCGACGACGTCGAACGGGTACGAGAGCGCTGCCGCGGCCTCGCGGGCGTGCTGCCAGTCGTCGGTCAGGCCGAAGTGGGCGGTGACGAGGGTGACGTCGTAGAACCGGTCCAGCAGCAGGGCCGCGAGCGTCGAGTCTTTCCCGCCGCTGTAACAGAGCGCGAGTTCCACTACCGCCGGCGGATGTTGAACCCGGTGTCGTCGGGCTTCAACTCGCGGAGCAGGTCAGCCATCTGGTCCTCGTCGATGCGGTCCTGGATCCGGCCGCTCTGGGCCAGCGCGACGAGTTGCTGTTCGACCTGCTCTGCGAACTGCGGCTTCGACATCTGGACCGCGTTCAGCCGCTTGCGCGCGCCGTCGGTGAGGTACTGCTTCAGGATCGCCTCTTTCTGAGCCTCGGCCTGTTCGGCGGCGGCCTCCTGCGCGGCGGCGTCGGCGTCGTTTCCGCCCTCCTGTTGCTCGCGGAGTTCCTCCATCTTCTGTTCTCGAAGCTCCTCTAGCCGCTCGTCGTCGGGGTTTCCGCTCATACATATCGGTCTCCGCGTGAGATCCAAAACGATTTCGGCGCTGCCGCGACCGTTCGACGCGATCCACCGCTGCCCGGGCCGTCGCCGGTCACGACGTTCCTCCTCCCTCGACAGCGACGTCGTCCCCCTCGGCAGCGTCGACCAGCCGCCCGGAGCCGTCACTCGCCGGGCTGGGTCGAGCACGGCAGGTCACTCCCGACACAGGACGAGCGCCTTCTGTGTCGAGCGGTCGTCTCGACAGGTCGCGCGCCCGTCGGACCTACGCGTAGCGCTCGAGTTCCGGGCGGTCGAGGTCCTCGATCAGTTCGTCGGCGACGTCGTCGAGGAGCCGCCGGCCCTCGCCGGTGATCCGGCGGCCCTCGCCCTCTGCGGTCTCGACGTAGCCCGCGGCCTCGAGCTGCTGGAGGGCGACGCGGACGATCTTCTTGCTGCCGGCGACGGAGTGTTCCGCGGAGACGACGTAGCGGGTCGACCCCTGCTTGCGGCCGCCGTACGCGGTCGAGAGCCGGTCGACGCCGACCGGACCGTCGACCGCGACCTTGCGCAGGAGCGAGGCCGCGCGGGTCTGCCAGAACTCCTCCTGCTGGGGCGGGAGTTCGCGGCTCTCGCCCGTCTTTGCGTACTGGAGCCAGTCCGGTTCCTCGAGGTCGCCCGCGATCCGCTCGGCGACGCGCTCGATGAGCGCGTCGACCGGCACGTCGTAGAGGGTCGCCATACGCCCTCGTACCGCCGACCCGGGGTTAAATCCGTCGTCATCGGGGCGAACGGGGCGAACGGGCGGCTGTCACGGACGCCGGGTCAGAGCCGCTGGAACGCCCCGGCGCGCGCGCCGACGACCGACGTGACCGTCCCGCCGAGGAGGACCGGCACCCAGTAGACCGCGCCGCGGTAGACGACGACGGCCGCGAGCGCGACCGACTCGGTGACGGCCGCGAGCGGCGCCGCGACGAGGAGTACGACCAGAACGCTCTCGATCCCGCCCGCCCCGCCGGGCAGGGGCGTCACGCCCGCGATGGCACCGATGGGGACGACGGCCATCGCGACCGAGAACGGGATCGGCGTGCCGACCGCCCGGAACGCGAGCCACAGCCCGAGCATCTGGAAGCCCCACCCTGTCGCGGAGAGCGCGAGCGCCGCGGCCAGCGACTCGCGGTCGGCGGCGACCCGCTCGATCGCCCGAAAGAACCCGTCGATCCGGCTCTCGATACCCGCCTCCGTCGGGACCGGCACGCGGGGGAGCCGCCGCGCGACCCGCCGGGTCAGCGGCACGAGGAGGCCGACCGCCCGGCTCTCGAGTTCGTACCGTCGCGACCAGCCGAGGTAGACCACGCCCGGCACCGCGACCGCGAGCGCGACGACCACGGCCGCGGCGACGACGAGGTTCCGGTTCGCCCCGAGCGCGACCTCAGTCGCGAAGTACGCGACGCCGAACAGCGCGAACGCGATCGAGGGGACGAAGTTCAGGGTGTCCACGCTCGCGATGGCGGCCAGCCCCGTCTCGTACTCCGTGTCCGCGACCCGGGAGATGAGGAGCGCGGTGATCGGTTCGCCGCCCGCCTGTCCGAACGGCGTTACGTTGTTCGCGAACATCGCGCCGGCGAAGACGAAGAAGGCGGTCGGGACCGAGACGTCGACGCCGAGGACCCCGAGCACGACCCGCAGGGCGACGCCCCACGCGGCGAGCCACAGCACGGTCGAGAGTACCACCACCCCGACAGTCCCGGGGTCGGCGCCCGCGACGACCGAGAGGACGTCGTCGACGCCGACGAGGAGAAAGAGCGCGGCGAACACCGCTACCGCGGCGGCGAACGCGAGGACGGTCGCCCGCGTCTTCCCCCCGGCCATGTACCCCGGATTGCCCGAGGGACGTTTGAACCCTCCGGAGTCGGCGGCCCGGAACGGTTTAGTCGCGCCCGGTCCCGGCCCGTCTATGGACGAGCGTGCGGCGCTCTCGCTTCTCGCCGACCGTCTGCCCGCGGCCGGCGACGACGCCGCCGTCGTCGACGGCCTCGTGGTCACGACCGACATGCTCCACGAACGGACGGATTTTCCCGACGGGACCACCCCCTACACCGCCGGCTGGCGGGCCGTCGGCGCCTCGCTCTCCGACGTGGCCGCGACGGGCGCGCCGGCGCTCGGCGCGGTCGCGGCCTACGGCGCGCCCGCGTTCGACCGGGACGACCTCCTCGCGTTCGTCGACGGCGCGGCAGACGTCTGTGCGGCCACGGGGGCGGAGTACGTCGGCGGCGACCTCGACGGCCACGAGGAGTTCACCGTCGCGACGACGGCGTTCGGCCGAACCGACGACCCAGTGCGCCGGTCGGGCGCGAGCCCCGGCGAGGCCGTCTGTGTCACCGGCGCGCTCGGCCGGACGGGGGCGGCGCTCCGCCGGTTCGAGGAGGGCGACGCGGAGCGCGGCAACGACCTCTTCCAGTTCACCCCGCGGGTCGCCGCCGGCGTCACCCTCGCCGAGCACGCGACGGCGATGATGGACATCTCGGACGGGCTGGCTCGCTCGCTCCACCAGCTCGCCGCGGCGAGCGGCGTCGGGGTCGCCGTCGCGTGGGACGACCTGCCCGTCGCTGCCGCCGTCGACGCCGTGGCACGCGACGAGGCCGACCGGCGGGAGCTGGCCGCGTTCGTCGGCGAGGACTTCGAACTCCTCCTCACCCTCCCCACCGACCGCGTGGCCGCCACGAGCCGGGCGCTCTCTGTCCCGCTCTCTGTGGTCGGCGAGGTCCGCGAGGCCGGAGCGGGCGTCACCGCCGACGGCGAGGCGCTGCCCGACCGTGGGTTCACGCACTCGGCCGACTCAGCCGAGTAGCTCGACCGGCACCGCGACGAAACAGAGCGCCCCGAGCGCGAAGGTGAGCGCGCCGACGGCGAGACGCGGCCACCCGAGGGGGGTCTCGTCGCGCGGATGGGCCGGGCCGTTGTACGCGACGAGCGTCGAGAGCAGGCCCCAGAAGACCCACAGGCCGACCGAGTCGTTCACCCCGAGGTTGCGGACGTAGTAGAGGTAGCCCGCCAGCGCGAACAGCGCGCCCGGGACTATCGCGGCGACCGTCTCCTGTCGCCGCCCGAGCATCGCCCGGAGGATGTGGCCGCCGTCCAGTTGCCCGACCGGCAGGAGGTTGAGCAGCGTGAAGAACATCCCCACCCACCCGCCGATGATCACCGGGTGGATCATCAGCCGGGGGTCGGGATAGCTCGTCGGCCGGCCGAGCAGGTCAGCGATGAGCGAGAGGAGCGGCGGGCTGTTGAACACGACGGCCTCGCCTCCCGTCGAGAGCACCCGCGGCGGGACGCGCATCGGATCGATAGAGAGCCCGATAGCGGTGACGACGACGGTGGCGACGAGGCCCGCGAGCGGACCCGCCACGCCCACGTCGAACAGCGTCTCCCGGTCGGGCATCTGCCCCCGCATCCGGATCACGGCCCCGAGCGTCCCGAACGGGACGACGAAGGGGAGGAGATACGGGAGCGAGACGTCGACGCCGTGGTAGCGCCCGACGAGGTAGTGCCCGAGTTCGTGCGTGGCGAGGACGCCCAGCACGGCGGCCGTGAACGGCCACGCCTGGAGGACGACCAGCGGGTTCTGCCTGATGGCCGCGAGCGGGACGTAGTACCACGCGAACGCACCGACAAAGAGGGTCGAGCAGACCGTCGCGAGCGCGAGGACGACGTTCGTCCACGGCACGCCGTCGGCTCCCGGCGTGACCGGCTCTGCGACGACGGTCACCTCGCCGACGTCGCGGCCGTCGACGACCCGGAGGTCGTAGCCCGCGTCGCGGAAGGCGGCCGAGAGCTCCGAACTCAGCACGGAGCGCGGGACCAGCGGGTCGCCGTGGTACCGGAACTCGTCGCCCTCGCGTTCGGTGGCGCGCAGGTGCAGCAGCGATCTGAGACGCGCCGTCGGTGGTCCGTCGCCCGACGGGTCGCGCTGTGGCATCGCTACCTGCTAGTCGACGGTCAAAAATAACAGTTGTCACGACGACCGGAGGGCGCGGCGCACGGGGACCAACCGCGAGCGCGAGCGCCGTCGGTCGTCAGGCCGGCTCGACGCGCCAGGTGGTCGCACTCGTGTACGACCACTTCTCGACGCTGAGGTCGGTCGCCTCGTCGCGGAGCTTGACCATCAGCGCGCCGATCTCCTTCGGGGACAGGCCGACATCGTCGGCGATGAACTTGCTCTTGAAGTACAGTTCGCCGTCCTGCACGCGGTCGAGCAGGTACTGCTTCAGCCGTTCGTCCTTTGCTGGCTCGTCGTCCGTCTCCGGGGGTGCGGTCGCGCTCATCGCAACTGTTCCGTAGCGCGGGAGGCTGGTATAAGCGTATGAACGTTCGGGCGGATTTGGCCCTGAATCGACGAAAACCGAACCGTTTAGGACAGTTCGAGAGACGCTTAGACATTTTACGGCGCTTCCTGAGGCCGTAACTCGGTATCGTCGGGTCGTCGGCACGGCCGCGCTCAGTCGCGCTCGTGGACCCAGAACTCGTCGTCGACCGTCACCTCCTTCTTGAACAGCGGTACCTCCTCTTTCAGCCGGTCGATACCGTCCTCGACCGCGCGGAACGCCTCACGGCGGTGGCCGGCGAGGACGACGACGTGGACGATATCCTCGCCCGCCTCGACGACCCCCGTGCGGTGGTGGGTGCGGACCGCGAGGACGCCCTCGCGCTCCGCCAGTTCGCGCTCGATAGTCGCCATCCGCTCGTCGGCGACGCCCTCGTACTTCTCGAACTCCAGCCGCTCTGTCGGTGCGTCGTCCGGGCCGTCCTTCGCCCGCACCCGCCCGGTGAAGGTCGCGACCGCGCCCGCCCGGTCGGCGTCGGGATGGGCCCTCACACGCTCGACCAGCGACCCGAGCGTCTCGCGGGGGTCGAGCGTGTCGATCGCCGCCGCGGCGGCGGCGGGGTCCAGGTCGTCGGCTGTCTCGGCCCGGACGAGGACGTCGGTCGCCTCGGCCTCGCCGAGCGCTATCGCCGGGAGTGGGGCGTCCCACCCCGCGACGAGGACGTAGTCGTGGGTCGCGAGGTCGTCGAGGAGGCCAGAGAGGGTGCGGTTCCCGCCCGCGCCGACCCACGAGCCGTCCTCCGCGAGGCCGTAGGCGGCGTCGGCCGACGGCGGCGGGGTCCGGGGAGTGTCCGGGTCGATACGCTCGACGGTCGCGACGGAGCCGTCGAGGGCGGGGGCGATCCGGGCGGCGGCGGCGGTCGCGTCGGGGCCGGCCACACGTGCTGCGCGCATGGCAGAGGGACGTGGCCGGGCGAGGTTCACTCTGTCGGCGCAGGTGGTAACCCTTATCGGCCGCTCGGGCTGACTAGCCGCCGTGCGAGTCGTCGTATCCGTGGGCGGGAGCGTCCTCGCGCCCGACCTCGACCCCGAGCGCGTCGCGGGCCACGCGGCGGCGCTCGACGCGGCGGTCGCGGCCGGACACGAGGTCGGGGTCGTCGTGGGCGGTGGCACTGTCGCGCGCGAGTATATCGAGGCGGCGCGGGCGCTGGACGCGTCGGAGGTCGAACTCGACCGCCTCGGGATCGGCGTCACGCATCTGAACGCCCGGCTCCTGCGAACCGCGTTCGAGGCGCCCACCGCTCGCCCGGACGAGTACGAGGCGGCGGTCGAGGCGCTGGACGCGGGCCGGATCCCCGTGATGGGCGGCGTCGCGCCGGGACAGACCACCGACGCCGTCGCCGCAGCCCTCGCGGAGGACGCGGGTGCCGACCTCCTGGTCTTCGCGACGAGTGTCGACGGCGTCTACGACGCCGACCCCGGGACGGACGACGGCGCGACGCGGTTCGACGAACTGACGCCCGCGGAACTCGTCGAGGTGGTCGCGCCGATGAGCCGCGACGCGGGGGCGTCGGCCCCCGTCGACCTCCTCGCGGCCAAACTCGTCGAGCGCGCCGGGCTCCGTGCGCTCGTGGTCGACGGCACCGACCCGGCGACGGTAGAGCGGGCGATAGTCGAGCGAGAGTGGGACGGAACCGAAGTGCGATGACCGACGACCACCGCGCGTTCTGGGCCGACGCCGTCGCGGACGAGATAGCGGCGCGAGACCCGGACGAACCGGTCGTGATCAAAGGCGGCGTCTCCCCTTCCGGCGTTCCGCACGTCGGTCACCTGAACGAACTCCTCCGCGGGTGGTTCGTCGCAGAGGCCCTGCGCGACCGGGGCCACGAGGTCCGGCAGGTGTTCACGAGCGACGACCGCGACGCGCTCCGGAAGGTGCCCCGGCGGCTCGCAACGCGGGAGTTCGAACTGGTCGAACTCGGCGACGACCGGGTCGACGCGGCCGTACTCGGGCGGAACCTGGGCAAGCCCTACACCTCGATCCCCGACCCGATCGAAGGGTGTGGACACGGCTCCTACGGCGAACACTTCACCGACCTCCTGCGGCAGTCGGCGACGCTCCTCGGCGTCTCGGTCGCGTTCGAGTCGAACACCGACCTCTACGAGTCGGGGGCGTTCGACCCCGCGACCCGGACGGCGCTCTCCCGGCGGGACGAGGCCCGCGACGTCCTGACCGAGTTCCAGTCGGACGTGTCCGAGGACTACGTGCCGTTCATGCCGCAGTGCGCGGAGTGTGACCGCCTGACGAGCGACGTTCGGGGCGTCGACCTCGGCGCGGGGACCGTCGAGTACCGTTGTTCCGGCCTCACGGCCGGCGGGCGAGAGATCGAGGGCTGTGGCCACGAGGGCACGGCGACGCTCCGCGAGGGTAAACTCCCGTGGCGGGTCGAGTGGCCCGCCCAGTGGGACATCCTCGACGTCGACTTCGAGCCGTTCGGCAAGGACCACGCCGAGGGGTCGTGGCCGAGCGGCGTCGCGATAGCGGAACGGGTGTTCGAGCGCGAGCCGCCGGTGCCGATGACCTACGAGTGGTTCACGCTCGGGGGCGAGCCGCTCTCCTCCTCCGAGGGGAACGTCATCACGGCGCGCGAGCTACTCGACCTGCTCGACCCCGAGGTCTTGCGGTACTTCTTCGCGCTCGACCCGGGGAAGGCCCGTGACCTCGACGTGGAGCGGCTCGACCGTCTCGTCGACGAGTTCGACCGTCTCGAACGGGTCGCGCTCGGCCGGGAGGACGACCCCGACCTCGCGCCGTTCGCGGAGCGGGTCTACCCGTTCCTCGTCGACGAGGTGCGAGACGACCGGGTGCGCATTCCGTACACCTTCGCCGCCGTACTCGGCATGACAGACGACCGCGACCTCCGCCTGCGGATGGCGCGCAACGAGGGGCACGTGCCCGCGGACCTCGACGACGACCATCCCGCGGTCGAGGCGGCGCTCGCGCGGGTCGAACGCGCCCGGCGGTGGGCCGCTCAGACGGGCAACCGCTACGACTACCGCCTCCAGCCGGAACTGCCCGAGGTCGAGTTCGACGCGGCGACCGCGGCGGCGCTCGACGACCTCGCCGACGTCGTCGCGTCGGGCGCCGACGGCGAGGAGATACAGGGTGCGATCTACGAGACGGCGCGCGACCACGACATCGACGTCGGTGAGTTTTTCGCGGCGGGCTACCGTCTCTTTTTCGACGACACCGAGGGGCCGCGGCTGGGGGAGTTCCTCGGCGACCTCGACCGGGGGTTCGTCGTCGACCGACTCCGGCGCGAGGCCTGACCCCTCAGTTCGCCTCGATTGCGTCGATGACCGCCGACGCGATGACCACGAGGCGCGGGTCGATGTCGTCGTGAATCTGGATCGTGTAGTGGTCGCGAAGCGAGAACGAGCCGTCGATGTTCGCGCGGACGCCCCCGTCCGGACCGCGGACCTCGAACGCGACCGGGAGCAGACCGGTGACGTGCCGGCGGAGAAGCGCCTTCGCGAGGCTGTCTTCGCTGACCGTCGCGGCGCGCTCGCCGTCCGGGCCGACGAGCCCCCACTCCTGCCGGAAGAAGCCGAGCGACTCGCGCTCGATCGCGCCGACGACCTCGTCGGTTCGCTCGTCGACGACCTGGTACGAGCCCTTGAGGTCGAGGACCTGGTCGGTCGTCACCCGGAAACGGAGTTCCTCGCCGTCCGGAGCGGTGAACCGGAAGTCCTCTTTCATCTGGAGCAGTTTCTGTTTGGCCTGGAGGATGGGCTCGACCGCCCCCTCCGGCCCCTCGGAGATGGTGTAGGTGTTGCCGATGCTGAGCGCCTTCTGCTGGACCTCGTACCGGTCGCCGTCGAACACGGTCGACCGTGCGACGGCGACGCGAAAAACGCTGGCGACGGGCTTTTGCCCGGCGCGAGCGTCGGACAAGTGAATGGACCTGCTGGTCGCGCTGGCGGCGGTGCTCGTCGGCTACACCGTCACCGCGTACCTGCTCAAGGCCCGCGGCCGGCTTCCGGAGTCCGTCCGGCTCTCGGGGCCGCTGACGACGATCCACACGAAGCGGGGGCGGGCGCTCCTGACCCGCCTCGCCCGCCCGAAACGACTCTGGCGCGCGTGGAGCAACCTCGGGGTCGGGGTCGCGCTGGTGGTGATGGCTGGCACCTTCGCGCTCTTGGTCCTCCAGGCCGTCAGTATCCTCCAGAATCCGCCGGCGCCGACGCAGGTGACCCAGCCCCGGAACTTCCTCGTCATCCCGGGGGTGAACGACTTCCTGCCCCTGTCGGTCGCGCCGGAGATCGTCCTCGGTCTGCTGGTCGGTCTCGTCGTCCACGAGGGGGGTCACGGCCTGCTCTGCCGGGTCGAAGATATCGACATCAACTCGATGGGGCTGGTCACGCTCGCCGTGGTCCCGGTCGGGGCGTTCGTCGAGCCGAACGAGGAGAGCCAGCGCCGCGCCGACCGGGGCGGCCGGACGCGGATGTTCTCCGCGGGCGTGACCAACAACTTCGCGGTCGCGGCGGTCGGATTCGCACTCCTGTTCGGCCCCGTCGTCGGCGCTATCACCGTCGCGCCCGGCGTCGCCGTCGCGGACTCGTTCTCCGGGACGCCCGCGGCCGCCGCCGGGGTCGACCGGGGCGACCGCGTGACCGCCGTCGAGGGGCGCTCCGTGACCACCGAGGCGGAACTGGAGGCGGCGCTCGCGGCCACCGACGCCGGAGTCGTCAGCGTGACCGTAGACGGCGAGCAGACGGTCACCGTCGACCGGTCGCTCGTCGTCGTCGGTACCGTCGGGGGCAACCCCGCGAACCTGACCGTCGACCCGCAGGGCGAACCGATCCGGATCACCGCGGTCAACGGCACGCCCGTCTCGACCCGCGCCGGCTTCGAGCAGGCGGTCGAGAACCGTACCGTCGTCGAGTTGACGACCAGCCGCGGGACGCGGACCCTGCCGGTCGGTGCCTACGTCGGGGTGAGCGAGGACGGCGCGCTCGCCGCCGCGGGGGCGCCGACCGAGACGCTGGTGATCACCCGCGTCGACGGCGAGCGGATCACCGACGCGGACGACCTGCTCTCGGCGCTCGACGACACCGCGCCCGGTGACCGCGTGACCGTCGTGACGTACCGGAACGGCGAGCGCACGACATACGAGGCCGTCCTGGACGAGGGCGCAGACGGGGACGGGCTGCTCGGTGTTCGGGTGTTCGGGGGCACGAGCGGCCTCGTCCTCGACGACTTCGGGATCGAAACCTACCCCGCGGGCGCCTACCTCGAACTCCTCGGGGGCGACGGCGGCCCGGGAGCGAACGTGCCGGTCGACACCGGAGGGTCGCTCCTGCTCCCGGTCTACGTCGCGCTGGTGCTCCCGCTGGCCTCGTTCGTACTCGGTATCCCGAACTTCCCCGGCTTCACCGGCTACCGGACCGCGTTCTACGACGTCCAGGGACCGCTCGGGACGCTCGGCGAGCCGGCCGTCTTCCTGACCGCAAACGTGCTGTTCTGGACAGCGTGGATCAACCTCCAGCTCGGGCTGTTCAACTGTATTCCGGGCTACCCGCTCGACGGCGGGCGTATCCTCCGCACCAGCGCCGAGGCCGTCGTCTCGCGGCTCCCGGTCGCCAACCGCGACCGGGTGGTCTCGACTATCACGACCGGCGTCGGCCTCACGATGCTGGCCTCGCTACTGCTGCTCGTGTTCGGACCGAATCTACTGAACTAGTAAGGCCCATACGGGTGCGACTTCGTTCTCCGGTATGGCCGAGGCACCACCGACCGACGAGGGCTGGTTCGTCCTCCACGACCTGCGGACGGTCGACTGGGACGCGTGGCGCACGACACCGGAGCGCGAGCGCGAGCGGGCGGTCGCCGAGGGGACAGAGTTCCTGACGGAGGCCGCGGACCTCGCCGCCGCCGGCGCCGACGAGGGCCACACGCTCGTCACGTCGGTTCTCGGCGACGGCGCCGACCTCATGCTCGTCCACATGCGGCCGTCGCTCGACGACCTCTCTGCGCTCGAACGGCGGCTCGAATCGACCGAGCTGGCCGGGTTTCTCGACCGCGCGGACTCGCACGTCTCCGTCACCGAGGTGAGCGGCTACGTCTCGACCGAGTACTTCGAGGGCGACGAGGCCGAGACAGACGCGGGGACGCGGCAGTATATGGAGTCGAAGCTCCACCCCGACCCGCCGGAGGACGAGTACGTCTCGTACTACCCGATGAGCAAGCGCCGCGAGGGCGCGGACAACTGGTACACGCTCTCGATGGAGGAGCGCGCCGAACTGATGGCCGAACACGGCGACACCGGGCGGGACTACGCCGGGCGGATCAAGCAGGTGATCGCCTCCTCCGTCGGCTACGACGACCACGAGTGGAGCGTGACCCTGTTCGGGGGGGACGCGACGGACATCAAACAGATCGTCTACGAGATGCGCTTCGACGAGGTGTCGGCGCGCTACGGCGAGTTCGAGGAGTTCTACGTCGGGCGGCGGTTCCCGCCGGAAGACCTGGACGCGTACCTCGCGGGCGAGCGAGTGCCGACGAGCGAGTTCGAGGCGGAGGATCACCACGCCAGCGACGAAGCGGGCAGCCGTCAGGACGGCCCGGACGACGTCGGCCGCGACCGTACCTCGGACGAGGGCACGGACGAGGCCGACGCCGACGACATCCGCGGCGCGCTCGCCGACCTCGACGTCTACGCCGGCAAGCCACACGGCGAGGACGTCTGCGCGACGGTCCTCTACTCCGAGGCCGACCCCGACGAGGTGGCAGACGAAGTCGAGGGGCTGCGGGGCAACTTCGAGCATTACGACACGCACGTCCGGACCGCCGTCTACGAGGCCCGCGGGCGCGACCGGAGCGCCGTCGTGAGCGTCTGGGACACCGCCTCGGCGGCCGAGACTGCGGCCGGCTTCCTCTCCGACCTCCCCGGCGTGGTCGGGCGCGCCGGCGACGAGGAGTCGGGGTTCGGGACGATGGGGATGTTCTACACCGTCAAGCCCGACCACCGCGAGGAGTTCACGGACCGATTCGACACGGTCCTCGACCTCCTGGCCGACACCGAGGGCCACCACGAGACGGACCTGATGATAAACGTCGACGACGAGAACGACATGTTCATCGCGAGCGGGTGGCGCGCCCGGGAGGACGCGATGGCCTTCTTCCGCTCCGACGCCTTCCGCGACACGGTCGACTGGGGCCGCGAGGTGCTGGCCGACCGGCCGCGACACGTCTTCCTCGCATGACATCCTCCCCGGCGTGAACAGCGTGGCGTCGGAGACGCCACGAGCAGACGGCGCAACGCGCCGTCGACGCCGGGGTTTCCCCGTGGGAGTCTCGGCTATGTCGATTCCCCGGAGGCAACATTCCCGTTGTGGTGGATGGTACTCGGGTCTGTGCGCTGTTCTCTGGGACGTTCCCTCGCAAGAGAGCGTGGTGACTCCGACCATATCGGGTTCGCCGAACGGCTGCGCGAGCGGACTGACGTGTCGATCTGGCTACACGAAGAGAGGGTAGAACGTGCCCAAAGCGGCGGTGACCCACCGCTCGGTAGGTTCGTGAAGAACCTCTGGCGTCCGGCGATCATCCGCTACTTCGTCGAGGTCGTCCGGTCGGACGGCGCCTCGGTTCCGCCCGTGACGACGGTCGAAACGTTCGCCGATGGGGCCGAACTCGACGTGTCCGGACGCCCGCAGGCACTACACGTTCCCGACCACACCGAGGACGAAGCCGGCTTCTATCTCCCCGACAGGAACCTGCTATTCTGTGGGGACGCCCTCGCGACGGTCGATTTCGAGACGTAGCGAGGCCACAGGCCGCAACTCATGCCACCGTGGCTGAACGTCAGCCACGAACGAGCGTGGGAGTCCCGTACTCGGTTGGCATCGCTCGGTGACGTGGTGCTGTTACCGGGCCACGGTGACCCGTGGTCCGGGGAGTCGACTGCCGCCACCAGCGCCGAACAGAGCCCACCTCGTTAGTCGTCCGCGGTCGCCGACGACAGCAGTCCCGCCGCGCGCAGGTCCGCGCCGTCGACCGACGAACGGTAGTTCGAGGCGTCCATTCCGTCGTCGACGGTCGCGCCGAAGTTCTCGGTCGCCAGCCGCGCGACGCGGTCGTACTCCTCGTCCGAGAGCGCCGGGGTGTCGGGCGCGGCGGCCCACTCGTCGATATCCTCGGCCGAGCGGAACGTAGGCGTCACGGAGGCAACCTCGTCGTGCGCGAGGAGCCACTGGATGGCGGCCTGCCCCATCGTTCGCTCGCCGTCGCGCTCGAGGAATCGGAGCGTCTCGACTTTCTCCCAGCCCGCCTCGTACCACGCCTGCGGGCGGTGCGAGCGGTGGTCGCCCGCGCCGAGTTCGGTGTCCGGAGTGACCTGCTCGTTGAGGATGCCAGAGGAGTGCGGGACGCGCGCGACCACCGAGGTGTCGGCGTCGCGGGCCCGGATCTGCTCGATCACGTGTTCGCCCGGGGCCCGTTCGAGGAGGTTGAAGACGGTCTGGACGACGTCGAACTCCTCGGCGACGGCGCGTTCGCCCTCGGCGAGCCAGCCGATAGAGGGGCCGAGCGCCCACCCGACGGCGTCGACGAGCCCCTCGTCCCGGAGGTCGTCGAGCGTGTCGAGGACCTCGGGCGTGACCTCGGCGGCGTCGGCGTTGTGGAGCTGGAGGAGTTCCACGCGGTCCATCTCGAGCCGGTCGAGCGACCGCTCCAGCGCGGTCCGGATCCACTCGCCGTCCATCCGCTTCGGGAGTTCGCCGTGGCCCGCCTGCGGGTTGTTGTAGAAGTCGTAGCCGACCTTCGTCGCGACGGTCACCTCGTCGCGGTAGGGCGCGAGCGCCTCGCCGACGACCCGCTCGGAGTCGCCGTGGCCGTAGACGTCGCCGGTGTCGAAGAAGGTGATCCCACGGTCGACGGCGTGGCGGACCATCTCGACCGCGTCCTCGTCCGAGCGGTCCCCCCACCAGTCGGTGCCGACGACCCACGCGCCGAACCCGACCGCGCTCGTCTCGACGCCCGTCTCACCGAGTTCGCGGGTGTGCATGTCGCGGGCTTGTGCGGCGGCGCACTTATCGGGCGCGGTCGGTGTCGTGGCGTGGGATCGGCCGCGTGTCGCCGTCGCGAGCCGTCGCGAGCCGGCGTGGAGCGCCCCTAACCGAACCCATTTCACCGGCGATGCCGACGGGCGCCCATGACGAAGCGGCACGT
The DNA here is from genome assembly GCA_042217165.1 of Haloferacaceae archaeon. Classification (GTDB taxonomy): domain Archaea; phylum Halobacteriota; class Halobacteria; order Halobacteriales; family Haloferacaceae; genus A07HB70. The sequence continues at coordinate 3,867 of JBDGTD010000042.1, read as the reverse complement.
CTCTCTCCCGCCAGAGACCGACTCCGCCGTCGAGCGGTTCGTGAGCCGGGTCGACGAGCGGCTCTCCGGGACTGAAGACACCTGCGAGGTCGTTCGGGAGACGCTGGTCGACCTGTTCGGCGACCGCGACGCCTACGAGGCGTGGCGGGCCGGCGGCGACGTCACCCCGGCCGAACGGGTACGTCTCCAGGGCTACGACCCCTGTAACGCGACGCTGGAGTCGGAGTACTACGCCGAGAAAGACGAGGAGCAGTTCACGCGCTCGAAGCATCTCCAGTGGCTCTGGCGGCAGTTCGACGCCACCCCGATGGCCGACAACGTCGAGTTCGCGCTCCGGTTCCGGCAGATGCTCGCGAACCACCTGTTCGCGGAGGCGGGCGACGGCCTCCGGCTGTTCAAGGGGATCTCGTTTTCCTACGGCCACAACATCGAGATGGGCGACAACGTCGTCGTCCACGACGACGTCCACCTCGACGACCGGGGGAAACTGACGATCGGCGACCGGGTGTCGATCTCCGACGACGCCCACGTCTACAGCCACGACCACGACATCGTCGACCAGACGCAGGTGTCGAACTTCCACACGATAGTCGAGGACGACGCCCGGATCACCTACGACTCGATGGTCCGCGCAGGAGTGAGAATCGGCGAGAACGCCGTCGTCGGCGCACAGTCGACCGTCCAGGGCGACGTGCCGGCTCACCACGTCGTCGTCGGGTCGCCCGCGAAGTCGGTGAAGGTCAAGCCCGGCTGGGAGGACGTCGCGGACCCGCTCGACGCCGGCGGAGAGAACCGCCGCGACGAGCGTCGGATCGAGTACGACCTGCCGGAGGACCTGGAGCAGTTCGACGAGTTCCAGCGGAGCCGGCGCCCGCCCGACGACTGACCGACCGGATTCGTGCTGGCTCGGTTGGGTAGTGCCCCGGTGCTACTCGACTCTCCGATGAGGTGAGGTCCCGGAGCGCCGTGAGTCCCGGGAGCGAAAACGAGCGGAACGTCGGACGGCACGCGACCGCAGAGTCCGGGAACTGAACCGGTGCCAGACGGTCGCCTCGCTCCGTCACGGCGCTCTGCGCCGGAGCGATGCTCCCACGCCGCTCGGCGCTGCGACTGTCCTCCGGCGATGTCTCTCACTGCGTTCGAGACGTGCGCCGTCCGGGAATTGAACCGGAGCCAGACGGTCGTCTCGCTTCGCTCGACGCTGCGACTGGCAGGGTTCACCTGTCCTCCGGCGATGTCTCTCACTGCGTTCGAGACGTGCGCCGTCCGGGAATTGAACCCGGGCTATTAGCTTGGGAAGCTAATGTCCTACCACTGGACCAACGGCGCGCTTCTGGTACTCAGATCCCGATCTTGGAAAACCTACCGCTTCGGGGCGGCGTTTCCGTCGCCGTTCGGAGCGTCGCGTCGCCCGGTGTACGTGCGTCCACTCCTGGAGGCGGGTGGGTGGGGTTATGTGACCTGGCGCCGTACGAGACTCTGATGAGTGCGACAGATCTCGTTGTGGACACGGACGTACCGCTGGATCTCACGTTCTCGGAGGAAGAGCTCGCGACCGTGCGCGAACGGGCGACCGCGTTCGTCGCGAGCGTGGTCGAGGACGCTGGCGCCGACGGCGCCGTGATCGGCCTCTCGGGCGGGATCGACAGCTCGACGGTCGCCTACCTCGCGGCGGAGGCGCTCGGGCCCGAGGACGTCCACGGCCTCGTGATGCCGAGCGACGTGACCAGCGAGGAGTCCACGAGCGACGGCGAGCGGGTGGCCGAGGAACTCGGGATCGAGTACGACGTGGTCGACGTCGCGCCGGTCGTGGCGTCGGTCCTCGACGCCGCGCCCGATGCGGGCCTGCGTGAGCGGGCCGAGGCGGGGACCGAGCCCGCCCGGACCGCGGTCGGGAACGTCCGGGTGCGCGCCCGTGCCGTGATGAACTACGTCGTCGCCAACGCCGAAAACAGGGTCGTCCTCGGGACGGGAAACCGGAGTGAGGCGATGACGGGCTACTACACGAAATACGGCGACCAGGCCGTGGACTGCAACCCGATCGGTCCGCTGTACAAACAGCAGGTGCGCCAGCTCGCGGCCGCCGTCGGCGTGCCAGACCGGATCGTCGAGAAGCCGCCGTCGGCGGAGATGTGGCTGGACCAGACCGACGAGGGAGAGTTGGGTCTGGACTACGACACGCTCGACGCGATCCTCGCGCTCCACGTCGACGGCCCGTGTTCGACGGCCGCGACGGTCCGGGCACTCGACGGAGTGACCGAGGCCCAGGTCGAACGCGTCGACGAACTCGTCGCCGCGAGCGAGCACAAACGGCAGATGCCGCCGGCGCCCGAGCTATAGGTCGTCGCCGTGGCGGTCGATCAGGCGCGCGAACGCCTCGCGCTCGGCGCGTTCGCGGTCCGCGACGGGGCGGTCGTCCCGGAGGCGGTCTCTGACGACCGCGAGCGCGTGCGGGTCGTTCGCCGCCGTCTCCTCGGCCACCGCGGCGGGGTCGTCGACGACCCGCGAGACGAGCCCGACCGCCTTCGCCTCCTCGGCGCCTACAACCCGGCCCGTGAGGCCGATATCCGCGGCGGCGCTCGGGCCGACGACCCGCGGAAGCCGGTGAGTGCCGCCCCACGTCCCGAACAGGCCGAACGAGACGCCGGGTTCGCCGAAGGAGGCGTCGGGCGTCGCGACCCGGAGGTCCGCGGCGAGCGCGAGTTCGACGCCCCCGCCACGGGCCGGCCCGTCGACGCCAGCGACGACGACCGCCGGTGCCTCTGCGACGGCGCGCATCGTCTCCTGTCCTCGCGCCGCGAACGCGGCCGGGTCGCCGCCGTCCCCGGCGAGGCTCGCCACCTCGTCTAAGTCCGCGCCGGCGCTGAACGCCGTCCCGGCGCCCCGGAGGTGGACGACGGGGAGGTCGGTCTCCACGGCGTCGACGAGGTCGGCGAGCATCGCGGTCGTCAGGGCGTTGCGCCGCTCGGGCCGGTCGAGCGTCACCGTCCGAACGCCGGTCGCGGCGTCGTCGTCCACGCGGATCATCGCACGACGCCCCGGAGACGGGCGGTTTCCAAAGGTCTTTGCCCCTGCCCCGGCTACCATGTTTCGATGGACGACGCCGTGCGGGCCCGCGAGGCCGCGCGGTCGGCGCTTGACGACATCGACCCCGCCGACCTGCGCGCCGCCATCGACAGCCGGCTCGCCGATGCCTCGATGACTCCCGCGGCGCTGACGCTCTGTTGCGCGCGAGCGGCCGATCCGGACATCGACCCGGCGTCGCCCGGTGTCGTCGAACGGGCTGTCGGGGTCCAGCTCATCTACGAGGGCCTGCGGCTCACCCGGCGGCTCGTCGTCGAAGAGCCGTGGGCGGGAGCCGACGGGCCGCCCGAGAGCGACATCGCCGCGGATCTTCAGATCCTGGCCGCGGACGTCCTCGTCTCGCGGGGGTTCTACCTCCTCGCGACCACCGAGGCCGCCGAACGTGCCGTCGCCGTGATTCGCGCGTTCGGGCGCGACCAGACGACCCGCGCGGAGGGGTTCGACGCCGAGTTAGAGGCCGACGTCGCCGTCCTCGCCGGCGTCGCGGGCGCCACGGTCGGCGGCGACGCGCCCCCCGACGCGCTGACCGACCACCTCGACGCGCTGGGGCGGGGGTTCGGCGCCCACTTTCCCCCGGCCGGCCGGGCGCTCGACGAGACAACCCGAGAACGCGTCGCCGCCGTCGCGGCGGGCGACCAGCCGGCAGAACCCGGGACCGACTCGCGCGCTCGGCCGGCGACACCTGAGCCGGATCGTAACCGATAAACGCGGTTCGGCGGTACGACGACTCGCGCCTGGGTAGCTTAGCGGTAAAGCGCGTCCTTGGTAAGGACGAGAGCCCGG
>JBDGTD010000031.1:59520-66539 GCA_042217165.1 Haloferacaceae archaeon | reverse complement strand
CATCCGCGCGAGTTCGACACACATCATCCCCGTCGTGATCCGGTAGTCCTCGCCGTGGAGGTACGGGTTGACGTGGGCGTCGAGCAGGGGCCGGACCGCCTCGGGGTCGGGGTGGTGGTGGTCGACGACCGCGATCGGTACGTCGTAGTGCGCGAGGTTCCGGTAGGCGGGCACGTCCTCCTCGGTGGAGCCGTTGTCGAGCATCAGGAGGAACGGGAGCTTCTGCCCGTGGCGCTCCCGGCCTTCGAGCGCGAAGTTCAGGTCCCGAGTGACGTCTTCCATCTCGTAGAAGGGCGCCTTCGAGGGCAGGCGCTTGAACAGGTGGCGGGCCGCGTCCTCGTCGGCGTTCACCTCCCGAACGAAGTTCTCGAGCGCCAGCTGGACGGGCAGTGCCGCGCACATCCCGTCGCCGTCGGCGTGGTGGCGGACGCGGATCGGCCGGCCCTCCAGGACGGTGCGCCGGAGGAGGCGCGCGACCTCGCGCAGGTCCTCGCGCACCGGCTCGAACGCCGGCCAGTCGACCAGAGGGTCGACCTCGGCGGGCTCGGCGCGCTCGGCGACCGCGGCTTCGACCCGCTCGCGAACCTCGGCTGCGACCTCGCCCTCGAGGTGGGTCACGTCGTCGACCTCGACCTGCCTCCCGCCGTCGTGGTCGCCGACCGTCCCGGTCACCCGGACCACGTCGTCGAGGCGGAGGTCGGGGTACGCGCGGACGCCGGCCTCCTCGAACGCCGCGCAGGCGACGACGCCGGTCGCGTCGCGCACCCGGAGGACCGTCGGGCCGCCGGTCTGTTTGATCTGGACGACCTCGCCCTCGACGGTCGCCTCCGCGCCCGTCTCGAGGTCCGCGACGTCCGTGATCGTCGGCTCGTGGACGACGACCTCGGTCGGACGGCCGGCGGGTTCGACGGCAGCGAAGGCGAGGTCGCCGTTCTCTCGGATCTCCAGGAGCCGGACGACGAGTTCGTCGCCGACAGAGTGGTCGGCGCCGGTCGGGAGCTTCGAGTCGTGGACCAGGCCAGACAGGTTCTCGGCGAGCTGGACGAAGATACCGTACTCGACGACCCCGTCGACGGTCGCGTGGTACAGGCCGTCGACCTCGAGGTCGTCGACGGTACAGTCGGCGGCGAGGTCGTAGACGACCTCCTCCCCCGATTCTGCGGCGTCATCGGTCATAAACACAACAGGTGCGCCGGTCCGGATAAGCCTTTCAGAGTCCGCCGACCGGAACCCTTAGTGTCGTCTCCGCCCGGGGGTAGTTATGGGACTGTTCCGGTCGCGCGAGGTGATCGGGATCGCAGACGACGCGCTCTCGTTCGTCCTCGAGGCCTCCGCGGAGGCCCACCCGAACGAGTATATGGGGTTTCTCCGCGCCGAGCGCGTGGACCGCCTCGACCCCGACGCCCGACGCGACCTCGGCGACGCGCGCGGGTCTGACCTCGTGGTCGTCGACGTCCTCGTCATCCCGGGCACCACGTCGAACCCCGTGAGCGCCACCGTCCGCGAGAATCTCGTTCCCAACGACAACAGGACGGTCGGGTCGATCCACTCACACCCGAACGGCGTCCTCCGCCCGAGCGACGCCGACCTCGGCACGTTCGGCAGCGGGTCGGTCCACGTCATCGTCGGGGCGCCCTACGGCCGGGACGACTGGCGCGCGTTCGACCGCGAGGGCGAGGTCCGGGAGCTGTCGGTACTCGACATCCCGCTCCCGGACCCCGAGGAGTTCTTCGATTTCACGCAGGCCGATATCGACGCCGAGCTATGACGCGCCGTGTCGTCGCACAGGGCACCTTCGACCTCCTCCACCCGGGGCACGTCCACTACCTGCGCGAGGCTGCGAGCCAGGGCGAGGAACTCCACGTCATCGTCGCCCGTCGGCGCAACGTCTCGCACAAGGACCCGCCGGTCCTCCCCGACCGGCAGCGCCGCGACGTGGTGGCTGCCCTCGAGACTGTCGACCGCGCCCACCTCGGACACCCTCGGGACTTCCTCGTCCCCATCGAGGAGATCGACCCCGACGTGATCGTCCTCGGCCACGACCAGCACCACGAAGACGACGCGGTGCGCGACGCACTCGAAGGGCGAGGAATCGACTGCGAGGTCACGCGGGCGTCGGCGCTGGAGGAGCGGTACGCCGGCGAACTGCTCTCGACCGGACAGATAGTCGAGTCGATACTGGACGCGCGCGGAGACTAGGCGGGAACTGCGACGGGTTCGACACTCGACGAGTTCGTGGCGTTCGCGGATCCGCCGCTACTGCTCCCGCCGCGCTGTTCCGCGAGGTAGCTCTGGTACTCCTCCTGCGAGACGACCTCGACGGTGAAGTACATCTGTGAGTGGCCGGCGCCGCAGTACTCCGTACAGTAGCCCTGGTAGGTGCCCTGTTCGAGCGGCACCGTCCGGATGGTGTTGTTCTGGTCGGGGATCGCGTCTTGCTTCAGGCCGAGTTCGGGCACCGCGAACCCGTGTATCACGTCCCGCGAGGTGATGGTGAAGTACACTTCCTGGTCGACCGGGATAACGATCTTCGGCGGGAAGCCGCTCGCCTTGATCCCCTCCTCGGGGTAGGTCATCGCCCAGCCCCACTGGTAGGCCTCGGCGTGGACGAGGACGTCGTCGTCCTCGGGCGCTACGGGGGCGCTCTGGGGATGCGTGATGTCCGGGTTCGCCAGCACGCCGTAGGAGGCGACGCCGACGAACAGGAGGATGACCGCGGTGGCGACCGTCCACGTGATCTCGAGCCGGCGGTTCTCTTGGGTCGGCTTCGCATCGTCCGCGTTCTTGAACTTGACGACAGTGTAGAGCAGAACCAGTTCGACGATGAGCGTGACCGGCACGGCGATATACAGCAGCTTCAGATTGAGTTTGTTGATCAACCTGATAGAGGTGGAGCCCTGCGCCGCGACCGGCACGCTCCCGGCGACCACGACGGCGAGAGCCGCCACGGCCAGTGTCGTCGCCCGCGTCCACGTCTTCATAGAGCGCGGCTTGGGAACACCCGGGCAAATAGCTGACGCTCCGCCGAAGCGCGGTTCCTAAGTGCGGGCGTCTCGAACCGAGACGCGTGTTTCGCACCCGTGCGCCCGACCGGTTCGTCGGCCTCCTCGCGGCGACGACCGTGGGCGTCTACCTGCTCATGGCGATGGGTGCCACGGCCGCCGTCGCCGACGCCGCGCGCGCCTGTGCTGCGTGGCCCGCCTGTGGCGACGGGTTCGCGCTGCCGACGACCGCGACGGGCGCGCTCGCGCTCGGTCACCGTCTCGCCGCCGGCGTCGTCGGTCTCGCGATGGTCGTCACGCTCGTCGTCGCGGTGCGGACGGCCGTCTCCCGGCGCGTCCGGGGCGCGCTCCTCGTCGCCGCGCTCGTCTACCCCGCACAGGCCGCGCTCGGCGCCGTCGTCGCCACGACGCCAATCGACGCTCGCCTCTCTGCCGCTCACCTCGCGCTCGGCGCCGCCATCCTCGTCCCGCTCGTCGCCGCTCTCGCGTGGACGCTCGAGGACCGGACGGGCGACCCGTCCGACGGCAAGGCGCTCGACCCCGACCCGCAGCCGCCCTCCGGCGACCCCGGCCCGGCCGACGTCTCCGACACCGGAGCGGTCGCGACGCTCCGCGCGTACGTCGCGCTGACCAAGCCCCGACTGATGTGGCTCCTCTGTCTCGTCGCCGGCGCGGCGATGGTCCTCGCGCCCGGCCCGCTCGCTCCCCGGACGGCGGTCGCGACCCTCGGCGGCGGGGTCCTCGCTATCGGCGCCTCCGGCACCTTCAACCACGTCCTCGAGCGCGACGTCGACCGAAAGATGAACCGCACCTCGGACCGTCCGCTCGCGGTCGACAGGGTGTCGGTCCGCAACGCCGTCGTCTTCGGGACGGCCCTCGGCCTCGCGTCGCTCGCGCTCTTTGCCGCTGTCAACCTGCTCGCGGCGGCGCTCGGCCTGCTCGCGATCGTCTTCTACTCCGTCGTCTACACGCTCGTCCTCAAGCCCCACACCGTCCAGAACACGGTGCTGGGCGGCGCTGCGGGTGCGCTCCCCGCGCTCATCGGCTGGGCCGCCGTCACCGGCTCGATCGGTCTCGGCGGCGCCGCCCTTGCGCTCGTGGTGTTCTGCTGGACGCCCGCGCACTTCTACAACCTCGCGATGGCCTACAAGGAAGACTACGCCCGCGGCGGCTTCCCCATGCTCCCGGTCGTTCGCGGCGAGACGACGGCGCGCAAACACGTGCTCTACTACCTCGGCGCGACCCTCGTCGCATCGGGTGCACTGGCGCTCGCGAGCCCGCTCGGCGTCCTCTACGCGGTGACCACGGCGGTCTTCGGGGCGGTCTTTCTCGCGGCCGTCGTGCGCCTCCACTACGAGCGCACGGCCGGGGCCGCGATGCGGGCGTTCCACGCGTCGAACGCCTTCCTCGGCGGCCTCCTGCTGGCCGTCCTCCTCGACGCGTCGGTGGCATGAGCGCCGTCACGCGTGCCCGACCCGACCGCGACACGCTCGCCCGGGCGGCGCTCCTCGCGAATACGCTCGTTCTCGCGACACTCTGTTATGTCCTCCTGACACCCGCGGACCTGACTCCGGCGCGATTTGCATTCTACGGCCTGCTGTGGGTCGGTATCGGCTTCGCCGTCCTCTTCCGTGAGACGACCGTCGCCCGGTCGGCCTCGACCCGCGCCCGCCGGGTCGCGACCGGCGTCGCCGCCGTCTATCTCGCCGTCCTCGCGGTCGCCGGCGGTATCGTCGTCCCCGGCGGTGTCCCCGCGGCCGTCGCGAACGGCTGGTTCGTCCGTGTCCTCCCGCCGGGGTGGGGGCCGGCGCTGGTCTACGGCGGCGTCGACGTCGCCGTCGTCCTCACCCCTGCCCGCGTCGTCGGCTACCTCGCGCTCGCGGCGCTCGTCCGCGGGACAGTCCTCGACGCGGCCGGGCTCCGGAGCGGTGTCCCTGGTCTCCTCGCGCTGTTCTCGTGTGTCTCCTGCTCGCTCCCCATCCTCGCGGGCGCGGCGGCGCTCCTCTTCGGCGCGGGCAGCGCTCTCGCGGCGACGACGGCGAGCCTCTCGTACGACCTCTCCACGCTCGTCTTCCTCGTGACCGTCGGGCTGCTCTACTGGCGGCCCTTGGCCCGAAGGTAGGGCGGTCAGTCGACGACGCGCCCGACCCAGACCGATTCGGCGAGGAGCCAAACGCCGACCGTAGCGCGACCGGAGAACGCGCGCCGGGAACGAACGACTTAGGCCCGGCCGGCGGCGAGGGCGGCTATGGACGCGGCCACGGGCACAGAGGCGGCCGCCGACGAGGAACACGTCGACCCGGTCGTCGAGGCGGCCGACGTCGCGCGGCGCTACGGCGACGTCGTCGCACTCGACGGGGTCTCGCTCTCGGTGGCGCCGGGCGAGGTGTTCGGCCTCATCGGTCCGAACGGCGCGGGCAAGACGACGCTCGTCCGCGCGCTCACCGGCACCACCGACGCCGAGGGGAGCGTCCGGCTGTTCGGCCGGTCGGTCGCGGCCGTCGACGAGGCGCGCCTCGGCCTCCTGCCGCAGTCGTTTGCTCCCGCCTCTCGCCTGACCGCGCGCGAACTCGTGGACTACTACGCCGGCCTCTACGACGCCGACCGGGTCCGGGCAACCGGGGCCGTCCTCGACGAGGTCGGTCTCGCGGACGACGCCGACGTCCGCTACGAGGACCTCTCGGGCGGGCAACAGCGCCGCGCCTGCGTCGCGACGGCGCTCGTCAACGACCCCGACCTGCTCTTTCTCGACGAGCCGACGGCGGGGGTCGACCCCGCGGGCCGACGCGCGCTCCACGGGCTCGTCGAGCGGCTCGCGGCGGCGGGGACGACCGTCTTCCTCACCTCTCACTCGATGAGCGAGGTGGCGGCGCTCGCGGACCGGGTCGGCCTCCTGCGCGACGGCTCGCTCGTCGCGGTCGGGCCGCCGGACGGACTCGTCGCCGAGTACGCCGGCCGCGCTCGGGTCGTCGTCGAGACGGACGGCGACGTGTCCCCGGACGCCCTCGCCGTCGACGGACACGCGGTCGAGCGGCGCCCCGACGGCGACGGCCTGGTCGTCGCCGACGTGAGCGCCGAGGACCTCCCGCGGGTGGTCGACAGCGTCGTCGCCACGGGCCTCCCTCTCGACGCAGTGACGTGGGCGCGGCCGGGGCTGGAGGAGGCGTACTTCAGTCTGACCGGCGAGTCGTTCGAGGAGGGCCGCGAGACCGGCGCGGAGGGTCGGCGGTGAGCCGCCGCCGTCGCCTCCGCGCGGAGTTCACGGCCGAGCGGCGGTCGTTCCTCCGTCGGCGCACCGCCGTCTTCTTCACCTTCCTGTTTCCGCTGCTCATCGTCCTCATCTTCGGCGTCCTCGTCCGGACCGGAGGGGCTGGCGGCGGTCTGTTCGCGCGAGATCCGGCGTACTACGTGCCGGGCTATCTCGCCGTCGTGGTGCTTTTCACCCCGCTCTCGCGGGTCGGGTCGACGGTCGCGCGTCACCGCGACGGCGCGCGGTTCGAGAAGCTGGCGACCACCCCGATCCGCCGGTGGGAGTGGCTGGTCGCGCACGCGACGGTCAACGCCGCCGTCATCGGTCTCGCCGCCCTCCTCCTTCTCGTCCTCACGCTCCTCCTGACGGGCGCGGCGGTGACCGTCTCGCTCTCGCTCCTCCTGGTCGCGCCGCTCGTCGTCCTCGCCACGGCCCTGTTCTGTGGCGTCGGGGCCGTCCTCGGCCGGGTCGCAGACTCGCAGGACGGGGTGATCGCGGCCTCGAACGCGCTCGCGCTCCCGCTTCTCTTTCTCTCTGAGACGTTCGTCTCTCCGGCCCTCCTGCCCGGGTGGTTCCGGCCCGCCGTTGCCCTCTCGCCGCTCACCTACTTCGCCCGCGGCGTCCGCGCGCTCACCCTCGGTGCGCCCGCGGCCAGTACCGCGCTGGCGAACCTCGCGGTTCTCGCGGTTCTCGCGGTCCTCGCGCTCGCCGCCGGCGCTCTCGCTGTCCCGCGGACGGACTGACCGTCCCGCCGGAACGGGGTCCCG
>JBDGTD010000031.1:0-59420 GCA_042217165.1 Haloferacaceae archaeon | reverse complement strand
GTGCGTCCGACCCCGCGATTTAACCCGGACGTGAGCGAAACCAGCGTGTGCCACGAGACACGCTCGGCCGGATGGCCGAGAGCGGCGTGATCGCCGTGATGCGTGGCGTCCCGGCCGACCGCGCGGTCGAGACGGCGCGAGCGCTCGCCCGCGGCGGGGTCGGCGCGGTGGAACTCACGGCGGACGCGCCGGGAGCCGTCGACGCGCTCGGTGCCGTCCGAACCGACCTGACCGACGACGAGGTGCTCGTGGGCGCCGGGACGGTGATGGACGCCGCCACGGCGAGCCGCGCCGTCGACGCCGGCGCGGACTTCGTCGTCGCGCCCCACCTCGACACCGCGACCGTCGAGACGTGCAACCGCTACGGCGTGGTCTGTCTCCCCGGCGTGCTGACGCCGACCGAGGCCGTGCGGGCCGTCGAGGCCGGCGCGGACGGGGTGAAGGTGTTCCCCGCCGCCACAGTCGGTCCGGACCACCTCGCGGCGCTGAAGGGGCCGCTCCCACAGATTCCGCTCGTCCCGACCGGGGGGGTCGACACGGAGAACGCCGGCGACTACCTCGCGGCGGGCGCGACGGCCGTCGGCGCGGGGAGCGCGCTGGTGGACGCCGACGCGGCCGCGAGCGGCGACTTCGACGCCGTCGAAACGCGCGCCCGCGAGTTCGTCGCGGCGGTGGCCGAGGCGCGCGCGGACTAATTCTCGGTCTCGGGCCGGTCGTCGTCGCGCCGCGGGCCGCGGGCGTCTCGCCCGTCGCCGTTCGCCTCCGCCGCGTCGTCGCCGGTCGCCGGCCACTCGTCGGCGCCAGGCGGGGCGATCTGTCTGTCGCGGTGGCGCTCGTCGAGCGAGTCGTAGAGCCGGTCGACGAGCGTCTCGCGCAGTCTCGCCGCGGTTTCGTCGTCCACGTCCACGGCAGCGGCGTCGTTGCCCGCGAGCGAGAGCGACCCCGCCGTGTCCGCGGTGACCGTGCCGAGCGACCACCGGCGCTGGAAGATCGTCCGGCTGTCGATGACGGTCTGGACGCGGTAGTACGGCACGGCCTTCGTCTCCCGGCGCAAGACGCCGTTGCGCGTGAGTACGTGGCCGTCGCCGAGCGCGTACCCCCGGTGGCGCCACTTGAGGTGGGCCGCGACCGGAACGAGGGGGACGAGGAGGAGCGGCCCGACCCAGACGGGGTCCGAGAGGAGGAGACGTTCCGCGGCGACGCCGACGCCCGCGAGGACGCCGACGGCGATCAGGTACCGCGCGGCGTAGCGCCGCCGGACCCGTTTGGGCGGCCGTTCGAGTCCCTCGACGGCCACGCCCTCTAGCTCCTCGACGAGCGCCAGCACCCGCTCGCGTCTGGCGATCGGTACCGCGGCCTGCGAGCCGCGGTCGTCGGAGCCGCCGGGCGCGTAGCCGGCCGTCTCGACGTAGAGCGCGGCGTAGCCGAAGTACCGCTTCAGCGGGTCGTCGACCACGGTGAGCGTCTGGACCTTGTCGAGCGGGATAGAGCCGTCGTAGCGCCGGAGCAGCCCCCGCTCGTACTGGAGTTCGTCGTCGACGCGGGTCAGGCGGAAGTCGTAGTAGTTCAACACCGCGGCCACCGCACCCGCCGCCCACGAGAGACCGACGAGGAGGACGCCGAGACCGACGGCGCCGAGCGCGAGCGCCAGTCCGCCGCCCGGGACCGGCAGCGGCGACCCGGATCCCCCGGCCGTCACCAGCCCGTAGACGACGAACACAACGAGCCCCGGCGTCCGCAGGTCGAACGAGAGCAGGCCGACGAGCCCGAGTTCCCGCGGCTCCAGTTCGAACAGCGGTTCGGCGCCGTCCTCGTCGACCGGCTCCTCGCGCTCCCGAGTGCGCTTGCGCGCCGCGAGCGTCCGCTGGAGGCGCTTTGCCTCCTCGAAGGTGACGTACCGCACCGCGGCCTCTGTCGCCCCGCCGCCGGCCGTCTCCAGGTCGACCGCGGCGATACCGAGCAGCCGCTGGACGACGTTCCGGCTGATGTCGACGTTCTGGATCCGGTCGACTGGAATCTCCCGGTTGCGCCGGCGGAACACCCCCGAACGGATGTCGAACGTGTCGACGGTGAGCGCGTACTCGTAGCGGCTCCAGTAGGTCACCTCGTAGCCGACGAGGGCAACGACCGCGACGCCGACCAGCGCCACGCCGACGAGCTGTCCGACCGCGCCGCCGAGAAACGACGACCCGGAGACGACGACGAACAGGAGCGTGAAGGCGACGCTCGCCCCGCGCCGCACCGCGCGGTAGGGGACCGAGAGCGGCGAGAGCGCCCGCGGCTCCTCGTCGACGGGGAGGCTGTCCGGGTCGGGTGCCGCCTCGCCGGCCGTCTCGTCGTCGCGGTCTGTCGGACCCTCCGCGCGCACGGCCGCCCTGTCCCCGTCGCTCGTCGGCACGTCCGCGTGCTCTACCGCCTCCTCGTCCCGGTCCGGGGCGTCGCTCATACGGCGTCCTCGCCCTCGGAGCGGATCGCCAGGCGCTTCAGTCGCTCCCGCAGGTCGTCGGCCCGGACCGGCGTCAGGCCGGGGACGGTGACGTCGGCACCCCGGGAGCCGGCGGTGTAGACGACCGTCGTCGCCAGCCCGACGAGCCGTTCGACGGGGCTCCGCGAGGAGTCGACGTGCTGGATGCGCACGAACGGCACCACCGTCCTGACCTGTGTGAACACGCCCCGTTCGAGGTAGATGCCGTCGTCGCGCACCTCGTACCCCCACGCCCGGTAGCGCAGAACCGCGAGCGTCGCGCCCACGAGCAGGACGGCGCCGCCGACGGCGACCGGAACCCAGACGGGCAGGACCGCAAAGACCCGGTTCACGACGAACAGGCCCCCACCGAGGAGTGCGGCGGCGACGGCAGATTGGGCGACCCAGACGGCTCGAACCCGCGGGTCGAGTCGCTTGAGACCGGCGTCTGACACGCCACAGAGTTCGCTCTCGTCGGGGATATACCTGCGGGCTACGGCTCCAGGAGGTCGAGGAGGGCGTCGATGTCGTCCGCGTCGTTGAAGGCGTGGACCGACGCGCGGCAGGCCTCCGGGACGGGGAGCGACCGGACCACCACCCCTGCCTCGCGCGCCCGCTCGACGAACGCCTCCGGCGCCTCGCCCGCCGGCGCGTCGAACGTCACCAGCCCGGACTCGTAGCCCCGGGGCGAGCGCAGCAGGTCGCCGAGCCCCGACTTCAGCCGGTCGGTCAGGCGCTCGATCCGACCCGTGATCCGGCCCATCCCCACCTCGTCGACCACCGCCATCGCCTCGACCGCGCCGACGTACGGCGCCGGCGAGGTCGTCCCGACCTCGAACCGCGCCGCCGTCTCCTTCAGGCGGGGCTCCGCGGCCGACGGGTCCTCGACGCTCCGGTAACTCGCGGTCGGCGGCTCCACGCCGGCCGTGCGGTCGCCGTTCAGGTAGAGCCACCCCGCCCCCCACGGGCCGAGGAGCCACTTGTGACTCGCGCCGACGGCGAAGTCGGCGCCCCACGCCGGGAGGTCGACGGGGGTCTGGCCGGGCGACTGGACCGCGTCGACCAGGACGCGACAGTCTGCCTCGTGGGCGATCTCGACGACCTCCGCGATCGGCAGTCGCGTCCCGTGACTCCACGTGATCGAGTTCAGACAGAGGAGCCGGGCGTCCGCGACGGCGTCCGAGAGGGCGTCGAGGTCGAGTCGCCCCTCGTCCGTCGCCAGCACCCGCCGTTCGACCCCCCGGCGCTCGAGGAACCACCACGGGAGCAGACCCGCCGAGTGTTCGAGATCCGTGTGGACGACGACGTCGCCCGCCGACCAGTCGAGCGCCGTCGCCACCCGCGCGATCCCGTCTGCCGTGCTCTGTGTCAGTGCGATCTCCGCCGCGTCGGCCCCGAGGAACGCCGCGAACGCGGCCCGTGCGTCCTCGAACGTGTCGAACGCGTACGGGTACGCTCCCTCGCCGACCGGCGCGTCGTACTCGTGGCTCTCGACGGCCCCGGTCGTCGCCTCTACCACGCGGCGCGGCGCCGGCCCCGACGCGCCGGTGTTGAGGTAGACGCCCTCGTCCACGGCGGGGATGTCCGCCCGCAGGTCCTCGGGTGTCACCGCTGCCCCCCGTCGGTTGCTCGTTCCCGGTCGGGGTCGACCGTCACGCGCAGGTCGTCGCCCGCGTCGTCTCCGCTCGCCTCGATCCGGTCTACCCCGCCCGCGGTCACCTCGGACCCGGGCGAGTAGTGGAGGACCGGGTCGGTCTCGGGCCGCTCCAGTCCCGCCGCGGCGAACAGCGACTCGCGGCGGAGGTCGATCGTCGCGTCCGTCAGTCGCCACGGGTCGTGGGCGATCGCTCCAGCGCGGTCGCCGGGGAGGTAGAACCGGTAGCGTTCGGTGAGGAAGCCCCCGAGCGAGCCCGGGTCGGCGGGCGTCGCCTCCCCCCCGGCCGGGCGGTAACTCACGTCCAGCGTCGCGGGCGCGGCGCCGCCGTGGACCCGGCTGCTCCGAACCGTCACCGTCTCGCCGTCCCGCGAGACGTCGATCCGCGCGCGGTAGTACGGCAGGTCGTAGGCGGCGCGGGCGACGCCCACCCCGACCTCGTCGTCGGCGTCGAGGCTGAGAAAGTAGACGCCCCGGCCGCCGTCCGGCCCCTCGACGTACGTCCGGAGGTTCACCTCGCCGAACCCGAGGCCGACGGGCGACCCGCGCGGGCGGATGTCGGCCATCTCGAACGTGACGACCCCGACCCACGCTGCCCCGTCGCGGGTCGCGGGGTCGAGTCCCGGAGGTAACAGCTCCGCGACCGCCCGAGGAGCCACTCGCCAGTGGGCGAACAGCGCGTCCCGCCACGACATCGTCAGCAAGCCTCGCACGCGAGTACTCGGGCCGGGGCCCACTTATGTCCGGGCCCGGCACAAGGCATTTAGTATATAACCAGTGAAATCTTGACGGGGATGTCCGATACGCGGCCTCGACTCCTGAGGCCGCTCCCATACCCCCGAAACGGACGTCCCCCATCGTCACAGCGTTTAGATAGATCCCCGTCTTTGCACGGTCGATGGAGGTGCCGAGTGACCCGCCGGAGTGCTGCCCCGTCTGCGACACGGCGTACGACTCCGTCTCCGTCCACGAAGCGGGCCTGATGGTGAACCTGCGCGACAACGAGCGGTACCAGCGGGTCTGTTTCGCGCCGCAGCGCCGCGACGAAGCCCCCGCCGTGGAGTTCTACCACCACACACACGCACAGGTTCGCGAGGCCCGGGGGGACGTGGACGCGCCGGCGGCCGACGTCCCGACCGAAGAGTAAGCAACTGTTGCCGCTATCTCGGGGTCGGGGCACCGCTTGACGGGTTCGGTAGAGTCGGGGGCGCGGAGGCCCTACGAGCGGGCGATGTCCGACGACCACGACCACGCGCACCACCACGAACACGTCGACGCCGGCGTAGACGCACGGGACGACTGGGCACGACGGCGACGAAAGGGGATCCCGACCGGCAAGAACCTCCTCGTCGTCGCGTGCATGGACGAGCGCATCCCCGTCGAGGAGACGCTGGGTCTCGACCCTGGCGACGCACAGATCTTCCGGAACGCGGGCGGGAAAGTCACAGACGACGTGATCCGCTCTGCCGCGCTCACGACCAACTTCTTCGACACCGACGAGATCATCGTCGTCAACCACACCGACTGCGGGATGATGAGCGCGTCCGACGAGGCCGTGCGCGAGGGGCTGGCCGCGCTCGTGGACGACCTCGACGACGTGACGCTCGACCCCTCGCTCCCCGAGTTGAACATCGGCGACGCCGACCTCCTCGACTGGGTCAAGATGACCGACGACATCGACGCCGCCTGCGCCGCGCAGGTCGAGCATCTCCGCGAGTCCGAACTGATCCCCGACAGCGTGACCGTCTCCGGCTACGTCTACGAGGTGGAGTCCAGTTCGCTCCGGCGGCCGGGCGAGCGAATCGCCGAGGCGATCAGCGAGCGACGGGCGTAGGCTCGGTCGACCGACGAGATCCGGTCCCCGTCGTACGGAGACGGCCGGCGACGGATTCTTGCGCACGCGCGCGAACTCGCGTTCGTGTCGCGAGCAGGCGACGCGGGCACCCCCCGCCTGACCGACCCGCTCTCGCTCGGCGGCCTGACGCTGCAGAACCGGCTCTACCGCGCGCCGCTCCTGGAGTGCGCCGGCAACGGCCCGGACGCCGCAGAGCGCCTCGCGGCGGAACTCGAACCCGCCGCGGACGCCGGCGCCGGGCTGGTCTGCCAGGGCGCGACTATCGTTCGCGGCGAGGGCGGCTGCGCCGCGCCGGGGATGACTCGCGTCCACGACGACGAGTTCGTCGCCGGCCTCGAGCGGGTGCCGGAGGCCTGTCACGACCACGGCGCGAAGGTCGCGGTCCAGCTGGAACACGGCGGCCTGCGCGCGATGGAGACGTGGCACGCCGGCCACCGCGCGGCGAACCCCGACCTCGACCAGTTGGCCGTCTCGCGTCCGCCGGCGCCGCTTCGCGCGCTCGACCGCCTCGGTCTCCTCGAGTACTCGCCACACGTCATGTCGACCGAGGAGGTCACGGAACTCGCCGCGGACTTCGGGCGCGCAGCCCGTCGCACGGTCGACGCGGGCTACGACGTCGTCCACATCGCCGGCGCGAACATGGGTATCGTCCAGCAGTTCCTCTCGCCGTTTTACAACCGCCGCTCAGACCGCTTCGCGGACGGCGTTGCCTTCCTCGAACTCGTGGCCGAAGAGATCCGGGAGCGAGCGGGCGACGTGCCGCTGATGGCGAAGGTGCCCGCCGAGACGAGCGCGCCGCCGCTCGTCGCGCCGGACCGGATCACTCGCGAGCGCGCGGTCGGGATCTGCGCCCGCCTCGCCGCGGGCGAGTTCGACGCCCTCGTGCCCGTCTCGGCCTCCGTCTTCTGGGACATGAGTATCGTCCGTGGGTCGTACCCGGCCGAGGCGTGGGCCGACGACCGCTTCGCCGACGGCTACGCCGAGGCGTTCGGCTCGCCGCTCCGCGCGCGACTCGTCGCTCTCGGCAACCGGGTCGAGTCCCTGTTCTACGGCGCCGAGCCGGCGTGGAACGCCGACCTCTGTCGGGCCGTGCGCGACGCCGTGGACGTCCCGGTCCTCTGCGAGGGCGGGATCAGAGAGCGCTCCCGGATCGACCGTCTGCTCGGCGACGCCTGCGACGCCGTCGGGATGGGCCGGCCGTTCTACGCCGAACCACGCCTGCCCGCTCGCCTCCTCGCAGACGCGGACGCCAGCGCGCTCTGTGAGTCGTGTAACAACTGCGCCGTCCCGCAGGCCGCGGGCGCGGCCGGCGTCTGTCGCACCCCGAGCGTCCTCCGGCGCGCCGGTGAACTCCGGCAGGCCGGCGCGTACGACCGCGAGGAGGACTAGCCGCGGCCGGACTCGTCCTCTGTGCCGTCCTCTACCGCGTCGAACCGGAACCCGCCGTGGTCGTCGTCCGCGTCCTCGTCCCGGTCGTCTGTCTCTCCCGTGTCGGCGTCCGTCTCGCCGTCGGCGCTCGTCGCGTCGTCGGCGCCCGCCGACCGGTCACTCTCGTCGCCCCGGATATCGAAACTCGCCCCGACGATCTCTTCGGCCGTCTGCTCGTCTCGCTCCGTCTCGGCCCCGGGCCCCGTCGTCCGTGTCTGGTCGTCGGACACGACCGGTTCCTCGGTGTCTTCGTCGTCCTCGCTGTCTTCGCTGTCTTCGCTCTCCCCGCCGTCCCCGTCGACTGGCGGGAGGTGCAGCCCCGGGTCGACGTTCTCCGGGTCGAGCGCCTCCGGACGGATCCGGTCGGGGGTCCCGACGGGCGTTCTGTGGTCGCCCCCGGCCTCCGCGGGAGGCTCCCCACGCCGTCGTGACTGCGCCCCGCTGCGGTGTCGGTGTTCGGTTCGGAGCGCCTCGGCGGCGGTCTCGGCGACGGTCTCGAGTCGCTCCGGGTCGACCCCGACGAACGCCTCACAGTCGTCCACCCGGGCCTCGAGGAGCGCCCGGATGGTCGTCCGTGCCGCGGCCAGCGTCTCCGCGACGGCGCGGTACTCGCCGGCGTCGAACCGGCCCGGCACGTCCGAGAGCCGCCGACGGAGGTCTGCGACGGCCGCCGGCGAACGGCCGGCGCCGGGGTCGACCCGGTCCGGGTCGCGGTCGACCGCCTCCAGCATCCGGCGGTAGCGCTCGCCGGCCGTCCACAGTTTTCCGAGGACGAGCCGCGCGTCCGCGCTCGCGACCTCGACTGTGCGCCGGGCGCGAGCAGACACGACCCCGTCGAGCGGGGTGAACAGGGCAGCGGCCCGGCTCGCGCGCCCGGACCGCCGAAGCCGGTCGAGCGTCCGGATGTACCGCGCCCGCGTCACCTCCAGGCCGACGGCTCGTGCGGCGCGCACGCGCCCCGACCGGTCGGCCGCACTCTCTGTCACGCCTGTCTGTTCGGGCCCGTCCGCAATAACCCTACAGGCGTTCGCGGGTCGCGTCGAGAACCGGCAGGTCGAGGCCGAGGTGGGCCGCGAGCGACTCCGCCGCGCCGAGGAGCCACGTCGCGCGCTCTACCCGCGACTCGAGGTCGCCCGGCCCGACGCCGAACGCCTCGACCACCTCGTCCGCCTCGGCACCGTCGGCGAGCGCCGCGAGCAGTTGCGCCGTGCGGACGGCCGTCAGCCACGCCTCGAACTCCGCCACGTCGCCCATCTCGCGGGCGAACTCGTCGGCGTGTTCGCGCGCGAACCGGTAGACGTCGGCGCGCTCGCCGCCCGAGAGCCACCCCGTCCGCATATCCGGGGTGTGACAGACGAGTTCGAGCGCCGTGAGCGGCGTCGACTCGGTCTCGGTCTCGGCCATCCGCCGGAGTCCCGCGACGACGCGCGCACCGCCCTCTGGGCTGAGATACTGACGCGACACCTGTGCGCCGACGGGCGTCGCGGCGAGTCCCTCGGATCGGTCGACCATCTCCATCTCGGCGAGGTCCGCGAGCGCGTCGTCGAGCGTCGCCGCGAGGTCGTCGACCGGCGCGCCGTGGGCGTAGAAGGTGGCGTCGAAGAGCGTGAGCAGGTCGTCGCGCGAGGCCGCGAACCCGGCCGCGAGCGTCGAGAGTACGTGCGTGCGGAGCGCCGCCCGGTCGGCGAGCTGGGACTCCACCGCCTCGGGGTCGGCGCCGACGTACCGTTCGCGCAGGTCGTCGGGGTCGGCGTCGCCGGCGACGAGGACGGCCTCGCCGTACGGGTCGAGGCCGGGCCGGCCCGCTCGCCCGCACATCTGGTGGACCTCGAGGACGGGGAGCCAGCGCATTCCGTCACCGTCGAACCGTTTCTGGTCGCGGACGACGACGCGTCTGGCGGGGACGTTCACGCCCGCGGCGAGCGTCGGCGTCGCACAGACGGCGGCGATCCGGCGGTCACGGAAGGCGGCCTCGACCATCCGGCGGTGGGTCGAGCGCAGGCCGGCGTGGTGGAAGGCAACGCCGTCGCGCAGGCAGGCCGCGAGGCGCTCGCCCGTCGCCGTCGCGCCCGCGTCGAGGGCGTCGGCGGCCACGTCCGCGGCCCCGCCCAGCCCCTCCGCGCGCAGACGCTCCGCCAGCGCCTCGGCCTCGCGGCGCGAGCGGACGAACGCGAGCGCGCCGCCGCCCTCCGTCGCCTCGTCGGGCGACCCATCCGTCGAAGAGGGCTCGACGACGTCTCTCACCAGTGCCGCCGTCGCCTCGGTCGCCTCGTCGCCGTCCGGACCCGGGTCGGTGGTCGGCACCGACCGGACGGCTCCGTCGTCGAACCGCACCGCCTCGTCCGCGTGGACGCCGACCCGCAGGTCGACGGGCCGCCAGTCGTCGGCCACGAGGTCGGCGTCGAGCCAGTCCGCGATCTCGTCCGGGTTCGCGACCGTGGCCGACAGGCCGACGACCTGGACGTCCGGCGTGCGCCGACGGAGCGTCGCGAGCGTCACCTCGAGCGTCGGGCCGCGGTCCTCGGCGCCGAGCAGGTGAACCTCGTCGACGACGACACAGGCGGGGTCCTCCACCCACGGCGCGCCGTTGCGGACCGCAGAGTCCACCTTCTCGCTCGTGGCGACCACCACGTCGTTTCCGGTTAGCTCCGACTCCGGGTCCGCGAGGTCACCCGTCGAGATACCGACGTCCACGCCCGGGAGCGCCGCGAACTCCTCGTACTTCTCGCGGGCGAGCGCCCGGAGCGGGACGATGTACAGGCCGGGCCCGTCGGCGCTGAGGAGCGCGAGTTGTGCGACGAGCGTCTTTCCGCTGGCGGTGGGGACGGCGACGACCAGCCTGTCGCCCTCGCAGACGCCCGCCTCGACGGCCGCGGCCTGTGGGGGGTAGAGCTCCTCGATCCCGCGGTCCGCGAGGTGGTCCCGGACCGCCGCCGGGAGGGGGAGGTCGGCGACGCGCATGGAGACTGTGGCGCGTCCCGGAGGTTAAGAGCCGCGCTTAAGCCACCCCCTGCCGTAGGCCGGCGGGTGCAGCGACGACGCCTCCTCGGTTCGGTGGCCGCGGCGGCCACGGCTTCGGTCGCCGGCTGCAACGCCCGGGGCAGGCCCACGACGTCGACGGCGGGCCGCGACGCCGGAGACCCGGCCCCCACAGACCGCTCCGGCGACGCCACGTACGGGTTCACTTTTCTCCGCGCGACCGGGAACCGCTACCTCCGGGGGACGGGCCGAGTACCGGACGTCGACCCGGTGGACGTGTCCCTGCCGGCTCCGCCGGAGTGGGTGGTCGCCGCGCCCGACCGCTCGGACGGGACGACGGTGTGGGCGACCGCCCTCGCTGACGGACGGGTGCGCGCACACCGGCTCGACGGCCGCGAGGTGACACAGATCGAGCCGTTCCCCTCCTACGGCGAGGGCCCACCCCTGCTCGTGATCGACGCCGGCCACGCCCGCATCCTGAGTGTCGGGGCGCTCCACACCCACTCGACGCCGATCCCCGGGGGGTCGGCGACGGTCCGGACCGACGGCGGACTGGCGATCCCCGGCGGCGAACTCGACCCCGACCCGATCGGCGACGCGCGGGTCGTCACCGACGGCGAACTCGTCTACCTCCTCGGGCAGGCGACGACCTACCGCCACGGCGCGCTCGGCGACGAGGTAGAGGGCGGCGCGGTGGCAGTCGTCGACCCGCGGACGCGCGATATACGAATGATAGAGCCGCCCTACGGCGTCATCGAGGGGCTGTGGCCGATCCTCACGACTCTCGGCGGAGCCCCGTCGATGCTCGTCACCGCGAGCGACGCCGAGCAGGGGGCGTCGCTCGCGCTCCTGCGCGACGACGGCTCCGACGGCGGGCGGGTCGTCGCGACGAGCGACCCGGTGGGCGAACCGTACGGGTGGCGCCACCAGATCGCGGTCGCGCCGTTCGGCCCCGGCGGGGAGCGAGAGGTCGCCTCGGTCCGGAAACCCCACGTCGGCGCGACGGCGCAGTTTCACCGCCTCGACGGCGACGACCTCGTGCCCGTCGCCTCGCTGGAGGGGTACCCCTCGCACGAGTTCGGGAGCCGGAATCTCGACCGGGCGGCGGCCGGGGACTTCGACGGCGACGGCCAGCCAGAACTGGTCGTTCCGACGACCGAGACGGGCGTCCTCGCCGCCCTCCGGCGGACCGACGGCGGCGTCGAGGAGGCGTGGCGCCTCCGGATCGGCGGCGAACTCACGTCGAACGTCACGGCCGCCCGCGGTCGGTTCGGCGTCGAGTTCGCGGCCGGCACGCCCGCCGGTCTGCGGCTCTGGCCGGCGGCTCAGCAGACGTAGGCGCGGGTCCGCGCGGAACATTTACGCGCGGGTCCGCGCTCACCACGGCCCGCGCGCGGGCGGACAGCCGGCCGCTTATCTCTCTTCCCGCCGTCCGTCCGTCGAGATGGGAGCCGACGACGCGGCGACCCCGGAGGCGACCGACTCCACGCTCGCGCTGCGGGAGGTCGTCCGGCGGTACGAGACGGGCGGCGAGACGGTCGTCGCTCTCGACCGGGTCTCCTTCGGCGCCAGCCCCGGCGAGTTCGTCTCCGTGATGGGACCGAGTGGGAGCGGCAAGTCGACGATGCTGAACCTGCTCGGCCTCCTCGACACGCCCGACGAGGGGCGGGTGCTGCTCGACGGCCGGGACGTGACCGACCTCGACGACGAGGCGCGGACGGCAGAGCGCAAGCGCTCTATCGGCTTCGTCTTCCAGTCGTTTTTCCTCCTCCCGACGCTCACGGCGGTCGAAAACGTCGAACTCCCGACCCTCTTCGGCTCGGACCCGACGCGCCGCGACCGGGCGGTGGCCCTGCTGGAGCGGGTCGGACTCGGCGAGCGACTCGACCACCGGCCGGGGGAACTGTCGGGCGGACAGAAACAGCGCGTCGCAATCGCGCGGGCGCTGGTGAACGAGCCGCGGCTCCTCCTCGCGGACGAGCCGACGGGCAACCTCGACAGCGAGACGGCCGCGACGGTGCTCGACGAGTTTCGTCGGATCGCGGACGACCGCGACGTAGCCGTCGTGGCAGTGACCCACGACCCGCAACTGAACGACTACGTCGACCGGACCGTCGAACTGGTCGACGGCCGGATCAGATGAGGCCGGCGTCCGCGAGGCGGTCGACCGCCTCGGTCAGCCGTTCCTGGCTCGCGGCGTACGAGAACCGGGCGTGGCCGGGCGCGCCGAACGCCGACCCGGGAACGCAGGCGACGTGGGCGCCCTCGATCGCGGCCTCGCACCACGCCACGTCGTCGTCGTCGACGCGGGGCATCGCGTAGAACGCGCCGTCGCCGACGGAGAGGTCGACGCCGTGGTCGGTCAGGCGCTCCGCGAGGAGGTCGCGCCGCTCGCGGAAGGCGTCGACCATCTCGTCGACGGCGTCGTCCACGGCGGGGTCGGTGAGCGCCGTCACGCCGGCGCGCTGGACGAAGTTCGTCGCACACGAGACGGAGTGAGAGTGGACCTTCCCCGCCTGTGAGACGATCTCCTCGGGCGCGAGGAGGTAGCCCAGCCGCCAGCCCGTCATCGAGAACGCCTTCGAGAAGCCGTCGACGGTGATCGTGCGCTCGCCGAGGCCGTCGATAGCGGCCGCGGCGGGCTGGTCGACGCCGTAGGTGATCTGCTCGTAGATCTCGTCGCTCACGACGTGGGCGTCGTACTCGACGGCGAGGTCGCGCACGCCCTCGAAGGCGGCCTCGGTGTAGACCGCGCCGGTCGGGTTCGACGGCGAGTTGACGACCACCAGCGCGGTGTCGTCGCTCATCGCGTCGTCGAGTTCGTCGAGTGCGGGCTCGAGCTGGAACCCGTGTGGCGCGAGGTTCACGCGCGAGAGCGTCGCGCCAGCGAGTTTCGCCTGTGCCTCGTAGGAGACCCACGCCGGGTCGAGGAGGACGACCTCGTCGCCCTCGTCCACGAGCGTCTGGAACGCCTCGAACAGCGCCTGTTTCCCGCCCGGCGTGACGAGGACGTTCTCGGGGCCGCAGTCGACGCCGTCCGCGCGGTGTTTCTCGGCGACCGCCTCGCGGAGTTCGGGAATCCCGTTCGAGGGCGTGTAGCCCGTGTGGCCGGCGTCGAGGGCCTCGCCGCCGGCCTCCACGACCGGCTCGGGCGTCGGGAAGTCCGGCTCGCCGACCGAGAGGTCGACGACGTCGACGCCCTCGGCCTCCAGCGCGCTGGCCTTGTTGCTTATCGCGAGCGTCGCGCTCGGTTCGACTCGCTCGACCCGGTCGGCGAAGTTCATGGCAGTGATCGCGCCATCTCGACGGCGGCGTTTACCGCTTCCGCTCCCTTGTCGATCCGTTCTCTCGCCTCCGCGCCGCTCATCCCCGGGCCGCTGACGCCGAACGTCACCGGCGTGTCGCGGTCGAGGCTCACGTCCGTGAGCCGCCCGGCGACGGCCTCGCCGATCACCTGGTCGTGGTCCGTGTCGCCCGTGACGATGGCGCCCACGACGGCGACGGCGTCCACGTCGTCGCGCCGGGCGAGGCGGTCGGCCGCCAGCGGCGCGTCGTAACTGCCCGGCACCGTCACCTCGGCCGCCATCTCCGCGCCCCGCTCTGTGGCCGTCTCTCGCGCGCGCTCTCGCATCGGCTCGGTGACCGACGAGTTGTACTCGGCGGCCACGAGCCCCAGTTTCACTGGCATGACGGGTGGGTGGACGGCGAGGGTAAAACGACTACCCCTTCGGGTGCCCTCTGCCCGCTCAGACCCCGAACACCGGGGCGAACCGGACGGTCCGGGGACACGCCGACCGTCGCTATCGCGGGCCACCCTCTCTGGTCGCGCCCTACCGCTCACGGGCCGGGAGCCCCCCCGGTCTCGCCTCCCGGCGCCTCGCGCCGATCACAAGAGTCGTAACCTCCGGGCGCCCAGCGGCGACAGATGCGTCGTGCGGACCGGACCACGCTCGTCGTCGTCGGGGTCACCGCCCTGGCACTCGTGGCCCGACTCGTCGGCCTCGGCGGCCGAGTGATGCACTTCGACGAGGCGCGCGTGGCGTACTGGGCGCTCCGGTACCACGAGACCGGTCAGTTCTACTACCGGCCGATCGTCCACGGGCCGTTCCTCCAGGTCGTCAACGACTGGGTCTTCGGCGTCCTCCCGCCGAGTGACTTCTCCGCCCGCCTGGTCGTCGCACTGGTCGGCGGCCTCTTTCCGCTCGCGGCGCTCGGGCTCCGCGGACGTCTCCGCGACGACGAGACCGCCGCGCTCGCTCTCGTTCTCGCGGCCAACCCGCTCTTGCTCTACTACTCGCGGTTCATGCGCAGCGACGTGCTCGTGGCGGCGTTTTGCGTCTCCGCGCTCGTCCTCGTCGTCTGGGCGCTCGACACGGGACGAGCGTGGCCGGCGTTCCTCGGCGCCGTCTCGCTCGCGCTCGGGGTCGCGTCGAAGGAGAACGCGCTCGTCTACGTCCTCTGTTTTGGCGGCGCGGGGGTCCTGTTGCTCGACCACCGGCTCGTCCGCCGGACCGCGGCCGGCGAGTCGCCCCGACGTGTCCTCCGCGGGTGGGTCGAGGCCGTCGAACGCCGACTCCGGGCGTGGGGCGGGTCGACGGCGCACGGCGCGGGTCTCGCCGGTCTCGGCGCCGCGGGCTGGCTCCTGACGTTCCTCGTCGTCGTGACGTTCTTTTACGCGCCGCGGCCCGAACTGTGGGCGGCGCTCGGGGCTCCCGCCCGACTACCGGGCGTCGTCGGCGAGGCGACGATCGGGTCGTGGCGGGCGTTCACCGGGACGTGGATCGGCGGAACTCACCAGTCACACCCCTACCTCCCGTACGTCTACGACTACCTCGAGACGCTGGTCTACGGCGCGCCCGCCGTCGTCGGGCTCGCCGCCGTCGGCTTCGTCCGCGACGGCTACGCCGACGAGGTGGGGCGGCGCGACGTCGTCGCCTTCGCGACGTACTGGGGGCTCGTGAGCGTCCTCGGCTACCCGGTCGCGACGGACATCCGCGCGCCGTGGGCGGCGGTCCACGCCGTCGTCCCCCTCGCGCTCCCGGCCGCGGTCGGTCTCGCGGCGCTCTCCCGGCGCGCGACGGAGACGACCGAGGCGGTCGGGTCGAGCCGCGTCCGGACGGCACTGGCCGCGCTGGTGGTCGTCGCCGCCGTCTCCGGCGTCGCGGGCGCGAACGCCGCCTACTACAACAGCACGGCCGAGGCCGACGGCGAGGTTCTCCAGTACGCCCAGCCGGGGAACGGGCTGAAGACGACGCTCGACGACCACGTGCGGCCCGCCGTCGAGGCCGCCGACGACGGACCGGCACCGGACGTGCTCTACTACGGGACGACGAGTCCGGCGACCGGGAACACCAAGCTGTACGTGGCGAACGAGTCGAGCGCGGCCCAGCCCCGGGTCGGGGGCCCGAACTGGCACAGCCGGCTCCCACTCCCGTGGTATTTCGAGGTCTACGGCGCCGAGGTGACGAGCGTCCCGCCGAGAGAGTCACTCCCCGCCGACCCCCCGCCGGTGGTGGTGGCGATGGACTGGGACCGCACGGCGCTCGAGGCGGAGCTGACGGGGTACGAGGCCTACGAACACCGGCATCGGCTGTGGAGCGCGCGGATCGTGATCTTCGTCGACCGGTCGGCGGCGCGGCAGGCTTAACCCGACCGGCTCTGATCCGCCGGCCATGACGACACTCCCCGGCCCCACGGTCGGCGTCGTCGGCGGCGGACAGCTGGGCCGGATGCTCGGCGAGGCGGCGTCGCCGCTCGGCGTCGACCTCGTCGTCCTCGACCCGACGCCCGACTGTCCGGCGAACCGCGTGGCCGACCAGATCGTCGGCGAGTTCGACGACCCCGTGGCCGTCGCCGAACTCGCCGAGCGCACAGACGTGTTGACCTACGAGATCGAACTCGCAGACCCCGGCTCGCTCCTCGACGCCGGCGTTCCGGTCCATCCCGCGCCCGAGACCCTGCGGGTGACGGGCGACAAACTCGTCGAGAAGCAGACGGCCGCCGACGCCGGCGTCCCGACCGCCGCGTTCCGACGGGTCGACGACGCCGACGACCTCGCGAGCGCCGTCGGCGAACTCGGCGAGGTGATGCTGAAGGCCCGCACCGGCGGCTACGACGGGCGCGGGAACCTCCCTGTCGCGCCCGGCGACGACTACGAGGCCGCGCTCGACGCGGTCGCGCCCGACGAGGACTGGCGGCGCGAAGACGCGGGGGGCGCGGACGCGCTCGCCGAGGGGATGGTCGACTTCGAGCGCGAACTCGCCGTGATCGGCGTCCGCGGCGCCGGCGGCGAGCGCGCGCTCTTCCCCGTCACCGAGACGATCCACCGCGAAGAGATACTGCGCACGACGACCGCCCCGCCCCGGACGGACGACGCGGTCGTCGACCGCGCGCGCTCGGTGGCACTCGACGTTCTCGACCTCGTCGAGGGACGGGGCGTCGTCGGGATCGAACTGTTCGAGACCGACACGGGCGACGTGCTGTTCAACGAAGCCGCGCCCCGCCCGCACAACTCGGGGCACTGGACTATCGAGGGCGCGCGCACCTCGCAGTTCGAACAGCACCTCCGCGCGGTGCTGGGGTGGCCTCTCGGCGCGACCCGGCGGCGCTGCCCGACCGCGACGGCGAACCTGCTCGGTGACGTCGACGACCCTCGACCGGCGCGGCTGTCCGGCGTCGACCGGGTCCTCGACGCGCCGGGCGCACACCTCCACTGGTACGGCAAGCGGGAGGCTCGACCCCTGCGGAAGATGGGTCATCTCACCGTGACCGGCGGGGAGAACGGAGGGGTCGCGCCGCTGGAGCGCGCTCGCGACCTCGCGGCGGAAGCGACGTTCGACGAGGGGGCCGGCGAGTGACCGCAGTCGCTCGCCGGCACCGGCTGTTCGCGTGCCAGCGGCGTTCCCTGCTCGCGGTGTCCGGGTGGTCGCGGTGACCGTCGAGGACGTGATCGCCGACCTGCGCGGGCAGGCCGAGACCGACCGCGACCCCGCGGACACGCCGGACGTGGGCGTGATCATGGGCTCGGACTCCGACCTGGACCGGATGGCGGGCGCGAGCGAAGCGCTCTCCGCGCTCGACTTCGCGGAGCAGACGGACTACGACGACCCGCCCGAGGGCCGGTACAGCTACGAGACGTGGGTGGTCTCTGCACACCGCACGCCGGACCTGATGTACGCTTACGCGGAGACGGCGGCGGCGCGGGGGATAGACGTACTCGTCGCCGGCGCGGGCGGGAAGTCCGCCGACCTGCCGAACATGACCGCCTCGATCGCCTACCCTCTCCCGACCATCGGCGTGCCGGTCCACGAGAAGTCGGTGGACTCTGTCATCGGGATGCCGACGGGCGCGCCGCTGGTGGCGGTGGACGCGGGCAAGTCGTACAACGCCGGGCTGTCGGCGGCCCAGACCCTGGCCGTCTCCGACCCGGCGCTGCGCGAGCGGATCGCGGCGCTGCGCGACGAGCGGCGGGCGGGCGTGGCACAGGTCTCGCGGACCCTCCACGACGCGGGCGTGGACGGGTTCCGGGGCGACGAGGGCTGAACCGACCGAACGGCACGAAGACGGGCTGAAACCGCCGTATAGCCCGGACCGCCGTAACTCAACGTTTATATCGGTGGCTTACCAAGCGCCGCCACTGGGAGCCAACGGACCGCATGAATCAGTGGATCGCAGTCGGCGCGCTCGGGGTCGTCGCCATCGGCATCCCGCTGGGGATGATGATGGCCTCGGCCGTCCTGCGCCCGACCGTACCCGAACAAGGAAAGAGCGCAATCTACGAGTCGGGCGAGGTTCCGACCGGGACGGCGCGCGTCCAGTTCAACATCCAGTACTACATGGTCGCGCTGCTGTTCGTGGTCTTCGACGTGGAGACCGTCCTCATCTTCCCGTGGGCCGTCATCTACCGGCCCGCGCTGGAGGAGGGCGTCCCGCTCGCGTCCGTCCTCGTCCCGATGCTCGTGTTCATCGGCGTCCTCGTCGTCGGCCTCGTCTGGGCCTGGCGCAACGGGGCCGTCGAGTGGGTGAAAAGTCCCCGCGCGCTCCGCAACAAGACCGAATCATAACATGAGTGACAGCGCACCCGACAGATTCAGCTCCGACCCCTCGCGGGTCGAGACCGAGACGCGCGACGCCCGCATCAGCGGTGCCGACGACCGATTCAACTCGAAGCTCCGGCAGGCGTTCGGCTCGTCGCCGTTCATCCTCACCAAGTTCGACCAGTTCATGAACTGGGTGCGGGGGTCGTCGATGTTCATGCTGCAGTTCGGTATCGCGTGCTGCAGCATCGAGATGATGCACACCTACGCGGTCAAACACGACCTCGACCGCTTCGGCGCCGGCGTGCCCCGAGCGTCGCCACGGCAGGCCGACGTGATCATCGTGCCGGGGACCATCGTCTCGAAGTTCGCCCCGCGGATGAAGCGGGTGTACGACCAGATGCCCGAGCCGAAGTTCGTCGTCGGCATGGGCTCGTGTACCATCTCCGGCGGTCCGTTCCAGGAGGGATACAACGTCGTCAAGGGCGCAGAGGAGGTCATCCCCGTGGACATCCACGTCCCCGGCTGTCCGCCCCGCCCCGAGGCGCTCATCTACGGCGTCGCGAAGCTCCAGGAGCGGATCGCGACCGGCGAGTCGTCGCCGGTCGTCGTAAAGCCCTACGAACTGGAGCAGTTCGGCGACCTGGAGCGCGACGAGATCGTCGACCAGCTCGCCGAACAGATAGACGAGGACGACCTCGTGATGCGGTACGACTGGGCTGATTCGCCATGAGCCTGGAGGAGCCAGACCCGGACGCCGCGGCGGTCGCGACGGCCGCCGACGAGATGGAGGCGCTCGTCGAAGAACACGTCCTCTCGCGCGACGACCACCTGAACGCGCCGGGCTACGTGGTCCGTCCCGACGCCGTCCAGGAGACGCTCTCGACCCTGCGCGAGGAGGCCGACCTCGACCACCTCTCCTGTGTCACCGCACAGGAGTACGAGGACCGCTACGAGTCGATCTACCACCTGAAGTCCTACGACGACCCGACCCACGAGGCGAGCGTCGTCGTTCCGACGCCGAAGGACGAGCCGGTGAGCCAGACCGCAGAGCCGGTCTTTCGCACCGCCGACTGGCACGAGCGCGAGGCGTACGACCTCGTGGGGATCGAGTACGAGGGCCACCCGGACATGCGGCGTATCCTCCTGCCCGAGACGTGGCAGGGCCACCCGCTCTCGCAGGACTACGACCAGAATCGCCCGCAGGTCGTCCCTCTCCGCGAGCACGCCAACCCGCTCCAGGACGACCAGTCGGGCGACGAGGGCGAGACGATGTTCCTCAACATCGGCCCGCACCACCCGGCGACCCACGGCGTTCTCCACCTCAAGACCACCCTCGACGGCGAACAGGTGGCCGACGTCGAGTCCGACATCGGCTACCTCCACCGCTGCGAGGAGCAGCTGTGCCAGAACGGCACCTACCGCTACCAGATCATGCCGTATCCGGACCGCTGGGACTACATCTCGGCGGGGCTGCTCAACGAGTGGGCGTACGCCCGGGCCATCGAGGATATGGCCGACATCGAGGTGCCGGAGTACGCACAGGTCATCCGGACGCTCGGCGCCGAACTCTGTCGGATCGCGGCGCACATGCTCGCGGTCGGCACGTTCGCGCTCGACGTCTACGGCGACTTCACCGCGATCTTCATGTACGCGGTGCGGGACCGCGAGAAGGTCCAGAACATCCTCGAGGACCTGACGGGCCAGCGCCTGATGTTCAACTACTTCCGGCTCGGCGGGGTCGTCTGGGACCTGCCCGACCCGCGCGCGGACTTTTTCGAGTCGATCCGCGACTTCCTCGACGACCTCCCCGCGGCGCTGGAGGAGTACCACGACCTGATCTCGCAAAACGAGATCCTGCAGGTCCGCACCGTCGACACAGGCGTGCTCCCGCCGGAGGTCGCGAAGTCCTACGGGGCGACGGGCCCCGTGGCGCGTGGGTCGGGAATCGACTACGACCTGCGGCGTGACGACCCCTACGGCTACTACGACGAGCTCGACTGGGACGTCGTCACCGACGACGGCTGTGACAACTACTCGCGGCTGTTCGTCCGCCTGCGGGAGGTCGAGGAGTCCGCGAAGATAATCGAGCAGTGTGTCGACCTGCTGGAGGACTGGCCCGAGGACGACCGCACGATCCAGTCGAACGTCCCGCGGACGATCCGCCCGGACGAGGACGCGGAGATCTACCGTGCGGTCGAGGGCGCGAAGGGCGAACTCGGGATCTACATGCGCTCGGACGGGACCGAACAGCCCGCCCGGTTCAAGATTCGCTCGCCCTGCTTCTCGAATCTCCAGACCCTGCCCGAGATGGCACAGGGAGAGTACGTCCCGGACCTCGTTGCGGCGCTCGGCAGCCTCGACATCGTACTCGGCGAGGTGGACCGGTGAGCGGGAGTCCGGTCCTGCTCCAGAGCGGGACGGCGACGGGAAACGCGACGAACGCCACGGCCGGCGTCTCCCAGCCCCCGAGCGCGCCGCTCGCGGACTCGATCGCGGGGCTGCTCGGCCTCGACGGCGTGGTCGGCGCGATCGTCGGCGGCCTGATCGGGGCTTTCATCGTCGCGAACATCATGATGACCACGACCGCGGTCGCGGGGCCGTGGGCCAAGCGGAAGATCACCGCGGCCTTCACCGACCGCATCGCGGTGAACCGGATCGGGCCGTTCGGCCTGCTCATCATCGTGGCCGACGCGGTTCGCCTGCTGTCGAAAGAGCTCATCGTCCCCGAGGGCGTCGACCGGCCGGCGTGGGACCTCGCACCCATCGTCATCCCGTTCTCGGCGCTTCTCGGCTTCGCGGTGATCCCCCTCGGATCCGGGCTCCAGCTGGCGGACCCCGAGACGGGGCTGGTGTTCGCGTTCGCCGCGGCCTCTATCGCCTCGCTCGGCGTCGTGATGGCTGGCTACGCGTCGAACAACAAGTACTCGCTCCTCGGCGGCCTGCGTGCGATCGCCTCGAACATCGCCTACGAGATCCCGCTCGTCGTCACCGCGGCGTCCGTGGTGATCTTCGCGGGCACGCTCCAGATGAGCGAGATCGTCGCGGTCCAGCAACAGCCGCTCGCGACCGTCGCCGGCGTGACGATCCCGTCGTGGTTCGCGTTCGTCAACCCGTTCGCGTTCGCGCTGTTCATGCTCGCGAACCTCGCGGAGATCGGGCGCAACCCCTTCGACATCCCCGAGGCGCCGACCGAGATCGTCGCGGGCTTCCAGACCGAGTACTCCTCGGTCTACTTCGTCCTGCTGTACCTCGGGGAGTTCATCCACATCTTCCTCGGCGGCGCCCTCGCGGCGACGCTGTTCCTCGGCGGCCCGTCGGGCCCGGTTCTGCCCGGGTTCGTCTGGTTCTACATCAAGATGTGGGCGTTCTTCCTGTTCACACAGTGGGCGCGGTCGGCCGTCCCGCGCCTCCGGGTCGACCAGTTCCTGGACGCAGGCTGGAAAGGGATGCTCGTGCTCTCTTTCGCCAACCTCGTCCTGACGGCCGTCCTCGTCGGAGTGATCGTGTAACATGATTGGCATCCTCAAAGGCATGGCGACGACGATGAAACACGCGCTAGATGGCACGACGTTCACCGTGGAGTACCCGGACGTGGCCCCCGAGGTCAGTCCGCGGTTCCGCGGGGTCCACAAGTTCAGCCAGGAGCGGTGCATCTGGTGTCGGCAGTGCGAGAACGTCTGTCCGAACGACACCATCCAGATCGTGATGGACGACAAGCGCAACGGCGAGCAGTACAACCTCCACATCGGACAGTGTATCTACTGCCGACTGTGCGAGGAGGTCTGCCCCACCGACGCCATCCTCCTGACCCAGAACTTCGAGTTCACGGCGGACACGAAAGACGAGTTCGTCTACAACAAAGAGCAGCTGAAGAACGTGCCGTGGTACAAGGGGATCGACCCGTTGCACTCCCGGAACCCGGACCGTGACGCGTGGATCGGCGAGGGCGACGGCGAGATCGACTACCAGTAGCGCGGCCGTCGACTCCGCTCTCCTGGGGCGCCGAGCCGCTGCCCCGTCGGCCGAGTTCGCCGGCGACCAGCCCGTACTCGAAAGCTTGAAACGGATTCCGTAGAGAGGGTCGCGCAATGGTGTACGAGACGGTCGCGTTCGCGCTGTTCGCCCTCGTGACGGTGGGGTGCAGCCTCGGCGTGATACTGGCCCGGGACGTCTGGCATTCGGCGCTCCTGCTCGGCGGCGCCCTGCTGTCCGTCGCGGTCCACTACGTGATGCTGCAGGCAGAGTTCATCGCCGCCATGCAGATCCTCGTCTACGTGGGCGGGGTACTGATTCTGATCACGTTCGCGGTGATGCTCACGCGGGGGAGCGGCTCAGAGGACCTCGACGTCGAGGAGGCGACGACGTGACCTCGCGCCCACGCCCGAAGATCGGCCCGCACCTGCTGCCCGCGGTCGCGGCCGTTGCGCTGTTCGCCGTCATGGCCGCGGCCGTACTCACCTCGTCGTTCGGCCCCGCACAGGGGTTCCCGGCCGACGCGAACGTCGTGGCGAGCATCGGTCGCGCGATGTTCGGGCTGCCGGGGGCCGAGGTGGCGGGCGAGAGCTTCCTCGTCGCCTTCGAGATCGTCGACCTCGTCCTCGTCGCGGCGCTCGCGGGGGCGGTTCTCCTCGCACGGCGCGAGGAGGGCGGCTCGACGGTGGCGCTGCTGGCCGACGGCGGGCGCCGGCTGGTCGGTCGCGACCAGGGGGACGACGACTGATGGCCGTTCCGCCGAGTTACTACCTGCTCCTGTCGGCGGCGCTGTTCTGTATCGGCGTCGCCGGCGTGTTGACGCGCCAGAACGCGCTCCTGTTTCTGATGTCGGTCGAACTCATGTTGAACGCGGCGAACGTCAACTTCGTCTACTTCTCTCAGTTCTGGGGCAACGTGACGGGCCAGACGTTCAGCCTGTTCGTGATCGCACTGGCCGCCGCCGAGGTCGCGATCGGCATCGGGATCGTCCTGGTGCTGTACCGCAACTTCGACGGCGTCGACGTGACCGAAGCGACGACGATGAGGTGGTAAGATGGCGGCGTTCGACCTCGCACCCCTGATCGTCCTGCTTCCGTTCGCCAGCTTCCTCGTCGCCGTGGGCGCGGCGATCTGGACGCCCGACGCCCTGCCGAGAGGCGGCGCACTGCCCGGCATCGCGGCGACGGCCGGGTCGCTGTTGCTCTCGCTGTGGGTGGCCGTGCAGGTGCTGGGCGGCGGGCGCTCCGCGGAGACGGTCTACGTCTGGTCGGCGGGCGTCGCCGACGCGCCGGAACTGGTCTTCTCGCTCCTGCTCGACCCGCTCTCGGCTATGATGTTGCTCATCGTCTCGCTCGTCGCGACGCTGGTCCACGTCTTCTCGCTGGGCTACATGAACGACGAAGACGAGACGGGGCTGCCGCGCTACTACGCCGGACTCGGCCTGTTCACGGCGTCGATGCTCGGCTTCGTCGTCGCGGGCAACCTCCTGATGGCGTTCGTCTTCTTCGAGCTGGTCGGGCTCTGTTCGTACCTGCTCATCGGGTTCTGGTTCCGCGAGCCCGGACCGCCGAGCGCCGCGAAGAAGGCGTTCCTCGTCACGCGGTTCGGGGACTACTTCTTCCTCGTCGGCGTCGTCGGGGTCTTCGCCACCTTCGGCACGGCGGCGTTCGCGGGGCCGGAGTCGTTCCCGGCACTCGCCGAGGCGGCGCTGGCGGGCGAGGCGTCGGTTCGCACCTTCGGCTTCGACGCGCGGACGTGGTTCTCTGTGCTGGGGCTGCTCGTCCTCGGCGGCGTCCTCGGGAAGTCCGCGCAGTTCCCGTTGCACACCTGGCTCCCCGACGCGATGGAGGGTCCGACGCCCGTCTCCGCTCTGATCCACGCCGCGACGATGGTCGCCGCCGGGGTGTATCTCGTCGCGCGGATCTACGGCTTCTACGCGTTGCTCCCGACGGTTCTCGCGATCATCGCGCTGACCGGCGGGTTCACGGCGCTGTTCGCGGCGACGATGGGGCTGGTCAAGCGGGAGATCAAGCAGGTGCTCGCGTACTCCACCATCAGCCAGTACGGCTACATGATGCTCGGGCTGGGGGCGGGCGGCTACGTCGCCGCGACCTTCCACCTGATGACCCACGCCTTCTTCAAGGCGCTCCTGTTCCTCGGCGCCGGGTCGGTCATCATCGCGATGCACCACAACGAGGATATGTGGGAGATGGGCGGGCTGAAAGACCGGATGCCCGTCACCTACTACACGTTCCTCGCGGGGTCGCTCGCCCTCGCGGGCGTGTTCCCTTTCTCCGGGTTCTGGTCGAAAGACGAGGTGCTGTACGAGGCGCTCGTCCACGGACTGGGGGGGTCGCCCGTCCTCCTGGTCGCGTACGCGATGGGACTCGTCGCGGTGCTTTTCACCGGCTTCTACACCTTCCGTATGGTCCTGCTCACCTTCCACGGGACCCCGCGCACCGAGACGGCGCGGAACCCACACGGCGTCGGCTGGAACGTCAAGCTCCCGCTGGTCGTTCTCGGCGTTCTGGCGACCACCGCGGGCCTCCTGAACATGGTCCCGGTTCACGAACTGCTCGGCTTCCCGCCCGAGTATCTCCACGACTGGCTCGCCCACGACGGCGGGCAGTCGGCGTTCTCGGCGCTGACGAGCGAGCACTACGCCGAGGTACTCCACGACAGGGCGGGCTACACGGCCGCGGACCTCTCGGCGATTCTCCCGGGGCTGGTGTCGCTGGCGCTCGCGCTCGTCGGCGCGGGCGCGGCGTACGCCCTCTACGGCGGCTCCGACCCCGAGGAGCACACGGCGAAGCTCGGAGCGATACAGACAGTGCTCTACAACAACTACTACCAGGACGAGTATCAGGTCTGGCTGGCCGAGTCGGTCGTCCAGCCGCTCGCGCGAACGATGAACACGTTCGACCAGGGAGTGGTCGACGGGGCGGTCAACGCCGCCTCCTCGGTCTCTCTGTTCTCGGGCCGGCGGCTCCGCCGGCTCCAGACGGGCGTGGTGTCGAACTACGCCGCCCTCCTGACGCTGGGGCTGACGGCGCTCGTCGTCGTCGTGGGCCTGATGGGAGGGTGGTTCTCGTGATGATCGAGGCCCTCCTCGCGGTCACGGGGGTCGCCGCGCTGGTGACCTTCCTCGTGCCCGACGAGTACGCCGGCGGGGCTGCGGCCGCGCTCTCCGCGATCCCTCTCCTCGGCAGTCTCCTGGCGTGGGCGCGGTTCGACGGCGCGGGCAACGCCCTCGTCGACGGCGAGATCGCCTTCGAATCGGCGGCGCCGTGGATGACGCTCGGCGGCTACGAGGTCCAGTGGCACGTCGGCCTCGACGGCGTCTCCCTGCCGCTCGTCGTCCTCACGACGGTGCTGACGACGCTCGCGATCGTCTCGGCGTGGTCGGCGATCGACGAGCGCCAGTCGCAGTTCTACGCGCTCGTGCTGTTCATGGAGACGACGCTCATCGGCGTGTTCGTCGCGCTCGATTTCCTGCTCTGGTTCGTCTTCTGGGAGGCCGTGCTCGTGCCGATGTACTTCCTCATCGGCGTCTGGGGCGGCCCGCGCCGGAAGTACGCCGCGATCAAGTTCTTCGTCTACACCAACATCGCGTCGCTGGCGATGTTCATCGCCTTCGTCGCGCTCGTGCTGGCGGCGCCGGTCGAGACGTTCGACCTCCCCGCCGTGGCGGCGGCGCTGCGGGGCGAACAGGTCGCGGGGCTGTTCGGCATCTCGCCGGACGTCCTGCGGACGGTCGCGTTCGTCGCGATGTTCGCCGGCTTCGGCGTGAAGGTGCCCATCGTCCCCTTCCACACCTGGCTGCCCGACGCCCACGTCGAGGCGCCCTCGCCCGTCTCCGTGCTGCTGGCGGGCGTGCTCCTGAAGATGGGGACCTACGCGCTGTTGCGGTACAACTTCACGATGCTGCCCGAGACGGCCGCGAGTCTCGCGGTCCCCATCGCCGTCGTGGCGGTCGTCTCTGTCATCTACGGGGCGATGCTCGCGCTGGCACAGGAGGATCTGAAGCGTATCGTCGCGTACTCCTCGGTCTCCTCGATGGGCTACGTCATCCTCGGCCTCGTCGCCTACACGCTGTACGGCGTCGGGGGCGCGACGTTCCAGATGGTCGCCCACGGCCTCATCTCCGGGCTGATGTTCATGTCGGTCGGCGTCATCTACCACGTCACCCACACCCGGATGGTCGGCGACATGAGCGGCATGGCAGGCAAGATGCCAGTCACGACGGGTATCCTCGTCGCCGGCGCGTTCGGCTACATGGGGCTCCCGCTGATGGCCGGGTTCGCGGGCGAGTTCTTCGTGTTCGTCGGCTCTTTCGGCTCGACGACGCTCCCGTTCGCGCCCGTCTTCACCGCGGCGGCGATGTTCGGTATCGTCGTCGTGGCGGGCTACCTGCTCCTGGCGATGCAGAAGACGCTGTTCGGCCCGTTCCGTCTCGACACGGACTACGAGGCCCACGCGGCGCCGCTCCGTGACACCGCGCCGCTCGCGGTACTCCTGCTCTGTATCGTCGCACTCGGCGTCGCGCCCGACCTGTTCTTCGGGATGATCAAAGACGCCGTGGTTCCGATCCTACAGGGGGGAGGAGCGTAGATGCTCGGCCTCGCGCTCCAGACGGTGCCGGGCGTCTCCGACGGCCTCCTGCCGGCGGTCATCCTCGCGCTCACCGCGCTCTTGCTCCTCGGTATCGACACGATCAACCCCGAGGAGGGGAACCTCGCGCTGCTCGGCGGCGTCGGCGCCGGCGGGTCGCTGCTCGCCTTTGCGGTCGCCGCCTCGCTGCTCGCCGCCGGCTTCGAGCCGACGCCCGTCTACGGTAACGCGCTGGTTCTCGACGGCACCAGCCTCTTTTTCACGCTGGTGTTCACGAGCGTCACCGCGCTCGTCTCGGTGGCGTCGTACGACTACCTGCAGGAGCAGGACTACCGCGGCGAGTTCTACGCGCTCGTCCTGTTCGCGGCGACGGGGATGAGCCTCATGGCCGCGGCGAACTCCCTCGCGACGGCGTTCGTCGCCCTCGAACTCACGTCGCTGCCGTCGTACGCGCTGGTCGCGTTCCTCAAGCGCAACGAGGGGAGCGTCGAGGCGGGGCTGAAATACTTCCTCGTCGGCGCGCTCTCCTCTGCCGTCCTCGTGTTCGGGATGTCGCTGGTGTACGCGGCGACTGGCGCGATGACGTTCGGCGCGGTCGCAGAGGCGATGGCTGACGCCGGCGACGTGGTCGGCGTCCTCGGGTTCGGTGTCGTGATGGTCGCGGGCGGGGTGGCGTTCAAGATGGCCGCCGTCCCGTTCCACTTCTGGGCCCCCGAGGCGTACGAGGGCGCGCCGGCCCCCATCAGCGGGTTCCTCTCGTCCGCGTCGAAGGCCGCCGGATTCGCGCTGGCCTTCCGGATCTTCGTCGGCGCCTTCCCCGTCGAGGTGGCGGTGCCGATGGGCGTCGACTGGGTGCTCCTGTTCCAGATCCTCGCCGTCGCGACGATGACGCTCGGGAACTTCGCGGCGGCCACACAGGAGACGGTCAAGCGGATGCTCGGGTACTCCTCGGTCGGCCACGCCGGCTACGCGCTCATCGGCCTCGCGGCGCTGTCGACGGGCGGCCCGAACGGCGACGTCCTCGGGGCGTCGATGGCGCACCTGCTCGTCTACGGGTTCATGAACACCGGCGCGTTCCTCTTCGTCGCGATGGTCGAACACTGGGGCGTCGGCCGGACCTTCGAGGACTACAGCGGGCTCGCGACGAAGGCACCGGTCGCCTGCGTCGCGATGACCGTCTTCATGTTCTCGCTCGCGGGGCTGCCGCCGTTCGGCGGGTTCTTCTCGAAGTACGCGCTGTTCTACGCCGCCGTCGACAGCGGGTTCTGGTGGCTCGCGGCCGTCGGCGCCGTGAACTCCGCGCTCTCCCTGTTCTACTACTCCCGCGTGGTGAAGGCACTCTGGATCGAGGACCCGGTCGGAGAGATCGAGATCGGCCGTCGTCCGGTCGGCCTCTACGTCGCGGTACTCGCGGCGGCGCTCGGAACCGTGGCCCTCCTGCCGGCGTTCGGGCCGGTCGTCGAGACGGCCCAGACGGTCGCAGCGACGCTGTTTTAGCTGCGGAGAACGCTGGAGACCGCCTCCGCCGCCTCCTCCGCGGACCGCAGTGAGATATCGTCGACGGTGAAAAAGAGCCCGTGTTCGTCCTCGGTGACGCGCACGAGAAAGCCGTTCTGGAACGCGCGTACCGTGTACCGGTACTCGCCCAGTTCCGAGCCACGGTAGGCCGTCTGGGCGTGAAAGCCGACCGACTCGTGTTCGACGAAGCCGGCGAGATCCGCGTCGGGGTCGAGGCCCGCGCGCAGGTAGACCTGTTCGTAGGCGTCGGGCGTGAAGTAGGTCACACTCCGGAGCGAGTCGCCGACGGCTGTCCGCGCGGCAGACACGAGTTGGGTCTCCGTCGTCTCGTCGGCGAGGTCGGTATCCTCTCGCATACGGCCAGGTGACACGCGTTCGACCAATAACTCTACCCCCGCTCCCCGGTCCGCTGCGTCGTCGGCTCTCCGCTCGCTCGGCTCTGCTCCGCGGGACCCGCTCGCCCGGCGGTCACGCGCCGCGCTCGGCCGACGGCAGCCTTTTCGGCCGGCGGGTCGGACAGTCGTGTATGCGACGGCTCGTCCTCGGGGCTGCCGAAACCGCCGACCGCGTCGTCGGTGTCCTCTCGACGTGGCCCGGCGACCTCGTCGCCGTGGTTCCGGACGAGCACACCGCGTCGGAGTTCGCCGCCCTCGGCGACGTCGACGCGCGGGTCGGCGACCCGACGGCCCTCTCGGTCGCGCCCGACAGCGTCGACACGGTGTACGTCGCCGCGGGCGTCGACACTCGCGCGAGCGCGCTCGCGGCACGCGAGCGCTACCCCGACGCGGTGCTGGTCGTTCGCCGGTCCGCGGGCGTCGACGGAGACGTCGAGGAGGCCGCGGACCGCGTCGTCGACGAGCGAGAGGCGGTCGCGGACGGCTTTCTCGACGCGACGACCGGCGAACGCGCCAGACGGCTCCGGCGGCTCCGGCAGGTACTCACCGCCGTCGACGGGACACTCGGGGTGGTCGCCCACGCCAACCCTGACCCGGACGCCATCGGGGCGGCGCTGGCGCTGGTCGACGTGGCGCGGTCGATGGGAGTCGAGGCGGTCGCGTGTTACTCCGGGGAGATCAGCCACCAGGAGAACCGGGCGCTGGTCAACCTGCTCGACCTCGACCTCCGACGGCTCGAACCGGGCGACGAGTCTGCGTTCGACGGGATCGCACTGGTCGACCACTCCCGGGCGGGCGTGAACGACGGTCTCGACCCCGACACGGAGGTGGACGTGGTCGTCGACCACCACCCTCCGCGCGAGCCCGTCTCCGCGCCCTTCGTCGACCTCCGGCCCGAGGTTGGCGCGACGAGTACGCTCCTCGCGGGGTATTTAGCGCGGTACGGGATCGACCCATCGCCCGAGACGGCGACGGCACTCCTGTTCGGCATCCGGGTCGACACGCGGGAGTTCGCCCGCGAGGTGAGCGACCGCGACTTCGAGGCCGCGGCCTTCCTCCTCCCGCACGTCGACGTCTCGACGCTCGACCGCGTGGAGTCGCCGTCGGTCCGCCACGACGTGCTGGACGTTCTCGCGCGCGCCATCCGCGAGCGAGAGATCAGAGACGACGCGCTCGCGGCCTGTGTCGGCCGCATCACAGAGACGGACGTCCTGGCGCAGGCCGCGGATTTCCTGCTCGGAATGGCGGGCGTCGACGTGGTGATAGTCTACGGCTTCCACGACGGTGTCGTCCACGTCTCGGGGCGTGCCCGCGGCGGCACGATCGACCTCGGGGAGGCGTTCCGGGACGCGTTCGGGCAGGTCGGAGACGCGGGCGGCCACGCCGACATGGCAGGTGCGCAGATCTCGCTCGGGCTACTGGCGGAGGTCGACGAACGGGACGACGAGGCGCTCCGCGATATCGTCGACGACGTGATCGTCAACCGGTTCTTCGAGACGCTCGAGACCGCAGCGCGGGCGCCGAGTCGTGCCACGGCCAGCGAGATAGCCATCGAGTTCGGGCTCTCCGACGCCGAGGGGGCGGACAACTGACCGGCGATGCTTTTATGCCCCGACACGTACCGAAGGACGTGACCGAGACACCGACCGTCGGGGACTACATGACCCGCGACGTCGCGACGGTCTCACCCGACGACACCGTGGGCGACGTGACCACCCGGATCGTCGAGAGCGACAGCCACGACGGCTACCCCGTCTGTGAGGCGCGACAGGTCGAGGGGTTCGTCTCCGCGCGCGACCTGCTGACGGCGGACGACGACGCCCGCATCTTCACCGTGATGACCGAAGACATCATCGTCGCTCACCCCGACATGGAGGTGACCGACGCCGCCCGCGTCATCCTCCGCTCCGGCATCCAGAAGCTCCCGGTGGTCGACGACGCGAACAACCTCGTCGGGATCATCTCGAACTCGGACGTCGTGCGCTCGCAGATCGAGCGGGCGACCCCCGAGAAGGTCGGCAAACTGATGCGCACGCTGGAGCGCATCCACGACGTCGAGGTCGACCAGGAGCGCCGGCGTATCGAACTCGCGCGGCTCACCCCGACACAGACCCGGGTGTACGCCGACGAACTGGAGGGGCGGAGTTACGAACTCGAGCGGGGGCTGGCCGAACCGCTGGTCGTCATCGACAACGACGGCGACCTCCTCCTCGCGGACGGGCACCACCGCGTGATGGCCGCAGACCGGCTGGATATCGCGGAGATGGACGCCTACGTGGTCCTCCTGCCCCACAGTGTCGACCTCGGGATCGCACGGACGGCCGAGCGCGAGGGCCTGGAGACGATCGACGACATCGAGGTGGTCGACTACGCGCACCACCCGCTGGTAGAGACGACCCGCCGGCTCCAGTGAGGCGGTCGCCCCGCTGTCCTCACCCGCTCTCGGTCTCTCCGTCCGCGCCGCGCCACTCGGCCGCCAGCTCCGCGGCGGCTTCGCGGCTCGGCAGCCGCTCGTACCGGTACGCTCGTCCCGCCGCGGCCTGCTCCAGTCGGTCGTAGCGGACGACGAACGAGCCGTCTGCCCGTTCCCGGAGCCTGACGGTCGCCAGCCCGTCACTCCGCGTCCACTCTCCGACCGCGTCGGCGCTCTCGTCGTCCCCGCGCGTCTGCTCCCACTCCATGCCGTTCACCCGTCGTCCACGGACTCGTGTCCGTCGGTCTCGACGAACAGCGCGAGGTCCGCCGAGAGCCCTCCGAGCGTGGCGACGGCGTACGCACGGAGAAAGCAGACGACCGGCGTCCGGACCACCTGGAGGAGCGCGAGGACAACGAGCGCGAATCCGAGTCCGAGCGCGGCCAGCACGCCGACCTCCACGAGCGAGAGCGCCGCGCCCGCGACGGCGAGCGCCGCCGCGCCCGCGACGGCGAAGGGGACGCCCGCGACGAGGGCAACGAGGCTCCCGGCGAGGCCGACGACAACCCTGCCGGCGACCCCGAGGACGACACGCAGGAGGAGGTAGAGTCCGGTCTCGACGGGATTCGCGGCGACGACGGACCAGACCCGCCGCCACCCCGCGAGCGGCCCCGGGACGCCCGCAGCGAGTATCGCCGGCACGACGAGGTCCGTCGTGAGCGTCAGGACGACCCACGCACAGAGTGCGACGACGCCCGCCACGGCGAGGGCGGGGACCACGAGAACCCCGAGAGCCGGGGTGGCGCGGAACGCGGCCCAGCCGACCAACGCGACGGGCCCGCCCCCGACGAGGAGGGCGAGGCCGACGACGACGGCGCGAAAGGCGAAC
The DNA here is from genome assembly GCA_042217165.1 of Haloferacaceae archaeon. GTDB lineage: Archaea > Halobacteriota > Halobacteria > Halobacteriales > Haloferacaceae > A07HB70. The sequence goes on along the minus strand of JBDGTD010000031.1, from coordinate 27,203 downwards.
AGGCGCAGACCCCGCCCGGCGTAGCGGCGCGCGCTCGCGCGCAGGCGGACGTCACCGTCGCCGAGCGCGCCGACCAGCGCGAACTCGGCGACTGCCCCCACGACCGCGTAGCCGAGCGCGAGGGCGGCGAGGACGGCGCCGAGGACGACGAGCCAGCGGACGAGCGTCTCGACCGGCGGGAGCCTCGAGGGGTCGAGCGCCGCGGTCGGCACCTGCGGGAGCGACCCGCTACCGGTCGCCGGGAGCTGGAGGTTACCCGCGGCACTCCCGATGCTCCCGGCGCCGCCGACGAACCCGACGAGGACGGCCAGCCGGAGCCACCGTCTGACGACCGGCGGCCAGAGCAGCGCCGCGGCGCGCTCGCGCGCCTCCTCCAGCGCCGCGACCGCAGGTCGTGCCACGCCGAGCCTCGGGCGGCCACGCTTCTCAACGCTACGGTCGGGAGGCTTACCTGCCACCCCTCCGCCCGTCGTGCCATGGCGCAGTTCCCGCACGCTCGACGCCTCGACGACGCCCGCGAGGCCCTCCGGGACCGCGGCGCGCGCGCACTCGTCTGCCCGCCCGGACCGAACGCCCGCTACCTCGTCGGCCTGACCGGCACTCAGTCCGAGCGGCCGTTCCTCCTCGCACTCTCGCGCGACGACCCGCCCGCCGCGCTCGTCCCCGAACTGGAGGCCGCGACGGCACGAGCGGCGCCGGCGCTCCCCGACGGGCGGCTCTGGACGTGGGGCGACGACGAGGCCCCCGAGGACGCGCTCCGCTCGTTCGTCGCGGATGTCGGCCTCGACGCGGCCGAGGGCGACCTGCTGGTCGACGACCGACTGTGGGCCAGACACCTGCTCGCCCTGCGCGACGCCGTCGGCGCCCCGCTCGGTCTCGCGAGCGACGTGTGCGCCCCGCTCCGCGTCCGGAAAGACGACGCAGAACTCGACTGCCTCCGGCGGGCCGCGACGATCGCAGACCGGGTCGTCGAGCGCCTGCGCGAGCGCGGCGCCGACGTCGTCGGGACGACGGAGCGCGCGCTCGCCCGCGAGGTCGAACGGCTGCTCGCCGACGAGGGCGGCGAGGGGTCGCCGTTCGACCCCGTCGTCGCGGCCGGCGAGAACGGCGCGAACCCCCACCACGAGCCGGGCGAGCGGGTGGTCGAGGCGGGCGAGCCGGTCGTCCTCGACTTCGGGACGCTCGTCGACGGCTACCCGAGCGACCAGACCCGGACGCTCTGTTTCGGCGGCCCCCCAGACGAGCGCGTCCGCGATGTTCACGACGTCGTCCGCGAGGCACAGGCGGCCGGCGTCGACGCCGTCGAGCCGGGCGTTCCCGCGGGAGCGGTGGACGCCGCGGCACGGACGGTGGTCGAGTCGGCGGGCTACGGCGACGCGTTCGTCCACCGGACGGGCCACGGCGTCGGCCTGGAGGTACACGAGGAGCCGTTCGTCTCGCGCTCGTCCGACCGCGTCCTCGAGCCGGGGATGGTCTTCAGCGTCGAACCCGGCGTCTATCTGGACGGCGCGTTCGGCGTCCGGGTCGAGGACCTGGTGGTCGTCACCGCGGACGGGTGCGAGCGGCTGAACCAGACGGCCCGCGGGTGGGGATCGGGCGACCGCGAGCAGACGGACTGACTACCACGCCGACGGCGTCGACGAGAAAGAGTACGAGACCGGGCGCGACCCCGCGCCGGGCCGACCGAGTCGGCGTCGCCGTGCCGCCCGTTCGTGGCGGCTATCGACCGGGATCTGGCACGAACGCTCTCGACGCCCGGCTCGGCGGCGAGTCGAACGCTCGACGATACCGGGGGTTCGACACGGGCGTGTGTGGGCCCGTAGTCGAACCGCTCTCCGACCCCCGCGCGACGGCGTCGGCGCGCCAGTTCTCTCGGGGGCCGCCGTCGGCGCGATTCTGCTCTCCCTCGGCGCGTACGGTACGGGATACTGCGAGTTCCCCTCGCCTCGCGGGCGCCGGCCCGCGGCGTCGCACGCAGGCCGCCACTCGCCGGTCCTCCGTCCCCCGAGGACCTGTCCTACCGCCGCGAACACCGCGAGAAGGACGAGCGTCAACACGACCCGTCCCGCGCGTCGGCCGGCAGACGAGCGCGCGACGGAGATGTCTGCGAGCGACGCACCGACGGTCGCGGCGCGCGGGAAAGAACGGCCTGTCGGTCAGTGGTCGTGACCCATCGCCTCGGCGAGCGAGACGCCGAAGCGCTCCTCGAAGATCTGCTCCATCTGGTCGTTCAGGGCGTCGAGGTCGGCGGGCACGTCGTCCTGCGAGTGGTGGACGACCGCGTGGGTCTGCTGGGCGAACGCCTGGACGACGAAGTCGGCGACGACCGCGGTCGCGTCCTCGCCCTGTTCGGTGAAGACGTCGGCCAGTCCCGCGGGAATCTCGACCGTCTCGCTCGTGCCGTCCGGACCCTCGATACTGTAGGCGTCGGTTTCTGCTGCCATACGTCGGAGTCGCGGCCGAGACGGAAGTGCCTGTGGGTCTTCACTCCCCCGCCACGCCTCCCGCGGCCGGCTTCGGGGGCTACTCGCGCACCTCGTCACCGGTGGGTTCGTCGCCGGGCGCTCGCGGGAGCCCCGCGCTCGCGGCGTTGTCCGCGCCCCTCGCTAGTCGTCCGCCGCCGCTTCCCCGGCCGCCTCCGCGCCGGCGCGTTCGCGGTCGAGGTCGTCGAGGTAGTCGTCGGCGTCGAGGGCGGCCTCGACGCCCATCCCGCTCGCCGTGGCGGCCTGCTGGTAGTGAAAGTCCACGACGTCGCCGGCGCCGAACAGGCCGGGGGCGTCGGTCGCGGTCTGGTTCGCGCCGCGTCCGCCCCGCGTGAGGAGGTAGCCCGTGTCGTCGAGTTCGGCGTCGGTCCCCTCCAGATACCCGGTGTTCGGGGTGTGGCCGATGGCGTAGAACAGCGCGCCGGCGTCGAACTCGAACTCCTCGGTCTCGGGGTCGTCGAGCCTCTCTGTGGGGTGGCCCTCGGGGTGACGCACGAGCGTCAGCGAGTCGACGCCGTCCTCGCGCGTGCCGTGGATCTCGACGAGTTCGGTGTTGAGCAGGAGGTCGATCTCTCCGTCCTCTACCTGCTCCATCACCCGGTCGACCCAGTAGTCCTCGGCCCGGAACTCCTCGCGCCGGTGGACGATGTAGACGGTGTCGGCGAACTTCGTCAGGAACGAGGCCTCCTCGCAGGCGGCGTCGCCTCCGCCGACGACGACGATATCCTCGCCGCGGAAGAAGGCACCGTCGCAGGTGGCACACGTCGAGACGCCGTAGCCCATCATCTCGTCTTCGCCCGGCACGCCGAGGGTGCGCGCGCTGGCGCCCGACGCCGCGACGACGGCGTCGGCGGTCAGTGTCGCCCCCGAGGCGAGTTCGAGGCGGAACGGCCGCTCCGAGTCGTCGAGGTCCTCGACGACCCCGTTCCGGATCTCGGCGCCGAACCGCTCGGCCTGCTCTTTCATGTTGTTGATGAGGTCCGGGCCGCTGATCCCCTCCGGAAACCCGGGGTAGTTCTCTACCTCCGTCGTGAGCGTGAGCTGTCCCCCCGGCTCGTCGCCCTCGAGGACGAGCGGGTCGTTGTTCGACCGCGCGGCGTAGATGGCGGCGCTCAGCCCCGCGATGCCGGAGCCGGCGACCACCAGCCGACGATGTTCTGCCCCCTCCGTCGCGTCGTGGCTCATAGCTGTCCGTTGACGCGCTGGGCGTCTTAAGCTTGCGTGTGCGTGCGAGCGTTCGTCCCGACCGGCGGGGACGCCCCCGCGGAGAGGGACCCGATGGAGGGCGCGCGTCGCCCCGCCGCAGGTTTACCCGCCCGGCCGCCGACTCCCCGTTCGTGTCTGCCGACCTCACCGAGAAGACCGACCGCTACGAACAGATGCTCGCGGACGCGCTGGCGGCCGTCGAGCCGACCGCGCCGCCCGACACGCCGCTCGGCGAGGCCGCCGCGGCGTGCACGGAGATGTCGGGGTCGTACCTGGAGGACGGGCGTCACTTCCGGGCGGAGGACGACCCGGTGAACGCGCTCGCGTCGTTCGCGTACGGCCACGGGTGGCTCGACTGTGGCGTGCGGATGGGGCTGTTCTCCGTCCCCGAGGAGTCGACGTACCTGTTCACGACCTGAGCGGTACGGTGGACACACGTCGGGTGCCCGGGGGGCGGGGCGACGCGCTTACGAGCGTCCGGCCCCTCCCTTACCGTGATGGAATCGGTCCTCTGGTACGTGCTGACGGGGACGCGAGGCGGCGAGAACCGCGCGCGCGTGCTCGCCGCCGTCTCAGAGCGCCCGCAGAACCCAAACCAGCTCGCCGAGCGGCTCGATCTCGACTACAAGACCGTTCGGCACCACCTCGACGTACTCGTCGAACACGACCTCGTGGAGTCGAGCGGCGACGAGTACGGCGCGGTGTACGGCCCGACGGAGCGCGTCCGGGAGCACTGGGACGTCGTCGAGGAGATATTCGCGGAACACGGCGTCAGCGCCGGCGGCTCCTAGCGGTAGCGGTAGGTCGGCCCCTCCGGACTGTCCTCGACCTCGACCCCTGCCTCGTCGAGCGCCGCCCGCAACTCGTCCGCGCGCTCGAACTCGCCGGCGTCGCGGGCGTCCTCGCGGACTTCGAGGACGAGTTCGACCAGGTCGTCCGCGAGGCGTGCCTCGCCCCCGTCCGCCCCGCCGAACTGGAGGCCGAACACGCCCTCGCCGAACTCGACGAACGTCTCGACCGCGCGACGGAGCCCGCGGTAGTCGAAGGCTTCGTCCGCGGTCTCGACCCGGTCGACGTGCCGGTTCGTCGCCGACGCCAGGTCGAGCAGCGCCGCCGTCGCGGCCCGGACGTTCAGGTCGTCGTCCATCGCCGCCCGGAACTCCTCGCGGGTCGCGTCGACGGCCGCGCGCAGGTCCGCGTCCTCTGTCTTGGCGTGGGCGTCGACGGAGTCACAGGCCTCGACCGCGCGGTCGTAGGCCCGAGAGAGTCGCTCCCAGCGCTCCTCGGCCTCCGCGAGCGTCTCCGTGGAGTACGTCTGGCGGGTGTCGTAGGCGGCACCGAGGTAGAACGTACGGAGGACGTTCGGGCCGAAGCGGTCCAGCGCCTCCGAGACGGTGAGGAAGTTCCCGAGTGACGAGGACATCTTCGCGCCCTCGCGCTCGAGCAGGCCGACGTGCAGCCAGTAGCGCGCGAACCGCTCTCCCGTCGCGGCCTCGCTCTGTGCGACCTCGTTCTCGTGGTGCGGGAACACGAGGTCGCGCCCGCCCATGTGGACGTCGATTGTGTCTCCGAGGTGTGTCGTCGCCATCGCCGAACACTCGACGTGCCAGCCCGGCCGCCCCTCGCCCCACGGCGAGTCCCACGTCTCGGCGCCCGCGGCGGCCCGTTCGGGGTCGACGTCGCCTTTCGTATGCTCGCGCACCTCGTCGGGCGAGACGCCGCCGGCCTTCCAGAGCGCGAAGTCCGCGGGCGACCGTTTCTCCGCCCTCTCGTCTGGGTCTCCCTGGGCCTCGAGGTCGCCGACCGACTGGTTCGAGAGCGCGCCGTACTCCTCGAACGCGCTCACGTCGAAGTAGACCGACCCGTTGGCCTCGTAGGCGTAGCCGCGGTCGACCAGCCGTTCGACGAGGTCGATCACCTCGGGGACGTGTTCGGAGACGCGGGGGTAGACCTCGGCGCGCCGCAGATTCAGACCACGCATGTCCGCGAGGACACCCGCGGTGAAGTGGCGCGCGACCGCGGCCTCGTCCTCGCCGAGGTCGTCCTCGCCGACGCGGGCGACGATCTTCTCGTTCACGTCCGTGACGTTCTCGACGTGTCGCACCTCCCACCCTTCGTGTTCGAGCCACCGGTGGAGGACGTCGGCGTGAACCCACACCCGGGCGTGGCCGAGGTGTGCGTCGTCCGAGACGGTCAGCCCACAGACGTAGAGCAGAACCTCGTCGCCCTCGGCGTCGAACGGTTCCGTCTCGCCCGTCAGCGTGTTGGTCACGGACAGCACCATCGTCTCGTACTCCCTCGCGCCGGATTTCAACCCGTCGGAACCGCGTCGAGTGCGCCCTCGACGGCCCGGAGCGCGGCCGTCCGGTCGTCGTCCGCGACGACGACGGTCAGCGCGGCGGCGTCGTCGCCGCCCGCCGTGACCCCTGCCGCCTCGACCTCGACCCCGGCGACCCGGAGGCGAGCGAGGACGGCCTCGAGGGCTCGCGCGTCGACGCCGCCGGCCGCGAGAAGGGCCGTGTGGCCGCCGTCGGTCTCGCCGAGCATCGCGCCGCCGACGGCGAGCAGCGGGTCGTCCTCGACCGGCCCGACTCCTCGGCGCACGCGGACCGGCGCGCGGCGGGACTCGCGTCCGAGCGGCGGGAGGTCCGCGCCGAACCGCCGGAGCGCGGCCGCGACGCTGTCGGGCGCGGGGTCGCCCGGGAGGTCCGCGACCAGTTGCTCTGCGGCCGCGCTGTGGTTCACCAGTCCGCCCCGGAGCGCGTCGTAGAGGAGCGGCCGCGCCCGGACGGCCGCACGTGTCTCGGCTGCGAGCGAGGGCACGACTGGCGTTCGTCGGCCGGGAGCAAAAGCGGGTCGGCACACGAACGAAGTGGCTTTACTCGTCGCGCTCGTGTCACCTCGTATGGCTGATAGCGACACGCAGGCGCTCGTGGTCGTCGCGCACGGCTCGCATCTCAATCCCGACTCCAGCGCGCCGGCGAACGACCACGCCGATACCGTCCGCGAGACGGGCGCGTTCGACGAGGTCCGGACCGGCTTCTGGAAGGAACAGCCCTCGCTCCGGGAGGTGCTGCGGACCGTCGAGGCCGACGAGGTGTACGTCGTCCCGCTGTTCATCAGCGAGGGCTACTTCACCGAGCAGGTGATCCCCCGCGAACTCCGTCTGGAGGACTGGGAGGTGAGCGAGTGGGACTCCGACGGCCTCAGCGCCGACTCGGCCACCCTCTCGGCCGGCGACGTCGACAAGACGGTCCACTACTGCGGCCCCGTCGGTACCCACGGGTCGATGACCGACGTGCTGGTCCGTCGTGCGGAGTCGGTGACCGGCGACCCCGACGTGGGACCGGGGTTCGGCTTCGCCGTCGTCGGCCACGGGACAGAGCGCAACGAGAACTCCGCGAAGGCCATCGAGTACCACGCCGACCGCATCAGGGAGCGCGGCCGGTTCGACGAGGTCCAGGCGCTGTACATGGACGAGGAGCCGGAGGTGGACGACGTGACGGACTACTTCGAGAGCGAGGACGTCGTGGTCGTCCCCCTGTTCGTCTCCGACGGGTTCCACACCCAGGAGGACATCCCCGAGGACATGGGTCTGACCGACGACTACCGGACGGGGTACGACGTGCCCGCCGACGTCGACGGCCACCGCATCTGGTACGCCGGCGCGGTCGGGACGGAGGCGCTGACGGCCGACGTCGTTCTGGAACGCGCCGCCGAGGCCGGCGCTCGGGTCGGCGACGCCGTCGAACGGGTGCGCGAGCGGACGGCGCCGGAGCCCGCAGACGACTAGGAGGCGGTCCGGGTCGGTCCCCGGCGCGCGGTCCGCGACCAACCCCCAGTTCTTTTTGTGTTACGGCGACACGCTCGGCCGTGTCGCCGCCGCTCCCCGTCGAACTGAACCGCGACCGTCGCCACGAGATCCGCGTCGCAGAGCGGTACGAGGCCAGCGGCCCCTTCTCGGTCGACCTGCGCAACCACGGCAACGGCGTTCACGTCCACGTCAACGTCGACGGCGACCTCTCCGGGGCGGCCCGGATCGCCGAGACAAACCACTACGTCGAGGACGACGCCTCGACGACGGTGCGCGTGGAGGTGGACCCGGTCGACGAGCCCGTGACCGGACAGCTCAGGCTCGCGACGGGCTACGGGAGCCAGGAGGCGACCGTCGAGGTGACCGTCACGCCGTTCGAAGGCGAGGACGACGTCCCCGTCGGGGAGGACCTCGGGACGCCGCGGGGCGGCGGGACAGACGACGACCCGCCCGTCGAGGAGGTCGCCGTCGAGAGCGACGGGGGTGGCCCGTCGGTACAGGTCGTCGCCGTCGCGGCCGGCGCGGTCCTCCTCGCCGTCGCGGTCGCCCTCCTCGTCGGCGGCGAGGTGGTCACCGCCGGCGCGGGCGTGGTGGTCGTCGCCGCGCTCGCGGCAGTGTTCCTGTCGGTGCGGTAGTCCCGGGACCGGAACCGCGCTGCGTCAGTCGTCCTCGTCGTGGCCGTCGTCTGCCGGCTCCGTAGGGACTCCACACAGGTTCCCGTCCCCGTCCATCCGCTTCGCGCGGAGATACCGCGCCCGGTAGCGGTTCGCACCCTCGTAGACGTCGGCCTCGCGAATCTCGTCGGTCTCGTCGTCGGCAACGGCGTCGATGACCGCCTCGACCTGCTCTTTCTCGCTCGGCGTCAGCGCGAACTCGTAGGTGCGTTCGTCCTCTCGCTCCAGCGTCGTCCACTTGCGCGCCGCGGCGACGACGAGCGAACACGGCTCGCGACAGGGGAACGCGCCGTCACCGCGGTCGGCCGCGAGTTCGTCGGCCGCGTCGTAGTCCCACTCGCGGCGCTTCAGACACTGCGAGTCGACGCAGGCCGCCTCCGCGACCCAGTCGACGGCCTCGCGCGGCAGTTCGTCGATTATCCCGTAGATGCCGGTCTGGCGCTCCGCCGTCTCCCGCCAGTGGCTGACGTCGAGGTCGCCCTCGCCCTCGCGGTACCAGTTCGCCACCGTCGCCGGGTAGACGACGTCGACCGCCTCCACGAGGTCGCGGCCGTCGAGGTCGCCGAGGCGCCACCCGGTCGGGGCGCTGGGCGCGGTCTTCAGCGGCCGGTAACGCCCGTCGTCGTCGAACTTCAGCGGCCGCCGGAGGTCGAGCGGGTCCGCGAACCGCTCTAGCTCTCCCGCCGGCTCGTCGGCGTCGGCGACGTGCCGGAGCTCGTAGGTCCGTTCGCCGACGCCCTCGCCCGCCAGTTCGACGGCGATCGAGAGTTCGCCCCACTCCGCCGCGAGCCCGTCCGCGAGCGCGTCGTACCGCTCGTCGACGGCGTGTTCGTCTGCCCCCTCGACCCACCGCAGAAAGGCGCGACGCGCCCCCGAGAGCCGGTGCCACGTCCACCAGTTGTGGAGCAGACGCTCGTGGTCAGAGAGCAGGTCACGGAGCGCAGGTTCGTCGAGTCCCGTCTCGCTCCCGTCCGGCGTCTCGACGGCGTACGACTCCCCCGTGTGCTCGACGCGGAGCCCGTCGCAGTCGACCGGCTCTGTCGCGGCCGCCTCGACCAGCGCCTCGGTCCGTCGGTCGGCGTCCATAGCCACGCTACCGGCGGGCCGACACAAAGGCTGTCGGTCGGAGGCCCGGCCGCCCCGTGTCGCGTCTCGGACCGCCTCTGTCTCGCGCGTTCGCGCGCCTCTCGTCAGTCGTCGCGCATGTCCGGCGGCAGGAGGTTGGGGATGCCGTCCTCGATGGGGTAGACCTCGCCGGTCTCGGTGCCGATCAGGCGCCCCTCGACTATCTCGTCGCCGTCGCGCTCGTCGACCTCGAGTTCGAGTTCGGCTTTGTCGAGCGGGTCCCGCAGGATGTCGAGCAGCGACTCTCTCATGCGAGTCGGTGAGAGTGGCGGCGACAAAAGGAGTGCGGTCAGACCGTCGGGAGACGAGCGGCTACGCTCCCTCCCACGGGTTCGTGACCTCGACCGTCTCCGCGCGGTCCGGGCCGACGCCGACGGCGTAGACGGGCGCGTCCACCGCCGCCGAGAGGTAGTCGAGGTAGTCCCGCGCCGGCGCGGGCAGGGCCTCGAGCCCTTCCTCGGCGGCCACGCGCCCGTCGAACTCGGGCCACGGCTCGAACGCCCGGTAGACCGGCTCACAGGCCGCCCAGCGCTCGGCGGTCGCGGGCGGGACCTCCACCCGCTCGCCGTCGACCTCGTACGCCTCCGCGACCCGCAGGTCGTCGAGTCCGGCCAGCACGTCGAGGTGGTTGACCGCGACGCCGGTGAACCCGGACGCCCGCGCGGCGTGCCGGAGCATCGGGAGGTCGAGCCAGCCGATCCGGCGCGGTCGACCCGTGACGGTGCCGAACTCGCCGCCCCGCTCGCGAACCTCGTCGGCCAGCGGCCCGTCGAGTTCCGTCGGCATCGGACCGGTCCCGACCTTCGAGAGGTACGCCTTCACGATACCGACCACCTCGCCCCCTCCGACGACGCCCGGCCCGACGCCGGTGCCGACCGCCGCGCCGCCCGCCGTCGGGTTCGAGGAGGTGACGTAGGGGTAGCCGCCGTGGTCGATGTCGAGGCTCGTCCCCTGTGCGCCCTCGAACAGGATCCGGTCGCCGTCGGCGTGACGCTCCGCGAGGTAGCTCCCGCAGTCGACGGTCATCGACTCCTCGCGGAGCCGACGGCCGTACGCGGCGAACTGCTCGTGGAGCCACTCGAGGTCGAACGCGTCCGCGAGGGAGACGGGCAACTCCGGCGTCTCGGCCGTCGCGAGGTCCATCCCGTACACCTCCTCCGCGAGCCGTCGCGTCCGCGGGACGACGTACTCCAGTCGCTCCCGGAGGACGTCGGGGTCGAGCAGGTCGCCCACGCGGACGCCGCGCCGGCCCGCCTTGTCCTCGTAGGTCGGCCCGATGCCGCGCCCGGTCGTCCCGGCCTCGAGGTCGTCGTCCGACTTCGCTCCCTCCTCCGCGCCGTCGAGGACGCGGTGGTACGGCATGATGACGTGCGCCCGGCGAGCGACCCGGACGTCCGGGTCGAGCCCCCGCTCGCGGAGGTCGTCGACCTCGGAGAAGAGCGTCCGGGGGTTGACGACACAGCCGTTGCCGAGGACGCCCGTCTTGTCCCGGACGGCGCCGCTCGGGACGAGCGAGAGCTTGTACTCTCGCCCGTCGCTCACGACCGTGTGTCCGGCGTTGTCTCCGCCCTGGAACCGCACGACCACGTCCGCCGGCCCGCCCCAGCGGTCGACGAGCGCGCCCTTGCCCTCGTCGCCGAGTTGGGCGCCGACGATGGTGACCGTCATTGACGGCCCTCCCTTTCCGGGGGCCGGTGATACCGATTACGGTCGGCAGTCCACAAGCGTTAACACACCAACACCCGTCGACAGAAGCGACGATAGATTTAACAGCGCGACAGGAGAGTTAACACGTGCCATGATAGATCGACTCGAGAAGGAGGTCGACATGCTGGAGCGACACCTTCTCGTCTTGAAGATGGTAATCAACAACGAGCCTATCGGCATCGTCAAGATGTCGAACGAGACGGGGTATCCCCACCACAAGGTTCGGTATTCCCTGCGCGTCCTGGAGGAGGAGTCGCTCATCGAGCCGTCGAGCCAGGGTGCGATCACGACGGAGACGACCGCCGCGTTCGTCGAGGACCTGGACGAGAAGGTCGACGAGATCATCAACAAGCTGGAGGAGATGAAAGTCGGCGACTCCGCCGAACTCGAACCCGAGCTATAGGTCCGGCACGCCGAGGTGGAACTCGTCGTCTCTCGCCTCGACGAGACAGAGGTGGAACCCGTGGCTGCGGTCCAGGCGCACGTAGCTCTCTCGTGACCCGCGCCCGAACAGCCCGCCGCTCGACGCCTCCGCCTCGGCGAGTTCTAACGCCTCCGGCGCGTAGTAACTCGTCGTGACGAAGAAGGCGGCGCCGAGCGACTCGTTGGCCGCCGAGACCGCTCGCGCGTCCCCGACCAGCTCTTCGAGCATCGACTCCGTCGCCGGCTCGCGCCCGTCGAACAGGCTCGCCACCGCGAGCGGCGACCCCTTTCGGCTCCGCATCACCACGTCGAACGTCCGCTCTTCCTCGCCCTCGTCGGTCTGGATCGTCACCGAGCCGTCTATCTCCGCCCGGTCGAACGACGGGATCGACTTGTAGAGCCGGCCGAGCGGTCCCTCGCCCGCCGCGTCCCGGAGTTCGAACGGCAGCGTGCGCACCAGCCACTCGACGAACCGGTACTGGAGCGTTCCGGGCAGAAACTCTCCGTACGGCTCGCCGTCGACTGTCGCGCCCGCCGTCTCGAAGGTGGTGTGTCGCTCCAGGAGGAGGTTCTCGTTGACCGCATCGCGCGCCTCGCCGCCGTCGAGCGCCCCCTCGAGCGTCGGGTCGGCCTTCGAGCGGTAGCGCACGAACAGGTTCGTCCCCGACAGCGCCGTCGCCGCCGAGAGGCTCTGTCCGTCCGCGCGCTCCGTTCCGCCCGACTCCAGCCGCTCGCGGAGCGCCGCGTGTTCGGCCTCGACGCGCTCGACCTCGGCCCGGAGACGCTCGACCTCCTGGCGCAACTCGTCGCGCTCCGCGGTCAGCGTCTCGACCCGCTCCCGAAGTTCGTCGCGCTCGGCGCGGAGCGTCGCGAGCCGGTCGTCGACGTCGTCCGTCTCCTCGTTCTCCTCGCGGTCTTCGCGGTCTTCGCGGTCTTCGCTGTCTTCGCTGTCTTCGCGGTCTTCGCTGTCTTCGCGCTCTTCGTCTGTCGCCCCCCCGCCCGGCTCGCCGTCCGTCTCCGTTCGCCCGCCGTCGTCCGGTTCGCGTTCGTGGTCGCCGGCCGAGTCTCCGGCGACGGCGCCGTCGGTCGTCTCTTCGGACGTGGCCTCCGAGTCCGGCCGGTCGTCCGTCGTCGCGCCGTCCTCGGCCGGGTCCGCCTCGTCGGGTGCCGGTTCGCGCTCCCCGTCGACAGGGGTCTCCCCGTCTCCGGCAGTCGCCGAGTCGTCGCTCTCGACGAACGACGCCGACGTCTGTGGGATGGTGACGTCTTCGTCGCCCGAGTCGTCGCGTCCGTCGCCCGTCTCCGCCGGGTCGTCCACGCCCCCGTGTGTGTCGGCGCTCGTGCCGTCGGCCACGGCGCCGGCGGCCGTCTCGTCCTCGCCGCCGGGCACGTCCACGACAGAGACGTCGACGTCGTGGACGTCGTAGATGCCGACCTCGCCCGTGGCGCGGTCGAACGCCTCCTCGCCCGTCGTCAGCCGTCGGCTCCCGCCGATGAACGCCACGGGCATCCGGTCGCCGCCGTAGTAGACGAGGTAGTAGTCCCCCGAGAGGACGTTCTCGCTCAGTTCGACGTAGCCGGTGAACCCGCCCTCTCTGAGGGTGGCGTCCACCTCGGACAGCGGCGTCTCCTCGGTGTAGTACTGCGTCCGCGGCGCTCCGGACCGTTCGCGCATAAGGAGCAAGAGCGGGAGCGCCGGGTCGGGCGCCCTGTGTGCGGTCAGGTCCGCGTCGGCGAGGTCGGCCACCTCGCCCCCGCTGACGCCTACCACGCGGCCGTTGATCAGCATCGCCCAGACGCGCCCGTCGGTGACTCCCCCGGAGAACCCGTCCGCCGCGAGTTCTCGCAGGCCGTCGTGGCCGCGCCCGGCCGGAACGACGTCCCACGCGGCGGCGGCGTCGACGCTGTCGGCCTCCATCGGTCCTCCGTTCCTCCGACCGCCGCAAAGTCCTTCCGGATATGCGGGGTCCGGGCCGACCCGCGACCGGTTTTAGTCGGCGGCGGCCGACATCGAACCGTGTCCGCCGCAGACGCCGAGGACTCGCCGTCCGGGCTCGCCCGGTCGTACCTGCTCGCGGTCCGTCGCGAGGAGTCGGTGGCCGCCGCCGAGTCTGCCCTTGCCGGCCTCGACGGCGACCGTCTCGCGGCGTCGCTCGCGGACGACGCCGCCCGGACGGCGTTCTGGACCAACGTCTACAACGCCGCCGTCCAGGCCCGCCTGCGCGAGGACCCACGCCGGCTCCGCGGGCTCTCGACGGTCCGCTTCTTCCGCCGCCCCGCGGTGACCGTCGCGGGCCACGACCTGAGCCCGAACGATATCGAACACGGCCTCCTCCGCGGGTCGCGGCTCTCCGTCGGCCTCGGCTACCTCCCGCGGCCCCGCCCGGACGCCTTCGAGCGGACCCACCGCGTCCGCGACCCGGACCCGCGCGTCCACTTCGCGCTGAACTGCGGTGCCGCCTCCTGTCCCGCCATCGCCGCGTACGACGCGGCGGCGCTCGACGACCAGTTGCGCCTCGCGACCGACGCGTACCTCGACGGCGCCGTCGCCTACGACCCGCGGGCCGACGCCGTCACGGTCCCCCGCCTGTTCCGGTGGTTCCGCGGGGACTTCGGCGGCCTCGCGGGCATCTGGCGCCTCCTCGACGCTCACGGCGCCCTCCCGCCGGGCGCCTCTGCCGGGTCGCGGCTCCGGTACGCCCCCTACGACTGGTCGCTCGACCTCGGGGCGTTCCGGGCGGACGACGAGGCGTGCGAGTAGGCTTTTAATCGTGCCGCCCCTCGTCCGCTCGTGTCCGGCGTAAACGAGCCAGCCGAATTCTCGAAGCTCCGGTATCTCCGCGCGAAGGAGTCCGCCGACGACCGGGCGCTCCACCGCCCGACGCTCGACCGCGTCCGCGAGGCGGCGACGACGGGCGACTCGCTCCGCGTGTTCGAGGCCGGCCCCGGCGCGGGGGCGACGCTCCGGCGACTGCTCCGGTGGGACCTCCCGGCGGACGTTGCGTACGTCGGCGTCGACGCCGACGAGTCGATGGTCGCCGCGGCGCGCGAGCGCCTCCCCGAACTCGCGGCCGAGGCGGGGTACGACGTCGCTCCGGGCGACCCGACGCGCCTGACCGACGGCTCGCGGACGGTAGAGGTGCGAATCGAGACGGGCGACGCCCTCGACCGGGCGGCGGACGCCGACGCCGACCTCCTCGTCGCCGCCGCGTTTCTCGACCTGTTCGACGCCGAGGCGGCGCTGTCGGCGCTCCTCCGTGGCGTCGCGCCCGGCGGCCTCGCGTACCTCCCGATCACCTTCGACGGCGAGACGGCGTTCGTCCCGACGGGACCGGCCGAGGAGCGGGTGATCGACGCCTACCACGCGACGATGGACGCGCCGACCCGTCCGGGCGGGAGCCGGTCGGGACGGGCGCTGCTCGGGGCTGTCGGGGAGAGCGCCGCGCGCCTCGTCGCCGCCGGCGGCTCGGACTGGCTCGTCTCGCCGCCGTACCCCGGCGACGAGGCGTACCTCTGTCACCACCTCGTCGACCTCGTCGAGCGTGCGGTCACGCGCGCCGAGAGCGCCGACGAACCGGCGGCCGCGCGGGTGCCGTCCGACGTCGCGCGCGAGTGGGCGCGCGACCGGCACGCGGCGATCGCGGACGGCGACCTGACGCTCTTAACCCACCAGATCGACGCGCTGGTCCGTGCGCCGGAGCCGTAGCCGCCAGTCGCGGGCAACCCCGGCCCCGTACGCCAGCCCGCCCGCGCCGGCGACGAGCGTCGCGGCCCCGGGGACGAGCAGCGTCGAGAGGACGGCGGTCACGACGAGCATCTGGAGGGCGGCGAGGGGACGGCGGGACGCCCGACTCGGGAGGGGGCCGAGCGCGCGCCCGCGGCGGCGGACCAGCCATCCCGCGGCGAGGTAGGCGTACTTCACGACCCCGACGAGGAGGAAGGCGGCGGGGAGAAGGTCTGCGGCGACGGCGACGCCGACCCCGACGAGGACGCCGATGCCGTCGAACTCCGCGTCGAGCCGCGCGCCGAGAGCAGAGACGTACCCCCTCCGGCGCGCGAGCGCCCCGTCGACGCCGTCCAGTGCGACGTTCCCGGCGTAGAGCGCGACGGGGACGGCCGTGAGCGGGCCGCCGAGCCACTCGACGACGGCGAATCCGGCGAGCCACGCGAGCAGGATTCCGCGGGCGAGCGTGACGAGATTCGCCCCCCCGAGCCGGGGCCGGACAGCCGACGCACCCACTGGTCGGTTCCGGTCGAGGTTGACCGCGAGGTAGGCGAGTTCCAGACAGACGACGGCGCCCGCGACGACGCTCCACCTGGTCGCGGCCGCGGGAGAGAGGACCGCCGCGAGCGCGGCACGCACGAATCCGGTGGCCGAGAGCGCGCCGACGGCGGCGAGCGCTGCCCGGCGGCGCAGACGGGTCCGGACGGCGGTAGTCGTCCCCACATGCATCGTAGCGGCGCCGCGGTATTATATGCTATCCTGAGCAGCCAGCGCGACGAGAACCGCGAGGTACGCGACCAGCCCGCCGGCGAGAACAGTCAGGACGAGTGGGCCAGCGGCGCGGACGAGGACCGCGGCGCCGGCGAGCGCGCCAGCCACGCAGCCGGCCTGGACGGCCGGGCGCTCCCAGACGCGCCTGACGGCCGTCCGGCGGCGCGTCAACGCGAGTTCGAGGAGGAGCGCACCCGCCGCGCCGACGGCCGCGGCGACCGGGTCGAGCGGCGCGCCGAGGGCCGCGCCCGCCCAGACGACGGGGACGAGAACGGCGAGCGCGAGTGCGGCGTCGCGGCGGCTCACGCCCTCACGTCGGCGGGGCGGGCGCTTCGTTCTCACGGCGCGAGTGTCGCCGCCCGGAGCGGCGACGGACCGACCCGCGGCGCGCTACGCCTTGTGCGTGAAAATCAGCGGCCGCCCCTCGACGACGGCGACGCAGATGTCGAGCGGCTCGCTCTGGACGAGTTCGGTCGCCGGCTCCTTGCAGACGACGAGGTCGTCGAACGGGTCCTCACACACCGGGCAGGCCACGGCGACGGTGTTCTGGTAGCTCTTGACCTTCTCGTTGTCTGTACGCGGCGTCAGCGAGGAGACGAGGCGTTCGAGGTCGATATCGAGCCCTTCCTCGATCTCGTCGAGGTCCTGAACCATGATAGACCGTGACGACCGGGGCGTACTTAATCCATTACGCTCCGCCGACCTCGGCGCCGACGTAGAGGACGACGACGAGGAAGATCCAGACGACGTCGACGAAGTGCCAGTACATCGACGCTGTCGAGACCGAGACGTGCCGCTCGGCGGAGTACTGGCCCGCGAGCGCACGCGCGAGGACGACGCCGAGGAAGACGGCACCCAGCGAGACGTGGAGTCCGTGGAGCCCCGTCAGGCCGAAAAACGCCGAGCCGAACAGCCCGGAGGTCAGCGTGAACTCGGAGTGGACGATGAACTCGTAGTACTCGTAGACCTGCCCGCCGACGAAGACGACACCGAGGAGCAGGGTCGCAACGAGACCGCCGATGAACCGCCCGCGCTCGTCGTTCCGGATC
Source organism: Haloferacaceae archaeon (assembly GCA_042217165.1). Classification (GTDB taxonomy): domain Archaea; phylum Halobacteriota; class Halobacteria; order Halobacteriales; family Haloferacaceae; genus A07HB70. The sequence goes on along the minus strand of JBDGTD010000031.1, from coordinate 10,227 downwards.
TGGATATGTGCCCAGTGGAGCGTGAGCGACGACAGCACCAGCAGGACGGTGTTGCCGAGGACGAGCGACCCGGTCAGTTCGGGGAGTTCGCCCGGCGGCCACGCGCCGGCGCGTATCCAGAAGTAGTAGCTGAATCCGGCGCCGAACGTCGCTAGCTCGGAGCCGAGGAAGGCGATCATTCCCCACTTCAGCGTGCTGCCGCTGTCGGTGTTCGCCTCCCGGTCCCAGAAGTGGCTGACGAACGCGTGGTAGACCCAGCCGTACAGTCCGACGAGAAACAGACCGATGCTCCCCACGAACGCCGCCGGCCCGACCATCGGCCCGACCGGCGCGTCCTCGCCCTGTCCGAGGACGTACAGTCCCGCCCCCACGTAGATGCCGGCGGCGCCCAGCGCGGTGACAAAGGGCCACCACGAGGCCTCGCCGAACCCGCGGGGCCAGTCCTCCACCGCGGGCAGGTGGTGTCCGCCGTCGTCGTGTGACTCCTCGGTAGCCATAGAGCGCGCTTGCCCGGCGACGCGTAAAAATCCATCTAGGCGCACCCCGTCCTCGGGCGTGTCGCAACCCTCAGGAGACCCGGGTTCCAACCGGGCGCGATGGCGCGCCGACCCGCGATCGTCCGTCCGCTCGCCCGGCCGGCCGCGTGGTCGCTCGTCGCCCTCGCGGCCTTCGCGACCCCGGGGGCCGCCCACAGCGGAGCGCTCAGAGCGGCCGGCCGGGACCCCGTCTCCGCGCCCGTGTGGCTCTTTCTTCTCACCGGCGGCGCCGCGGTCGGCGCCTCCTTCCTCCTCGCGTCGTTCGTGACCGACCGGCGGCTGATCGACGCCGTACACGGCTGGTCGCGGTCACTCTCCCTCTCCACCCGTCCGCTCCGCGTCCTCGCCCGTCTCGTCGGCCTCGCCGGCCTCGCCGCCGTCCTCGTCGTCGGGTGGGTCGGCCCGGACACCGGCGTCAGGAACCTCGCCGTCCTCCTCGTCTGGGTCGTCTGGTGGGGGGGCGTCGTCGCCGCGGCGTACCTCGTCGGGAACGCCTGGCCGGCGCTCGACCCGTTCCGGGCGCTCGCGGGCGCAGCCCGGTCGGTCGCGGACCGGTTCGGCGTCGGTACGCTCGCGTACCCCGACCGGCTCGGGACGTGGCCGAGCGTGGCCGGCCTCCTCGCGGTCGTCTGGGTGGAGGTGACCGCCCCGCTCGCGGACGACCCGCGGCTCCTCGCGTCGGTCGTCGCGGCCTACGGCCTCCTCACCGTCGCCGGTGCCGTCGCCGTCGGCCCGACGTGGTTCGACCGCGTCGACCCCGTCTCGTGCCTGCTCGCCGCCTACGGCCGGGTCGCGCCGGTCGCGCTGACCGACGAGGGGCCGCGGCTCCGCCTCCCGGGGACGCGCCTCTCCGACCCGATCGTATCCGGCCTCGACGAGGTGGCGTTCGTCGTCGCGGTGCTGTACGTCACCACCTACGACGGCCTCGTCGCGACCGGCCCGTGGGCCGCCGCCGTCGGGTGGCTCGTCGGCCTCGGCGCCCCGCCGCTCGCGGTCTACCTCGGCACGTACCTCGTCGGGTTCGGAGCCGCTCTCGGCGCCTACCTCCTCGCGGCGCGCGCGGCCCGGCGGTTCGCCGCGACCTACCGCTCGCCCGGGGCGCTGGCGACGCGGTTCGCGCCGCCGCTTCTCGCCATCGCCGCGGGCTATCACCTCGCGCACAACGTCGGGACGGTCCTCGCGCTCTCGCCGGCGTTCGCGACCGTCCTCGCCGCGCCGCTCTCGCCGCCACAGAACCCGCCGACCCTGGTCCTCCCGGGCTGGATACAGGGCGTCGAGATCGCGGCGGTACTCGCGGGGCACGTCCTCGCGGTGTGGGTCGCACACGCCGCCGCCTACGACGCGTTTCCCGACCGGATTCAGGCCGTCCGGAGCCAGTACGGCGTCACGCTCGCGATGGTCGGGTTCACGATGCTGAGCCTCTGGATCGTCTCCGAACCGTACGTCGCGCCGCCCTATCTCGCCTCCTGAGATGACGGCCGACGACTACGCCGTCCCGGCCGACGCCCCACGGCACGACTGTGGCCACTGTGACGCCGCGTTCGCGAGCGAGCGCCACCTCGCGCTCCACCGGGGGCTGGAACACGACGACCTGACCGAGGCCGAGCGAGCGGCGTTCGGCGCGGCGAGAGAGGCCGAGGAGGAGGAGCTTCGGCGCTACCGAATCTTGATGCTGGGCGCGCTCGTAGTCGTCTACTTCGCGCTGCTGTTCGCGTACGCCCTCGTCACGTAGCCGCCCTCAGTCCGCCGAGCCTACCGCCCGGTGGAACGGCTCGTCGGCGACCTGTCTGCGCAGGTCGCCGAGACGGTCGGAGCCGTCGGCGCCCCGCATCGCGGAGACGACGGCGAACACCTCCTGGCGGGATATCTTGACGCCTTCCCCGGAGACGGCGTCTTCGGGACGGCGCCCGAGTTCGCGGAGCGTGCCGACGGCGAGGAGGAAGGGGATGGCCCACGCCGCGAGGGTGTTGCCGTTCTCGGTCGGGACCGCCTCGAGATAGCGCTGTGCACCCGGGAGGAACGTGCGGGCGTGGCCAGCGACGCGTGCGACGACGGCGGCGGTGCCCGTCCGGTTCCCGGGGTCGAGAACCGCGTCCTGGTCGACACCCTCGGCCGCGAGCCACTCGCGGGGGAGATAGACGTTGTTCTCCTCGGTGTAGTCGTCGTAGACGTCCTTCGCGACGTTGACGAGCTGGAGGAGGAGCCCGAAGTCCTCGGCGGTGTCGTACAGGAGCCGCTTGCGCTCCTCGGCGAGGTCTGTGCGGGTGGCGAGGTTCGTCACGAGTTGGCCGACGGTGCCGGCGGCGTAGTGACAGTACTCCTCGAGTTCGGCGCAGTCGCGGATCCGGAGTCCGCCCTCGTCGGCGTAGCGCTCGACGAAGTCGGCCATCCCGGAGACGAGTTCCCGCGCCGGCGGCTCGACCGCCCGGCGGACGTCGGCGGGGAGCGCCTGGAACGTGGCGACGACCCGGGGCGCCTCGGCGACGACCTCCCAGTCGGCGTCACGCTCGTCCGGGAGGTGCGGCGCAACCTCCTCGGCGAACTCCTCGACGGTCGTCTCGTCGTCGGGGTCGAGTACCCGGTCGTACATCCGGAGGAGCGCGGCCTGGTCCGCCGGCGAGACGTGGTCGGCGTCCTCGACCGTGTCGGCGACGCGACAGAGGAGGTAGCCAACACAGATATACGACGACATCGGTTCCTCGAGGACGTCGATCGTGAGGGCAAACGTGCGCGAGACGTCCTGAACCGCGTCGTGACACCAGTCCAGGTCGGCCCCGTCGCCGCCACGCGTCGGTCCGCTCTCTCGTAACATCCAGCAGTGGTTAGGTGGTGTTCGTCCGGTATAAAACCATTCGCCACGGCCTCGCTACGAGGGGGTGCCGCGTCGCCCGACCGGCGCGCCCCGAACGCGGACGTCGGGCGGCCCGTCGACGTACTCCACGACCGAGGTGGTGCCGACGGGCACGAACGCGTCCGTCCCGTCGAGCGAGCGGAGCCTCGGTGTTGCCTCGTCGCCGCTCTCGACTGTTCGTCTCGACGTCGCGCAGACGGGGGCGTGGACGAGGCTCACGTGGTCGAGGCCGACCACCGACACTCACCGGATCCGCTCGAACAGTGGCTCGTAGGCCGGGTGGGCAGACTCGATCTCCGCCAGTTCGGCTTCGAGCGCCTCGATCTCCGACTCTAGCCGCTCGAACTCGTCGCTCGCCGCCAGTTCGGACCGCCGCTTCTCTCCCCGGAGGACGCTCCGCCGCACCCGCTTCGAGGAGAGTTCCAGCTGGAGGTCCGAGTACGCCTCGAGCGCGACCAGCCCCGTGACCGTCTCGCGGAGGTCGGCCTCCGAGACGGGCTTCGTGAGGTAGTCGTCGAACGGCATGTCCACCACCTCGAACCCGGGGTCGACCGCCGTCACCATCGCGGCGCGACAGTCGTGGCCCCGACGCCGGATCGCGTCGAGCACCTCGTCGCCCGAGATACCGTCCATCCGCCGGTCGAGAAGTACGACGTCGACCGGCTCCTGTTCGAGCGTCTCGAGCGCCTCCCGACCGCCGTGGGCGACCCGGAGGTCGTAGTCGTCGAGCCACTCGCCGTACAGCGCCGCGACCTCCGGATCGTCTTCGACGACGAGCACCGTCACCTGTTCGCTCCCCCGTCGCACGCCGTCAGTGCCCATCGTCTTGGACAGGGGTTGGTGGCCTAATAAACCGTCGCGGGGGCTGTCACCGTGCGTAACTGCCCGACGACCAGTACCAGCGCGGCGCGAACAGGAGGTAGGCGACGGCGAGAAAGAGCAGGGCGTAGGCAAACCCCCGCCCGACCCAGCCCCAGCCGACGATGGCGGCCGTCTGGACCAGCCCCATCACCGACGCGTCCTGCGGGTGGAGGTCGGGATAGGTGACGCGGGTGAGCATCGCGACGCCGAGGAGGGCCGCGAGGGCGACGAGAGCGGTCGCGCCCACGAAGCCGGCCAGCACCGACGCCGAGAGCACCGTCGCCGCGAGCGTCGTCTGGACACCCTCCGTCTCCGCCGCGTCGCTGTCGTAGGCGGTGTAGAGGCCGAGACGGACGACGCCGCTCGTGACGAACAGCGCCCCGACAGCGACCGCGCCGAGCGCGGCCGGCCCCGCGAACGCGCCGCGGGCGACGGTCACCACCAGCGCCGCGGGCGCGACACAGAACGATGCCACGTCGGCCAGCGAGTCGAGATACGGCCCCGCCTCCGTGCCGCCGTAGCGCCGCGCGAGGATGCCGTCGGCGGCGTCCAGCACGGCCGCGAGGAGGACCAGCCGAGCCGCCAGTCGCGGCTGGCTCACGACCGCGACTGCGACGAACCCGAGGGCCGCGTTGGCGACGGTGACGGCGTCGGCGACCCCGAGTCGCCCGACGAACCGGAGCCCCAGCACGTATCTCCGTCGCCCACGCCGTGGCTTACGTCTTTAGGTTCGCAGACCGCGCCGCCTATCCGCCTCCAGACCCCACTGTCGTTCATGCGACGACGGCAGGTACTCGCGGCGCTCGGGACGACGGTGTTCGGGGGGTGTGCGGCCGCCGGGTCGACCGGCGGCGGCGACTACGACGTCGGGATGACCGCCGTCGCCTTCGACCCGTCGGCCGTGACCGTCTCGGTCGGCGACGAGGTGGTGTGGCGCAACACCTCGACGCGCGCACACAGCGTCACCGCCTACGAGGACTCGATTCCCGAGCGCGCCGACTACTTCGCCAGCGGCGGGTTCGAGAGCGAGGCCGCCGCGCGCGACGCCTGGGCGAACGGCCTCCAGGGGAACGTCACGAGCGGCAACGAGTTCGCGCACCGCTTCGAGGTGCCGGGTACCTACGAGTACTTCTGTATCCCCCACGAGCGCTCGGGGATGGTCGGCCGGGTCGTCGTCGAGGGGTGAGGCGCTAGGAGTCGACCGCGACGTCTCCCGCGTCGACGTCGACGGCGGCCTCCTCTTCGGCCTCGACCTCTTCCGGCCGGGCGTCGAGCGAGAGCTTCTGGACCTCGACCCGCCGGAGCGGGTAGACGGTCTTTGCCTCGCCGTAGATAGCCGACGAGAGCCGCCCCTCGACGACGCTGTCGACCAGCCCCTCGAAGGTGCGCTCCGCGGCGGCCTCCTCGACGAGGTCGATCATGACCCGCCGGATGGCCTTCTCCTGGCTCCGGTCTGCCTTCTTCGTCGTCAGCGCGACCGGCTGGATCCGGACGCGGTAGTCGTCCGTCGTCAGCGCGGTGATCGTCGCGTCCACCTTCGAGGCGCCCCGGCGCACGAGGCTCCGGAGGTAGTCGCGGGTGAGTTCGTGCTCGATGAACTCGGTGTACGCGGAGTCAGACCCCACGTCAGTTATCTTGAACGTGAGCTTGGTGTTGTTCTGGCTCTGGTCGTCGGTCAGTTCGCCGAGCGTGGTCTGGATGGTCCGGCCCACGACCTTGTCGGGCTCGTCGGCCATCGTCTCGCCGAGCTCCGCCCGGTCGAACTGCTCCGGGGCGAAGACGGTGTACCAGCGCTTGCCACGCCGCTGCTTGGATACGGATCGTTCGCTCATGTTGTGTGTGTGTCGTCTGCGTTCTCGCACTCTGCCGCCAGCGCCACGAGTCGGTCCGCGACCCGCAGGTTCACCGCGTAGTCGTCGACTGTCCGCGCGAGGCCACCCGTGGTGTCCCGTTCGACCTGTGTCACGACCGCGCCGTCTACGGCCCGCGTGTCGACCTCCGGCGTGTCGTCGGGCCGGAGCGCCGCCGCGACGAGGGCCGCCGCGTCGTGTTCGGTCCGGAGTTCGGCCGTTCTCACGCGCGTACCTCCGTGAACGCACGCACGAACTCGCCCACGTCGCCGTCGAAGCGCGCGCCGGCGCGGGCCGGGCCGCCGAAGGCGTTCCCGGTCCCGACGGCGTCGACGGCACGGGCGGTCCGTGCGCGCAGGTCGGCCGGCTCGACGGCGCTCGCGGCCGCCGCGCCCGCCGAGACGACCAGCGCGACCGGCTCCGGCGAGCGGTAGTCCCGCAGGAGCCGCGCCGCGGTCGCCAGCCGTTCCGGGGCCGCGTCGTCCGCCCGCGCGACGAGAACGCCGTCGTAGCGCGCCGTGGTGGCCGTCTCGAGCAGGCCGTGGACCGCGCGGCCGTGTTCGCGCCACGCCTCGAGCGCCGCCTCGCGCGCGTCGCCGCCCAGCGCCAGCGCGACGCCCGTGCCGGGCGCCTCGCGCGCTGTCGCACCGAGGACGTCGGCGTACCCGCCGAGCGTCTCGAACGGCCCCTCGGGCGTTACGTACGGCCGGAGGAGCCACTCGACGGCCGCGGCCGCGCGGTCGCTCGCGTCCGCCATCGTGGCCGCCTCGACCGCGACCAGCGACGCGACCCGCCGTCTCGCCCCGTCGTCGAGCGTCGCGGGGAGGTCGAGTTCCGCGAGGAGCGCCCGGGCGGCCTCGACGTCGCCCGAGACGGGTACACGGAGACGCGTCGAGCAGGCCAGTCCGTCCGCGCGGTCCGAGGTCGGGACCGCGAGGCCGGGGCGACGGGCGACGAGGCCACGCCGCTCGGCAGTCTCGAGGAGCGCGCCGGTCGGACCGGCTCCGGGGCCGACACCCGCCGCGTTCGCGCCGGCGAGCGCCAGCGTCGGCGACGGGTCACAGCTGTCGACCGCCCTGGCGACCGCGTGCGCGTCGACGCTCGCCGGGCGCGTTCGGCCGTCGAGCGTCAGATCCGCGGCGCCGTCGTCGCCGACGCGGACCGTCAGGGCGTCGTCGGGTGTCTGTGTCTCGGGGTCGGGGCGGACGCGGGACTGGAAGGGGACGCCGAGGGCGCGACAGGCCCGCACGAGCAGGCCCGTCGCGGCGAGCGCATCGCCGGTTGCGGCGGCGCTCACGGCGACGAAGTCGGCACCGCGCAGCCGATTCGCCGCCCGGTCGGCGTCGAACCCGGGTCCCGTCGCCTCGTCCGCCTCCGCCGACACGCTACGTGTCCTCCAGCAGGTCGACGGCCGCGTCGTAACTGTACTGGAACTCCTCGTCTAACTCGTCGCCGCGGTAGTAGTCCACGAGGCGACGGATCTTCGACTCCGTGTTCTGGAGCGCGCGCCGGTTGCTCGCGTCCTGTGGGTTCTCCTGGACGTGTTCGCGCAGGCGTACCGCCCGCTCCAGCAAGTTACGGAGGTCCTCCGGAACCGACGGGCCAGCGTCGTGGTCGGCGAGAATCTCGCCGACCTTCTTGCCGGTCGCGAGTTTGACGTCCGGGACCGGCGTTCCCTTCACGCCTTCGTCGCGCAGGGCCATCCCGATCTGACTCGGATCCAGCCCTTCCTCTGCCAGTTCGACGACGCGCGCCTCGACGGCGTCCGCGTCGACGTCACTCCACTCCGGGGGGTCGTCTGCCACGGGCTTGTCCGAGTCGGACGAACCGCGGCGTCGGGTGTGCATTCGTGCCATCGGTGGGGTGGAACGCACGACCGCAGAAGCGCCGCTCCCGGCGCACTGCCGCGATCCCAAGCCCTCCAGCCACCTCGGCGCGAGGGACAGGTCGGATTCGCGGCCGTGCCGTTCCCACCGTTAATGCTTGTCTCCCGGGGCTAAACCGTTCCGCTTCGCTCGCCTCTCGGCCCCTACCGTTTCGACACGCTTTTACTCGCATCTCTCCCTCTTTCGGACGCGCCGTGGGCTCGTAGATCAGTGGTAGATCACTCCCTTGGCATGGGAGAGGCCCCGGGTTCAAATCCCGGCGAGTCCATCTGAAATAAACTGTCGTGAGCAGGGCGTCTGCCCCGACGGTAGGGCGCCTTTCACGGATGGATTCGGCGTTTCTGGCTTGAGACACGTTCCCCGCGTCAAGGGAGTTCGCCGGCTTACCCGGCGCGGGTCGCTATCGTCTGGCGGTTCGCGCAGGGATGGGAGGTGGTGCGCGTGAGCATCGAGCCGCGCGCGGCACACCCACCGGTGTGCGAATTCTGCGGCTGCCCCATCGACGAGCCAGACAAGCGCTGTCCGGCGCTCGACGACAGGAGGTGCCAGCAGTGAACGCCGCCGACCACGCGGGGCTCGCCCTCCTCGGTCCCTACACCGGGGCGAGCGCCCGCATCCCACGTCGGCACCGAGACCACCGAGGTGGTCCGGCGTGACAGCCGACAACCGGGAGCGAATTGAGCGTTACGTCGAGACACACCCCGACGCGAGCGTCGCCGAGGTGTTCGGCCGGTTCGGGCTTGACCCTGAAAACCGCGATCTTGTCGCTGATGTTCTCGACGCAGAGACGGGGGGCAGCAACGACGAGAGCCTTGCCAGCGCGGCGCGTAAGCAGACTGATGAGCGCGCGGACAGTGAGGACGCCACGACTAACGCGGGCGACGAGGGCGCCCCACGTCCGGCCACACTCGACAGCTACACCGACGCGTCGTTCGCGAGCGACGACCTCGCCCGCGACGAGTGGCCCGCCGCCCACCGTGCCGTCGACGCTTGGATGTGCCGGAAGGACGGGAAGGCGCCGTGGGCGCCGTGGACCGATCCCGACGCGCCGGTCGGGTGTACCCACGGCGACCATGACGAGGCGACCTCGTGCGACGCCTGCCGCCACTCTGCCCGCTTCAAGTGGGGGTCCGACGGCTCGCGCGAGTACGTCCACGCCGACTATCAAACCGCCCGGGAGTGGCGCGAGAAGCACCCCGACGCCCGCGACGATCTCGCGTTCATCCAGCGCGAGGCCGACCCGTTCGTGTTCGTCGACGGCGACGACGTTCGCGACCCGGAGACGGGCGCGGTCTGTCCGGAGTTCCTCGACGTCCTCGACCGACTCGGTGTGACCTACACCGACGTCTCGCAGTCCGAGACCGGTGTTCACGCGATGTACCGCGGGGCGCTGCCGGACGGTGTCAAACAGGTTCAGGTCGAACTCGCTGACGAGCCGTTCGGCGCGAACGACGACACCCCGGACCTGGAAATATACGACGGCAAACACGTCTGTATCGCCACCGGCGACCACGTCGCCGGAACGGGGATCCGCGTCAAGGAGTGGGACGACGAGGCGATTCATGCGCTCCTCGACGAGCGCGACCTCCTCCCGAGCGACGACGAGCCCGCGAGCGCGTTCGACGACTTCGACGTCGAGGAGTACGACGCCGAGGCGACCAGCGCCGACGAGACCGCGACCGACATCCGCGACTTGTTCGCCGCGATCGACCGCCTCGACGCCCAGCGCGTCGCCGCCCGGACGATCGTCCACGGGTGGAACGACGGCGCCTCGACCAGCGCCGGCCACCGAGCCTTCGTCCCGACGTGGGGGCCAAACGCGAACGGGACGGCGAACGTCGTCGACAGCGAGCGGTGGCTCGACACGGGCGGGAACGGCTACGGCGGCGTGGTTTCCATGGCGGCAATCGACGCCGGGCTCGTTGAGCCCCGGAACTGTCCGGAGCGGGTGAACGGCTCGACGTGGTTCGACGCCGTCGACCACCTCCGCGACCTCGGGTTCGCGATCCCGGAATTCGCCGACGATGCGGCCGGTACCGAGCCAGCCGTCGCCCCTATCAAGACGTGCGCCCCGCCCGCGGTCGACCGCCAGCCCGTCGGCGACATTACCGACCGCTGGCAGGCGATCCAGGACCGCTTCGACGACATAGGCGACGTGCCGGTGATCTTCGCCGACGAAGCAGGATCAAGGAAGACTACGAATGCCGGGATCGCCGCTGCCGTGCGCGACCTGCCCCACGCGG
>JBDGTD010000009.1:0-87376 GCA_042217165.1 Haloferacaceae archaeon | reverse complement strand
CGGTGGTCGTCCTCGCCGTCTTCGGCGTCACCGTCAGCTTCGGCACCGGCGGCGTGTTCGCCATCGTCCCGCTGGTCTTCCCGGACCGTCCGGGCACCGCGGCGGGGTTCATCGGCGGGATTTCGACGGCCGGTGGGATCGTCTTCCCGCTCGTCTACGGCTTCGTCCCGAACATCCACGCGGGCTACGCCGTCGTCGCGGTCGTCTTCTTCGTCCCGATCATCGGCTTCTTTCTCCTGGCGATGCGTCACGACGGCGGCCTGTCGGGCCACGGGATCGGCTCGCGGGACCGCTGGCTCGACGACGGCGCCGTCCCGGGGGGGGACGACTGATGGACGAGACGACCCCCTCCGCGTACGATGACTGGTACCGCTACGGGCGGATGGTGCTGTACGCCGAGATGGCGCTCGCGGTGCTGGTCACCGCGTTCTCGCTCTACTTCGCCTTCACCGGCACCGCGGGGTTCCTGACGTGACCCGCCTCGACCGAACCGGGCCCGTGACGGCTGGCGGGCCCTGTCTCTGTCCACCGCGACCCGCCCGTTCTGTGACCCATCCACACTCGAATCGCACGACGACCGACCCGCGGCCAGCTCATCCACGATGACCGACGACCACGCCACGACCCCGCCGAACCGCCCGCAGACCGACGCGACCGACACCGGGGGTGACTGCCCGTGACACACGAGAAAGAAGACTGGAAGGAGGGCTGCTACGGCGACGAGGTCCGCTCCAAACTCGTAGCGTTCGCCGAGGAAGGCTGGGACTCCATCCCCGAGGACGAGCGCGAGAAGTGGTTCTCGCGGTTCAAGTTCTGGGGAGTCTTCCACCAGCGCAGCGGCCAGGAGAGCTACTTCATGATGCGCCTGACGAACGCCGACGGCATCCTGACGCCGGGGCAGTTCCGCACGCTCGCGAACGTGGCGGCGGACTACGCGACCGGTCCGGTCGAGAACCCGGAGTTCGGCGACTCGTGGCTCGACCTCACCACCCGTCAGTCGGTCCAGCTCCACTGGGTCAAGCTAGCGGACGTTCCTGCCATCTGGGACCGGCTCGAATCTGTCGGCCTCACCACCCGCTCCTCGGGCGGCGACACGATGCGGAACGTCACCGGGAACCCGACCGCCGGGAAAGACGCCCGCGAGGTACTCGACACGACGTCTATCCTCGACAGGGTCCAGGAAGAGGTCCGGGGCGACGACACCCTCGCGAACATGCCCCGGAAGTTCAACATCAGCGTCTCGGGTATTCCGGACGGCTCCGCGCAGGACGCGATCAACGACATCGGGCTGGAGCCGGCGGCGAAGACGGTCGAGGGCGAGGAGACGCTGGGGTTCAACGTCCGCGTCGGCGGCGGACTCGGCGGACACGAACCCCGGGTCGCGCGGCCGCTCGACGTCTGGGTGCCGCCCGAACGCGCCGTCGACCTGATCCGTGGGTTCGTCGAACTCTACCACGACGAGGGAGACCGGACGAACCGCTCGAAGAACCGCGCGCGCTTCTTCGTGGACGAGCGCGGCCCCGAGCCGATCCGCGAGCAGTTACAGGCCGACTACGTCGACTTCGACCTCCCGCGTGCGGGGACGGACTGCCGCGAGTCGTACACGTACAACGCCGGCCGGCGCGAGGGGCCGGTCGACTACGTCGGCGTCCACGAACAGCACGACGGCCGGTATTTCGTCGGCCTGAACGTCCCCGTCGGACGGATCCCGGCGAGCGACGCCCGGGCGCTCGCAGACGTGGCCGGGGCGTACGGGAGCGGCGAGATTCGGCTCACCCGCCGGCAGAATCCGCTCGTGATGGACGTTCCCGAGGCGGACCTCGCGGCCCTCCTCGAAGAGCCGCTGCTGGAGACGTACTCGCCCGAGCCGAGCCCGTTCCAGCGCGGCGGGATGGCCTGTACCGGGACGGAGTTTTGCTCGCTCGCCCTCGCGGAGACGAAGGCCCGGCAGGCCCGGATGCTCCGGTGGCTCCGCGAGAACGTCTCGCTGCCCGACGACGTGGCGACGATCAAGATCCACTTCTCGGGCTGTACCGCCGACTGCGGCCACGCCAACACCGCCGATATCGGCCTGCTCGGGATGCGCGGCCGGAAGGACGGCGAGATGGTAGAGGCGCTCGACATCGGCGTCGGCGGCGGGATGGGCGAGGCGCCCGCGTTCGTCGACTGGGTGCGCCAGCGCGTCCCGGCGGACGAGGTGCCGGGTGCGCTCGCGAACCTCCTCCGTGCGTTCGCCGCCCACCGCGAAGAGGGGCAGCCGTTCCGCGAGTGGGTCGACGAGACCGGGACCGAGGCCGTCACGGACCTGCTCGAGCCCGAGGAGACGGATTACGAGGACCCGGCGCTCCGCGACGCCAAGCAGTCGTGGTACCCGTTCGACGACGGCGAGAGCCCCGCGCCGACGGCCCCCGACGGCCGGCCGCTGTCGGCCGACGACTGACCTCCGACGACGAGACAGGCCGCGCCGGGACCGCGCGAGGCGCCGGCGGCCCCGCGCTTCTCCGTCGCCAGAGGCGGGGTCGGCCGGAGTCGACGCCGCGAGCCGACGGCTCTTCGCCCCCGTCTTCCGCCCGATATCCGCCGGGCGGCACACGACAGAGCGGACAGCCCGGTCCGCGACCGTCCGGACCACACCCGGCGCCACGTTGACTCAGATCCGGGAAAACACCGGATCATATGACGATCCGCCCCGTACGGACGGCTGCCGGCGCGTCGTTTGCCCCCAAGACGGCCACACTGCCGGCAACCCCCGGGTGCTCCCACGGACGCTGGCTCTCTCCAGCCGAGCCACCCGGTTTTTCTCTCGCCCGTCGATATCGCGGCACCGCTGTCCGGTCGGTGGTCCCACCGACGCGGACGTCTGTCTCGCACAGCCCCCGGCACTGTCGGCCGTGGCCTCTGCCCCCGCGACGTCGAGACGAACCGTGTCGGCGAAACCCTGTCGAGTCGCACGGGGTCTGTCGACGCTAGCGCCGCACGTGTCGATACAGCGGCGGCCGTCTCGGCGTCACGCAGTGGACCGTGACGTTCCACCGCCGCCGGTCTGTCGCAGGAGCAGTTCTCCGAGTCCGAGCGTGAGCAGGTACGGTACCAGGCTGACCAGCGTGTCGTTCGTCGCGTGAACGAGCGGGTTACTCGGCGCAGTTCCCCCGAGCAGAATGTAGTTCACACCCATCTGGTGGGTCAGCCCGAGCGTAAACACGGCTACCCACAGGGCGGCAACCTGTGTTGCGATCAGTCCCTTTGTCGTGGTAGCGAGCCGCACAGCAATGCCGTGAAAGCAAGATAATATAAATTTTTTGCCAGGCCTCGCGCCGAATGCGTACACTCCGATCTCCCGGCCTGACCGTCCAGCGTACTGCCGAACCACCAGCGCTGCCGCGCATCGTCGACTCTGGCGCGCGCGGTGCAGATAGACGGGTACGATACTGGTGATCCCTGGCCGAGGTCGTCTTGCCGCTATCGTCTCGGGGCGGAACTACACGGCAGGTTCAGATCCTCACGCGAGAGTTCGGGAGATGAATCTAAATTCCGGCGGCAGCGGCGCGGTCTCACTGAACAGAGTGGAGTGGGGTTGGAGGGATTTGAACCCCCGGTTGACTGATATCTCCGGTCTGCCTCGGTTCTCCAGAGGGTCGTCGTCGCCGGCCGTTGATCAGACGGCGGCTCGGTATATCAGTCTGGAGTTCGTCACCGGGCGTGGCCTCTGGAGTCAGTCGCCCTGCCTGGCTGGGCCACAACCCCTCTTGTCTGACGAGTCACGGTTCCGGTAAAGCGGTTACGATCGGTCGGTGTCCGCCCAGTCGCAGTCCTGGCACTTGTACGCCGTGACGAACTCCGTCACGGTCGGCATGTAGCCGACAGAGATGACGGAGCCGCCGCAGTCGGGGCAGTCGCTGTCGGCGTCCTCGATGGGCTCTGCCTCCATCGGCCGCTCACCCTCGACGAGTTCTGCGAGTCGCTCGGGTGTCACCATCCGTCCCTGGACGACGCGGTTCTCGCTCACAGCCCACGTTCGGAACGGAGTGCCCTAAGCCCCCCGGTCAGAGCCACGGCGCTCGCTCGTCCTCGGCGTCGGCCACCACGGCGGGGTCGGGCGCGTCGTCGGGGTCGTCGTCAGGGTGGTCTCGGCCGTCGGCGCCCGGGAGGGGCCCCTCGGGGACGTACGGGTCGTGCCGGCGCCGGTCGTCGTGGGTGTTGCGCAGGTCGTCTGCGTGGTCCGGGTCGAGCGGCTGGCGCTCGGCGTCGGCCTCGCGCTCGGGCGGGTCGTACGCGAAGACGCCGGTGACGACGACGGCCATCAGGGCGACGGGTGCCGTCGTCGGCAGGAGGCCGAGTACCGACAGCGCCAGGAGGCCGAGGGCGACTGCGCTCCCGAACCGGAAACGGTCGAGGTCGACGTTCCCGCGCAGACGCGGACCGAGCAGGGCAACGACGAGCGCGAACGCAACCCCGACCCCGGCGGCGCCCGCGGCGCGCGCCACGAGGCCGAGGTCGGTGACGACGAGGTCGGCGAGGGCGCCGAACTCGGCGCCCGCGGGCTGGAAGCTCGCCAGCAGGCCGAGGCCGATAACGTGTGCCGGCCGGGGGAGCCACTCGCCGACCTCTGCGCTCGCCGTCCTCGCCGCGACGGTGAGAATCACGAGGCCGGCGAACCGCTCGAAGACGGGCGCGAGCAGGCTCTGGATCATCGGCGCGAGCGCCGCCTCGACGACCGCGACGGGGACGATGACGGCGCCGAGGGCGAGGATAGAGGGCACTGCCTCCCGCGGCTCGGAGTCCATCTCCGCGAGGATCACCGCGACGGTGGCCGACCCGCCGAAGATCAGAACCCCGGTCTCGACGATCCCGAACGGGTAGGTGAGCGCGCCCGCCAGCACGAGCGCCGGGAAGATACCGTCGACGAGCGGCAGGGCCATCACCGTCGCGAGAAGCCTGGTGTCGCCGCCGACGCGTCGCTCCAGCTCGAGGAGAATCGGGTGTCGCGAGACGCTCATACGGGTGTCAGCGGCCGTCCCCGTCGGCCGAGCGGCGACACGACGGCCCAGGTGCGGGTCCGCGTCCGTGGGCGTCGGTCGACTCCGGTGCGGACGGCGAGTTCGGTGTAAATTTGCCACCGGCCGCGTCGACGCGCGCCTGGGTGGCGATACCGAACTCGTTCGAACACTCGGAGTCCATACCTCACGATCCTGCCCGGCTTCGGTTAAACATTGCGTGAGACCGGACACCACGGGCCGTGTGGGTGGCTCACGTCCGCAGGCGCACGCACAACGCTTTTGCCGGCCGACATGGGACCGGCAACATGGCGAACGACTCCGCCGGGCCGTTCACGGAGAAACTCCGTATCCCCGAGGCGCTGACCTTCGACGACGTGTTGCTCCGGCCGATGGAGAGCAGCGTCGAACCCGACGACGCGGACCTCACGACGCGGGTCTCGAAACACGTCGAACTGACCACGCCGGTGCTCTCTGCGGCGATGGACACCGTCACCGAGGGCGACATGGCGATCGCGATGGCCCGCGAGGGCGGGATGGGCGTCGTCCACCGCAACATGCCGGTCGAGGCCACCGTCGCCGAGGTCGAACGGGTCAAGCGCGCCGACGAACTCGTCATCCGGCGCGAGGACGTCGTCACCGCCGCTCCCGACCAGACCATCGCGGAGGTCGACGAGATGATGGACCGCGAGGGCGTCAGCGGCGCGCCCGTCGTCGACGACGACGACCGGGTCCTGGGGATCATCTCGGGTACCGACATCCGGCCGTACCTCGGAGTCGAAGAGCGCGACCCGGTGCGCGAGGCGATGACCGACGAGGTGATCACCGCGGGCGAGGACGTCGACGCCCGCGGGGCCCTCGAACTCCTCTACGACCACAAGATCGAACGCGTCCCGGTTGTCGACGACGAGGGCCGCCTCGTCGGCCTCGTGACGATGCAGGACGTCCTCCAGCGCCGCGAACACGAGGACGCCGCCCGGGACGACGACGGGCGACTGGTCGTGGGCGTCGCCGTCGGCCCGTTCGAGGACGACCGCGCCCACGCGGCCGACGAGGCCGGCGCCGACGCCCTGTTCGTCGACTGCGCACACGCCCACAACCAGAACGTCATCGACAGCGCGCGCGAGATGGCAGCGACGGTCGACGCGGACGTCGTCGTCGGGAACGTCGGCACTCGCGCCGCCGCCGAGGACCTGGTCGGGTTCGCCGACGGGATCAAGGTCGGCATCGGTCCCGGCTCGATCTGTACCACCCGTGTCGTCACCGGCGCCGGAATGCCCCAGATCACCGCCGTCTCGGAGGTGGCCGACGTCGCGAGCCGCCACGACGTGCCCGTCATCGCGGACGGCGGCATCCGCTACTCCGGCGACGCGATCAAGGCCGTCGCGGCCGGCGCCGACGCCGTGATGCTCGGGTCGTACTTCGCCGGCACCGACGAGGCGCCCGGCCGGGTGATCACGATGAACGGCAAACGGTACAAGCAGTACCGCGGGATGGGGAGCGTCGGCGCGATGCGCTCCGGCGGCGGCGACCGCTACCTCAAGGACGACCCCGAGGAGGAGGGCGAGGAGTACGTCCCCGAGGGCGTCGAGGCCGCGACGCCGTACAAGGGCCCGCTCGCCTCGGAGCTTCACCAGCTGGTCGGCGGGATGCGCTCCGGGATGGGCTACGTCGGCGCCGCAACCCTCCCCGAGTTCAAGCGCCGCGCCGAGTTCGTCCGGGTGAGTCAGGCCGGACAGACCGAGGGCCACCCCCACGACGTGACGATCACCGACGAGGCACCGAACTACAGCCCCGGAGACCGGTGACACGCGGGTCGGGAGTGTTCTCGCGGCGCGTGTGCTATGGGGCACCTTGATATTCCCCCCGGTAAAACCACACATCTGGTGACGCGAGGGCACACGAATGAGTGAGGAACAGGCGACCGTCGTCGTCGTGGAAGACGAGCCGGACCTCGCCGACCTGTACGCGACGTGGCTCGAGGGGGACTACGATGTCCACGCGGCGTACGGGGGCGAGGAGGCGCTGGGGGTATTCGACGGACTCGACGACCTCGACGTGGTCCTGTTGGACCGACGGATGCCGGACATCTCGGGCGACGAGGTGCTGACCGCACTCCGCGACCGGGGGGTCGACGCACGGGTCGCGATGGTGACCGCGGTCGAACCCGACTTCGACATCGTCGCGATGGGGTTCGACGACTACCTGGTCAAGCCCGTCTCCCGCGAGACGCTCGAAGAGACGGTGTCGAAACTGTTGCTCCGCGACGAGTACGCCGACGGCGTTCGCGAACTGTTCTCGCTCGCCTCGAAGAAGGCGCTCCTCGAGGCCGAGAAGTCCGCCGCCGAACTCGACGGGAGCGAGGAGTACGCAGAGCTCTCGGACCAGATCGCCGTCCACCGTGACGAACTCGACGCGACGCTCAACGAACTGAGCGAGTCGTCCGACCTCTCGGAGCTCTACCGTGACCTCGAGACCGAGGAACCCCCCTCCGACGACGCCGACTGAGCGGCGACGAACCGTTCGATCCGCGAGAGCGCCTCTTTCAGTTCGGTCATCCCCGTCGCGTAGGACACCCTGAGGTGGCCGCTCCCGCCCGCTCCGAAGACGCTCCCGGGGACGAGCGCGACCGACTCGGCCTCCAAGAGCGCTTCTGCGAACGCCTCGTCGTCGCCGGTAAACGAGTCGGGGACCTCCGGGAACGCGTAGAACGCGCCCGTCGCCTCGAAGCAGTCCATCCCGATTTCGTCGAACCGCGAGACGACGAACCGCCGCCGTCGGTCGAATGCGTCGCGCATCTCCGCGAGGTCGTCGTCGCACGACTCGATGGCCTCGACCGCGGCGTACTGTGCCGTCGTCGGTGCCGACAGCATCCCGTACTGGTGGACGCGGTTGAGCGCCTCCATCGCGTCTGGCGGCCCGAGCGCGTAGCCGAGCCGGAGCCCCGTCATCGCGTACGCCTTCGAGAAGCCGTTGACGACGACCGTCCGCTCGCGCATTCCCGGGAGGGCGGCGATAGAGGTGTGTTCGTCCTCGTAGGAGAGCGAGGCGTAGATCTCGTCGGCCACGACCAGCAGGTCGTGTTCGCGGCAGAACGCGGCGATCCGCACCAGATCGTCGCGGCTCGCCGTCGCGCCGGTCGGGTTGTTCGGGTAACAGAGGACGAGTAGCTCCGCCTCGTCTGCGCCCGCCTCGGCGAGCGCCTCGGGCGTGAGGACGAAGTCCGTCTCGGCCGTCGTCGGGACCGCGAGCGGCTCGCCGCCAGCGAACGTGATCGTCGGCCGGTACGAGATGTAGGTCGGCTCGTGGACCGCCACCCGGTCGCCGGGGTCGACGAACGCCCGCATCGCGGCGTCGACGGCCTCGCTCGCGCCGGCGGTGACGACGATCTCCTCGCCGGGGTCGTAGTCGAGGTTCCACCCCGCGACGTCGTCTGCGATCGTCTCGCGGAGCTCTCTCAGTCCTCTGTTGGCGGTGTAAGACGTCTTCCCGCGCTCTAGCGAGTCGATGGCGGCCTCGCGGGCGGCCCACGGCGCCGAGAAGTCGGGCTCGCCGACGCCGAGCGAGATGACGTCGTCGGCCTCCTCCGCGAGTTCGAAGTACTTCCGGATGCCCGACGGGGGGACCGCCGCGACGCGCTCGGAGGGCTCGAACCGGCTCACGGCGACACAGAGAGGCGGTCGTCCTCGTCGTCGCCCTCGAACTCGACGCCCCGGTGCTTGTAGGTCTCCATCACGAAGTGTGTGACCGTCTGGGTCACCTCGGGGATGGTCGCGATGCGTTCGGCGACGAAGTGAGAGACGTCGTTCATCGACTCGCCCTCGACGGTCGCGGCGAAGTCGAAGTCGCCGGAGACGAGGTGGAGCGACTCGACCTCGGAGAACTGGACCACCCGCCGGGCGACGTCCTGGTAGGTCGTCTCGCGGTCGAGCTCCACGTTCAGCTCCAGCTCCGCGGTGACGTGCGGGACGCCGGTGCGGTCCCAGTCGACGACCGCCTGGTAGCCCTGGAGAGCCCCTTCCGCTTCCAGCGTCTCGATGAGCGCCGCGGCCCGCTGCTCCGCGATTCCGAGCTGACGGGCTACGTCGGCCGTCTCCTGTCTGGCGTCCTCGGTCAGAACCGCGAGCAGTTCGCGCCGCGCCTCCGCGTCGTCCATACCTACCGATGCCTCCCGGCGTACATATGTCCGGTGGATGGCGGCGCCTGTCTCGTTGGAAAAGACGTACGTACCCCCCGGTCCCACACCGGCCGTGTCCGTGGCCCCTGTCCCTCTCCAGGCGGGACTTCTCGCCCCCCTCGGTCTACTCGCCCTCCTCGCGGCCGTGCCGATAGTCGTCCTCTACCTCATCCGGCCGGACCCGCGCCGCGTCGACCTCCCGACGCTCCGCTTTCTCGCCGAGGACCGCGGGACCGACGCGACGACCCCGCTTCTCGAGCGGCTGCGCCGGAACGCTCTGTTGATCCTCCAGATTCTCGTCGTCGTCCTCCTCGCGGTCTCGCTCGCGACGCCCTACGTCACCGTCTCGCGCGGGCAGGCCGCCGAGGAGACGGTGCTCGTCGTCGACGCCAGCGCGAGTATGACGACCGAGACGGGCGACGGGACGCGGTTCCAGCGGGCGCTCGCGTCGGCGCGCGAAGCCGTCACCGCGACCACGTCCGTGGTCCTCGCGGCCGACCGCCCTCGCGTGCTCGTGCGCGGCGGCGGCCGAGCGGAGGCGACCCGCGCGCTCGAGGGACTGACGCCGACGGAGACGGCGGGCGACCTCCGCGCGGCGATCGCACAGGCGAGTGTCGTCGCCGGCTCCGACGACCGGATCGTCGTTCTCTCGGACTTCGCGGGGGAGTCCGCGTGGCAGAGTGAGGTGGCCGCCGCCCGGGCGGCCGGCGTCGTCGTCGACCTGCGCCAGTTCGCGGGCGGGACGAACGCCGCCGGTATCGTCGGCCGGTCGTTCTCGGGGGCGAACGTCACGTTCGAGGTGCGCAGCTACGCCGACACGCCGATCCGCCGGACGGTCACGCTCGGGACCGCGCAGGCGAGCGTGCGCCTGAGGCCCGGCGACATCGTCGAGGTCACCCTGCCCGTCCCGGACGGCGGCGGCAGGGCGCGGCTCTCGCCCGGCGACGACTTCGCCGCCGACGACGTCGCGCCCGTCGTCGCGCCCGAGGACCAGACCGTCGACGTCCTCCTCCTGACGAACGACCGGAACCGCTACCTCGCGGCGGCACTCGAGGTCATCGACGTCGTGAACCTGGCGGTGATCAGACCCCCTGCGGCCATCAGCGGGCGCTACGACGCGGTGATCTACTCGAATCTCCGCCAGGACCGCCTGCTCACGAGCAACGTCGCCCTCGGGCGCGATACCGTCGAGTCCGGCGGCGGGGTCGCGATACAGGCCCAGCAGGAGATGCCGGACTACGGCGACCTCCTCTTGGTCGAGCCACAGGGGGTCGGGACGAGCCCCGCCGTCACCGGCGTCGCGAGCGACCCGCTCGTGGCCGGGCTCAGTTTCCCGCCGCCGAGCGAGTACGTCGTGGGCGACCTGCGCTCGGGGCGCGCGCTCGTCTCGACGGCGAACAGAACGCCGTTGATCGCCACAGAGGAGCGCGGCGACGGTCGGATCCTCTACTACGGCTACATCGAGGACGCCTCGCCGTTCAAGTTCGACGTCCAGTACCCCGTCTTCTGGAAGCGCGCCGTCTTCTACCTCGCCGGGCGGCGCCCGCTCTCGGAATCGAACAGACAGACCGGGACACAGCTGACGTTCGAGAACGAGACGACGGTCCAGACCCCGACCGGCCAGCGCGAGACCCGACGGCTCCTCCTCGACCAGGTTGGGGTGTACGACACCCCGCAGGGCCGGTACGGCGTTGCGCTGTACAGCGGGTCGGAGTCGAACGTCACCGCCCCGTCGCTCTCGGGCGGGTCGGGCGGACCGCTCGGCGACCGGGTCGAAACCGAGGACCGACCGGTGCCGCGGCCGCTCGACGGCCCGGTCGCGCTCGCGGCGCTCCTGGTCGTTCTCGGCGAACTGGTCTGGCTCCGCCGGCGAGGTGATATCTGATGGTCGAGACCACAGTCGGCGACGTGGTCGTGGGGCTGGAGACGCCGCTCGCCCTCGTCGTCTTCCCCGCCGCCGTCGTGGCGCTGCTCGCGCTCACCTACTGGCGCACGGAAGGGGCCGCCTCGTCCCGGTCGCGGCGTCTCCTGACGCTCTCGCGGGCCGTCGTGGTCCTGCTCGTGGTGGTCGCGGTCGCCGGGCCGTACACCGTCTCGACGCGGGAGACTCCGGGCGACCCGCGGGTGACGCTCTTGACCGACAGTTCCGACAGCATGGCGGTCGTCGGCGGCGCGAGCGGCCTCGCAGACGACATCGAGGCACAGGGCGTCCCGACGCGGGTCGCGGCCGTCGGTAACGGGACGCGGTCGCGGGTCGGAGACGGGGTGGTCGCGAACCTGCGCGAGAACGGGAGTGTCGTCGTCGTCTCGGACGGACAGGTGACCGACGGCACCAGCCTCGCGACCGCCGCCGAGACGGCCCGGGGGCTGAACGCGACCATCTCTGCCGTCCGCCTCCAGCCGCGGACGACAGAGCGGTACGTCCGGATCGACGGCCCGGCGAAGACCAGCGCCGGCGTCCCGGCGGCGTTTCTCGTCACCGTCGGCGGCGTCCAGACGAACGGGAGCGTCGACCTCTCGGTGACCGTCGACGGCGAGGAGATCGCGACCCACACGTTCGAGCGTGGGCGCGGGTCGTTCGAGGTGCGACACACGTTCAACGAGACCGGCCCGCACCGGGTGGTCGCCGAGATCGACAGCCCGGACCGCTTCGAGCGAAACGACGTCTTCCGCTCTACGGTCCGCGTCGTCGAACGCCCCCGCGTGCTGTACGTCGCGCCCCCGGCGGGGGCCGCGCCGCTCGGGGAGTACCCGCTCCGGGGCTATCTCACCCAGCTCTACAACGTCACCGTCAGGGCGAGCGTTCCCGACGACCTGTCGGGCTACTACGCGGTCGTGGTCCAGAACGCCCCCGCCGACCAGGTGGGCAACGTCTCCGCGCTCCAGGAGTTCGTCATCGACGGCGGCGGCCTCGTCACGGTCGGCGGTCCTCGCGCCTTCGAGCGCGGCGGCTACGACGGGTCCTCGTTCGGGTCGATGCAGCCGGTCAGGCCGGGCGACAGCGGCCCGGGGACCAGTCGGATCGTCCTCGCCATCGACGTCTCCGGGTCGGCACAGGAGGGGATGCGCGTCCAGAAGGCCATCGCGCTGAACGTCCTGAAACAGCTGGGCGAGAACAACGAGGTCGGGGTGGTGGCGTTCAACTACCGGGCCTACCGGGTCGCGAGCCTCCAGCCGCTGTCGGAGAACCGCGAGACGGTCGCCGACCGAATCAGACGGCTGCAGGCCGGCGGCGCAACCGACATCGGGGCCGGGCTCCGCGGCGCCGCGGACATGCTGGGCGAGGAGCGCGGCACGGTGATCCTCATCTCGGACGGGGCCGACAACAGTCAGGCCGTCCTCGCCGCCGCGGACCGACTCGGGAGCCGGGGGGTCCCCGTGATCGCGGTCGGAGTCGGCCAGCAGACGAACGTCCCGCGCCTGCGAGAGATCGCACGCCTCTCCGGCGGATCGTACATCCGCGCGGACGAGACCCGGCGCCTGCGGATCCTCTTCGGCGGGTCGTCGCGCCAGTTCGAGGGGTCGGGGCTGACGGTCGTCAACCCCAACACGTTCCTCACGGCCGGGGTCGAACTGGAGTCGAACCCCGGGAACGCGAACGACGTGGCGGTCAAGGCCGGCGCGGACCTGCTCGTCGCCGGACCGGAGGGCGAACCGGTGCTGGCGCGCTGGCGCTACGGCCTCGGCCGTGTCGTCTCGCTCACCGCCTACGACGACCAGGGGACGCTCGACGGCCTGCTCTCGCGGCCTGACTCCCTGCTCGTGACGAAGACGGTCAACTACGCGATCGGTGACCCCGAGCGGCTCCGAACCGGCGTCGCGGACGCCGCCGACACCCGGGTCGGCGAGCCGACGACGATCACCTACCGCGGCGAGCGACGGCCGACCGGCGAAGGCGTGCAGTTCCGCCGGGTCGGCGTCGACCGGTACGAGGCGACGGTCGTCCCCCGGCAGGCGGGGTTCTCGTTCGTCGCGGGCGCGGAGTTCGCGGCGAACTACCCCCGCGAGTACGGCGCGTTCGGGCAGTCCGACGCGCTGATCCAGGCCGTGGAGTCGACGAACGGCCGCGTGTTCGAGCCGGGCGAGGCCGCGGCAATCGCCCGGTTCGCCCGCGAGAGCGCCCGCGCCGTCCGGGAGGTGCGCGACTCGTGGACGCCGCTCGCGCTCGCGCTCGCGCTCCTCGTCTTCCTCGCGGAGGTAGTCGTCCGGCGAGTTCAAGTGTACCGTGGGCGAACCAGACGTGAGAGCGGACTCATCTGATGCTCGGACGCTCGATCAACCTCGCGCTCGCCGCCGTCGTCTGCCTCGCCGCGGTCAGCACCGGCACCGCGACGCTGTTCTACCAGGAGTCGGTCGACCGGCTGTCCCAGCAGAACGAACAGCTCCGCGAGCGCAACACGGCCCTCCGCGCCGAACTCCGGGAGACACAGACGGAGCTGAACCAGACGGAGACGGAGCTCCGCGAGCTAAACCAGTCGCTGAACACCACCCGTGGCGACATCGAGCAGATCTCGAGCGAACTGTCGGAGACAGAACGCCAGCTCCAGCAGGCCCGACAGAACTTAGAGAAGACGCGCAGGCAGCTCTCGCAGTCCCAGGAACGGGTCCAGAGCCTCCAGACCCGGGTGGTCGAACTCCGCCAGCGCCGGGCCAGCCTGGAGAAGAGTATCGACAACATCCGCCAGCAGAACCAGCAGTTAGAGCAGGAAAACAAGCAACTCTCGGCCCGCGTCACGGAGCTAGAGAAACAGAACCAGCAGCTG
The DNA here is from genome assembly GCA_042217165.1 of Haloferacaceae archaeon. GTDB lineage: Archaea > Halobacteriota > Halobacteria > Halobacteriales > Haloferacaceae > A07HB70. Next base: position 73,442 of record JBDGTD010000009.1, on the reverse strand, counting down.
AAATCAGAGATCGACCAGCTGGAGAACACGGTGGAGACGCTGGAGAATCGTATCGACCGGATCTGTCGCGAGTGGCCGCCGAGCGAGCCCAAGCCCGACGAGTGCTCATGACCGACGAGACTCCCCGCGAGCGGATGGAGCGTGGGATCCGCGCAGTCCGGCGCGAGGGCCAGAAGGCGGCGCTGGTCGAGGCGACCGTCGAGGCCGTCGCGGCCCTGCTGGTCGTCAACTTCGTCCTCGGGATCGTGCCGGTGGCCCAGTTGCCGTCGTCGCTCCCGGTCCCCGGGGCGCCCGTCCCGGCGCTCGAGACGGTCGACACCGACGCGGTGGTGGCCGTCGTCGCCGGCCTGGTCGTCTTCGGGGGCGGCATCTGGTACCGCCTCCGGCAGCCCACGGTCGAGCAGTTCGCCGCGGTGAACCCGGAGCTGTCGGAGGCGCTCCGGACCGCCCGGGACGCCGTCGAGTCCGGCGCTGAGGGGCAGATGGCCGCCCGGCTCTACGAGGAGACGGTCGAACGGCTGGGCGAGGCGTCGAGCGTCGGCCTCCTCCACCTGCGCCGGGTCGGGGTCGTACTCCTCGTCGTCGCGGTGCTGGCGCCCGCCTCTATCGGCACGACGGCGGCCGGGTTCGAACTGGTTCTCGGCGGCGGCGACGAGTCGACCGCGCCCGGGTCGTCCGTCACGGACGAGTACGAGGGGCTGGCCGACCCCGACTCGGTTCTCGGCGAGGCCGAGAACGTCGAGACGGGCGACGAGGCGGTGAACGCGACCGTCGGGAGCCAGGGCGGCGGCGGCAACGAGTCGCGCTCGGCGGCAGCGGCGTACGAGAGCGGCTTCGGAGCCCCGGGGACCGCGGAGGCCGAGACCCAGCAGGCCGGCTTCGCAGAGCAGGAGCGACTGGAGGACGCGGAGCTGATCCGCGAGTACAACCTCCGGATCAGACAGGAGACCGACGACGAGAACACCCAATGACTGACGATACCGCGGCGGACGGCGGCGAACTGACAGAGGTAGACGTCGACGGGCTCCAGGCCAAGCTCGGCCGGGTCCGCGAGGAGGTCGGCAAGCGCATCGTCGGGCAGCGCGAGGTGGTCGAACAGCTCCTGGTCTGTGTCGTCGCGGACGGCAACGCGCTCCTCGAGTCCAATCCGGGGCTCGGGAAGACCACCCTCGTCCGCACCGTCGCGGACGTGACCGACCTCTCGTTCTCGCGGATCCAGAACACCCCGGACCTGATGCCTTCCGACATCACCGGCACGGAGATCATCCAGGAGTCCGGCGACACCCGCGAGTTCGTCTTCGAGAAGGGACCGATCTTCGCGAACGTCGTCCTCGCCGACGAGATAAACCGTGCAACGCCGAAGACACAGGCGGCGATGCTGGAGGCGATGCAGGAGAGGCAGGTGACGGCGGCGGGCGAGACGTACCAGCTCCCCCGTCCCTTCTTCGTCCTCGCGACGCAGAACCCGATCGACCAGGGCGGCACCTACCCGCTTCCGGAGGCCCAGACCGACCGCTTCCTGCTCAAGATCCTCGTCGACTACCCGTCGATGGACGAGGAGCGCGACATCGTCCAGCTCTACGCCGAGGGAGCGGAACCGGACGAGGTAGAGCGCGTGCTGTCCGCCGCGGAGCTCCAGACGGTGCAGTCGCTCGCCCGCGAGGTGCCCGTCGCGGACGACATCCGCGACCGGGCTATCGACCTCGTGCGTGCGACCCGGACGGACGAGCGACTGGAGTTCGGCGCCAGCCCCCGCGCGTCGATGGCGCTCGTGCTGACCGGGAAGGCCCGGGCGTTCGTACAGGGGCGCTCGCACGTCTCGTGGGAGGATATCGAGGCGATGGCCGCGCCGGTCCTCCGGCACCGCGTGATCCTCGGCTTCCGCGCCGAGCGCGAGGGGACGAGTCCCGACGACGTGATCGCAGACCTCGCCGACGAGACGTGACCGTGCGGCGGGCCGACCACGGAGGACAGACGTGATAGACCCCGACTTTCTCGACGAACTCGCCCGGTTCGACGCCTCGCTCGACCGGCGCGCGGACGACCCCCAGCAGGGCGAACAGGAGTCCCAGAACCTCGGCGAGGGTCTCACCTTCGCGGACTACCGGCGGTACTCCCCCGGCGACGACATCCGGCTCGTGGACTGGCGGCTCTACGCCCGTACCGAGGAGTACTACATCAAGCAGTTCGAGGAGGAGCGCAACCTCACGGTCCACGTCCTGATCGACGCCAGCGGGTCGATGGGCTACGGCGGCCCCGAGGACCGGGCGAAGTTCGAGTTCGCGGCGAAACTCGGGCTCGGCTTCGCCTACCTCACCGCCGAGGAGAACAACGACGTCCGGATCTCGACGTTCGCGGGCGACCACGAGCGACTCGACACCGGGCGTTCGAACCGGGGCGAGATCCTCCGGTCGATCGACCTCCTGAACGAGACCGAGCCGACGGGCGAGGCGGCGTTCGAGCGGGCGCTCGCGGGCTACGAATCGACCATCGAGTCGCGGTCGCTCGTCGTCGTCGCCTCGGATTTCCTCGCGGACCCGGACGACGTGGAAGCGGGGCTCGGTGCGCTGGCCGAGAACGACCTCGTCTGCCCGCAGGTGCTCGCGCCCGAGGAGCGGGACCCGGAGGCAGAGGGCGACACCGTCTTCGTCGAACCGGAGACGGGAGCCGAGGTGCGGACGTACTTCGGCGGGTCGCTCGCACGGACCTACCGCGACCGTCTCGAGGCGCACGTCGAGACGATCAGCAGCCGCTGCCGACGGCTGGGGGCGGGGCACTCGCTCGTCACGACCGACGACGCGTTCTTCGACGCGTTCTCGCAGGTCTGGATCGGTTGATACACGGTCCTCGCGGGCTGTGGTCCCGCCGTGAGATATCTTCCGTGGGCGCTCGTCTCGCTGCTCGCGTACTCCGCGGTTCCGCCGCTCGTCAGCGCGGCGTCGAACGGTCAGAACGCTATCCCGTCGAACGTCGTCGCCCTCGTCTCGAACGGCATGTTGGTCGTCGCGACGGCCGTCGTCATCGTCGCCGCGGGCGAGTCGGTGACGCCGTACGTCGACCACCCGAAGTTCCCGCTCGTCCTCGCGTCCGGCGTCTTCCTCTCGGTGGGCATCCTCGCGTACTACCGCGCGCTCTCGCTCGGCCCGGTGAGCGTCGTGACGCCCATCTTCGCGCTCTTTCTCGTCGGCTCCTCAGTCGTCGGCGTCGTCGTCTACGGCGAGGCGGTGACGGTTCGGAAAGCGCTCGGGGTGGCCCTCGCACTCCTCGCCGTCTACCTGGTCTCCGGGTGACCCGAGCGGACGTCCCGCGGGCGGACGGCACCGGACCGGCGAGAGCGACAGACCAGATATCTCTGCTCGCTGCGCCCGCGAGCGCGAGGTTCGCACACTCACGCGACAGCGGACGGCCGACACGCGCCGCGTTCGCCCGCGGCTCCGTCGTGAGGCGCACTCCCGCGAGGGCGTGTGAACACGTATCTGCGCCTCGGACGGCGGCCTCCCGCCCGGAGGACCTGTTATGCAGGAGTCCGACGACCTCGAATCACGCTTCGAGACCGACCTCGGCGAGACGGCCGACGCCACGTTCGAACCCTCGCGGGCGAGCGCCCGAGTCGTCATCTCGGCCCTCGAGGAGTACGAACCGTTCGTCGAGGGGAGCGACTCGAGGAGATCGAAGGAACGTTCGTCGACACCTTCGGGTTCGAGGACCAGGGCCCGACCCGGAGGACGAGGACCGCTACCCCTGAGGACGACCGGCGACCCGGGCATCCCCCGTCGGCTGACGCCCCGTTCGACGCCGTCGGCGGCGCCAGCCCGGCCGAGTCGGCACGGGGCCGTCGTCCTGCGCGTCGCCGGCGCCTGGCGCCGGCGGACCGTCAGTTCGGCCGGGGCCGTCTCTGAACGCAGCCGCTACCGCCCGGCCGAACGGCTTTTTCCGTCCGGAGCCAACGACCCCCGTGACCCTCACCGACTCCGACTCCGAACTCGCGCTCGGCGACGCGGCGCCCGAGTTCTCGCTGCCCGGTACCGACGGCGCGACGCACTCGCTCGCTGACTACGCCGACTACGACGCTCTCCTCGTCGTGTTCACCTGTAACCACTGTCCGTACGCGAAGGCGAAGTTCGACGAACTCAACCACCTCGCCGAGACCTACGACGACCTCGCGGTCGTGGGGATCAACCCGAACGACGACAGCCGCAGGCCCGACGACTCGTTCGACCGGATGGTCGAGTACGTCGAGAGCGGGACCGTCGACTACGACGCCTACCTCCGCGACGAGAGCCAGGACGTCGCGCGTGCCTACGGCGCGGTCTGTACGCCAGACCCGTTCCTGTTCGCCCGCGAGGAGGGCGCGTTCCGCCTCGCGTACCACGGCCGGATCGACGACGCGATGTCGCCAGACGACGACCCCGAGCGGTTCCACATGCGCGAGGCCGTCGAGGCGGTGCTGGCGGGCGAGGCGGTGCCGTTTGCCGACGAGAACCTGCCGTCGCGGGGCTGTGACATCAAGTGGCGAACGTGACGCGGCGCGCTACAGCCCGGAGAGCGCGTCGCGCGCGTTCTCGACCGCGGCCGCACGGTTCGCGGGGTAGGCCTCGACCTTCGCACGGAGCGTGATACCCTCGCCGAGGCGCACCTCGCCGCCGAGGGCGGCCTGCTTGTCGAGACGCACGAACAGTTCGCAGTTCTCGGTCACGCGGTCGTCGAGTTCGGCCTCGATCCGGTCGACGTCCTCGGCCTCTGCCAGTCTCCCGAGGACGTGGCGTACCTCGTCGGCGCGTTCGACCCGCGCCGACAGGACGAGGATGGGGTCGCCGAAGTAGCCGGTCGACTCGGTGCGCTCCAGTTCGACCTCGTCCGGCAGGAGCGTCCGGAGCGCCCGCTCCACCCGCCGGTCGTCCTCCGTGGCGTAGCTGAACGCCCGCAGGTCGACGTAGTGGAAGGGGATCGAGGCCACGGCGCGGGAACTACTCCTCGCCGCTCTCGTCTTCGCCGTCGGCGGGCGAGAGCGCGTCCCCCGGCACCCCAGACTCCTGTCCGTCCTCGAAGCTGACGGTGTAGGTGGCGTCGCCGAACATCGTCTCCATCACCTGCGTCACCGTTCCCGTCTCGCCGTCGTACTCCGAGTGTTTGTCGCTGAGTACGACCCTGTCGCCGTCTTCGTAGCTCATACCCGGCGTAGCCGGACGGCAGACAAAAGCACGACGATACGGTCCACCTACTCGGGCGCGTCCTCGACGTGTTGCCCCCAGAGTCCCGGGTGTTTCGTGACGACGAGGTCGCCCTCGACGCGGGTCTGACAGGCGAGGCGGAGCCCCGAGTCGGCGTCGTGTGGCGGGGCCGAGAGCCGCAGGCGCTCGCGGCTGCTCGGACTGCTCGTCTCGCCGTCGACCTCGACCGCACAGGTCCCGCAGGTGCCGTGTCCGCGACAGTTCAGCGCCGCGGCACGCCCGTTGTGAACGTCCAGGTCCGCCTCCCGGAGGACGTCGCGCAGGACCGCGCCGTGTTCACACTCGATTCGCTCGCCGCGAAACTCGACGGTCGGCACAGACGGAACGACGCGCCGGAGGCGTATAACACCCGCTCCGCGGAGAATATAAGCGTCCGCGACACAGCGCCGGTATGGAACGAACGCGACGCGCCGTACTCGGCAGCGTCGGCGCGGGACTGGCCGGGCTGGCGGGGTGTACCGGGAACGCGGCCCCGGGAGACGTGAGCGCGGCCGGTGACTGTACGATCGAGTCGGAGCCGACGGTCTCCGAACTCTCGCCGCCGGTCGCGGGCGACCCCGGCGCCGACGTGACGGTGGTGGCGTTCGAGGATTTCGCCTGTCCGCACTGTCGGGACTACCACCTGAACGTCTACCCGACGGTCGCGTCGGAGTATCTCGAGCCGGGACGGGTCAGGTACGAACACCACGACTTCCCTATCCCCGTCGACGAGCGCTGGTCGTGGTGGGTCGCGAGCGCCGCCCGGGGCGTCCAGGACACCGTCGGCGACGCCGCCTTCTTCGAGTTCGCCACGCTGGCGTTCGAGCGACAGGACGACTACTCGCTCGGGACGCTCGCGGACATTGCGGAGACGGTCGGCGCGGACCCGTGTGCGGTCCAGACCGACGCGGCGAACGAGACGTACCGGCCCGTGCTGGAGGCCGACCGCGAGCGAGGAGCGGAGATGGGCGTCTCCGGGACGCCGAGTACCTTCGTGAACGGGCAGTCGGTGTCCCCGACCGTCGAGGGGCTCCGGACCGCCATCGAGCGCGCGCTGTAGGCTCACCGCCGGCGTCTCCGTCGCGGTCCGCTCAGACGTGTCCCGACACCCGAACGGCCTCGTACGGCTCCTCGAGCCACTCGACGTCCGAGTCGCTCAGCTCTATCGTCAGAGCCTCCACGGCGTCCTCCAGGTGTTCGACCGACGTCGTTCCGACGATGGGTGCGGTGACGAACTCCTTCGAGAGCGTCCACCTGAGCGCGATCTGGGCCATCTTCACGCCCTTCTCGTCGGCGAGCCGTTCGACCCGCTCGTTCACCGCGGGACCGCCGCGCTCGCGGTAAGGGTGCTGGTAGAGGCGGGTCTCGGTCTCGCCGCGCGTCGTCCGTTCGACCGCCTCGTCGGGCCGGGCGAGGTAGCCCCGGGCGAGCGGCGACCACGGCAGGACCGCGAGGTCCTCGCGGTCACAGAGCGGGAACGTCTCGCGCTCGCCCTCGCGGTAGACGAGGTTGTAGTGGTCCTGCATCGAGACGAACGGCTCCAGCCCCTCGCGCTCGGCGACGTCGAGTGTCTCTGCCAGCTGGTGTGCCCACATCGACGACGCGCCGACGTGGTGGACCGTTCCGTCCCGCACGGCGTCGTCGAGGGTGCGCAGCAGGTGTTCGGGGGCCACCGCGTCGTCCATCCGGTGGACCTGGTAGAGGTCGACCGGTTCGCCGCCGAGACGCTCGACGCTCGCGGCGAGTTCCTGCCGGAGCGCCTTCCGCGAGAGCCCCCCCGAGTGGGGGTTGTCCTCGTCCATCTGGAAGTAGCCTTTCGTGGCGACGACCGTCTCGTCGCGTCGGCCGGCCAGGGCCTCGCCCAGCACCCGCTCGGACTCGCCTTTCGAGTACATGTTCGCGGTGTCGAAGAACGTGATTCCGAGTTCGAGGGCGCGCTCGACGAGGTCGTGGCCCTCCTCCGGCGGGAGGACCCAGTCGCGCCAGTCGGGGTCGCCGAAGCTCATACAGCCCAGACAGATCCGCGATACCTCGATCCCGGTCGTCCCGAGCGTCGTGTACTCCATATCGTCGGCCGAAACCATAGCCCGGGGTCGTCAGGGCGGGACATAATGCCCGGGGTCGTCAGAGCGTCGACCTGCCTCCCGGCCCCGTCGTTCACGCGACCCGGAGACCAACGTGCCTCCGAGCGTCTCTTCGACCACCGACTGCCCGCGTTCGGCCCCGACTGGGACGTAATACTCGACGACGGAGCGCGCTCTGCGTTCCGCCTCGCCCGACCCCGGACTCCCCTGCCCCGACGAGGTGCGGGTGGCGAACGAGGGGCGAGCAGGACGGGTGCGGGCGGGCGAACGCCGACCGCCGCGGCGCTCGGCGACCCGCGTTCGGGTCGCGCCGCGGCGGCCTGCAGTCGTCGCGACGGCCTACAGGCGCTCGAGGTTTCTCGCGCGCGGGCCCTTGTCGGCCTGTTCGATCTCGAACTCGACCTCCTGGCCCTCTTCGAGGTCCGGGCCGCCGACGTCTTCCATGTGGAAGAACACGTCGTCGTCCGAGTCCTCGGTCTCGATGAAGCCGTACCCGCCCGTGTCGTTGAAGAACGCAACCGTCCCGGTCGGCATTGCGTCCGCGTGCAGGGCGACCGCGAGTATAAGCGTTCTGTCGACCGTCCGTTCAGCCGAGTCTGACCGCGGCGAGCGCGACTGCGGCCGTCGCGCCGAGGCCGAGAGCGAACAGGCCGTAGTTCCAGCGGGTGCTGTCGGCGGTCGTCAGGGAGACGCTGAACTCCGGGCCGACCGGCCAGAACAGTCGGACGCCAGCCGGCGTGAGTACGTCTCCGAGGAGATGCGCACAGACCCCGAAGACGCCGACGGCCGCCGCGAGCGCCGCGAGTCCGGTCGGGTTCACGAACCCGAGGGCCCGGCTGCCGACGAGCGCGGCACCGCCGAGCGCGGCGCCGACGAGCGCCGCGAACGCCAGGCTGTGGGTCGGCCCCCGGTGGGGGACTCCGGGGAGCCGGTGGTCGACGTCGGGGAGCCTCGCGAGCCAGAGCACCCCGGCGCCGGCCGCGACGGCGACGGCCGGACGGCCAGCGAGAACGAGTGCGAGGCCGACAGGTGCGTACGCGAGCAACGAGACGCCGTAGTGGCCCGTGCGGTACACGGCGGAGACTCCCGTCGGAGCCACATAACCCCTACTCGATCAGGCCGAGGACCCGTTCGTAGACCGCGCCGAACGCCTCGTCCGTCCGCGAGCGTGGCCGCGGGAGGTCGACGTCGACCACGGTCTCGATCCGGCCGGGGTCGGCGGCCATCACCAGCACGCGGTCGGCCAGTCGGACCGCCTCTTCCACGTCGTGGGTGACGAACAGGACCGTCTTGCCCGTCTCGGCCCAGATGTCGAGCAGTTCGTCCTGTAACATCCGCTTGGTCTGGGCGTCCACCGCGCCGAACGGCTCGTCCATCAGGAGGAGGCCAGGGTCCATCGCGAGGGCACGAGCGAGTGCGACCCGCTGTTTCATCCCGCCGGAGAGGTCGCGCGGGTAACTGTCCGCCGAGCCCGCGAGGCCGACGAGGTCTATCAGCTCCCGGACCCGGGCGTCGCGCCTGTCCCGGTCCATCTCCGCGTGGTCCGGTCCGAACCCGACGTTGTCCGCGACGGTGAGCCACGGGAACAGGTGGTACTCCTGAAACACCAGGCCGAGGTCGGTCGTGGGGCCGTCGAGCGTCACCCCGTCGAGCCGAACCCGTCCGCCGGTCGGCGGCTCGAGCCCGGCGATGATCCGGAAGAGCGTGCTCTTCCCGCAGCCGGAGGGGCCGACGATACAGACGAGCTCGCCGTCCGCGACGTCGAACGAGACGCCCTCGAGCGCCTGGACCGTCCCACGGGCGCCGTCGTACTACTTGTCGACGCCCTCGACGCTGACCCGGGGGGTGCCGGTCTGTTCACCCGGGTTCGGTCCGGGCGCTCGGCTCACTGCCACACGAGCGCCCGGCGCTGTGCGGCCCGGAACGCGGTGTCTATCACGAGGTAGGCGAGGCTCAACACGAGGATGTAGGTTATCACCACGTCCACCCGGAGGTTGTTCGAGGCGCGGAGGATCTCCCGACCGATACCGGGGACACCGAATATCTCGGCGGCGACGACGAGCATCCAGCACCGGCCGATCCCGGTCCGGATCCCGGTCGTGATCTCCGGGAGCGCGGCGGGCACGACGACCGAGCGGATGAGTTCGAGGTCGCCGCGCACGTCGAGGCTTCGCGCGACGTCGAGGAGGTCGTCGGAGACGCTCTCGACCCCGCCGTAGGCCGCGTAGAAGTTGATCCAGAACGCGCCGACGGCGACGATTGCCGCCGCGCCGGCGTGGTTGATCCCCAGCCACGCGATGGCGAACCCGACGAGCGCGAGCGGCGGCACCGGACGGAGCAGGCGGACGACCCCCGAGGCGGCGTCGTCGACCGCCGACCACCACGCCAGCGCGACGCCGGCGGCTACCCCCGCGGTCGTGCCAACGACGGTGCCCGGGAGCCAGTGGAGAACGCTGTTGCCGAGCGCCGTCGCCATCGTCCCCGAGGCCGCCTCCGCGGCGAACGTCTCCGCGACCACGAGCGGCGACGGCAGGACGTACGCGGGCTGGGCGAGCGAGACGACCCACCAGAGAACGACGAACCCGGCGACGCCAGCGGCTCCACGGAGCGCCCGCGTCGCGTCGACGCCGGCCAGCGGGCTCTCGACATCGGCCTCGGCGGCGGTCTCGGCTGTGTCCGCCGCCATCCGTTCAGAGCCCCTCGTAGACGCTGTAGTCGAAGATCTGGTCGAGCGAGAGTTCGGACTCTATCTGCCCGTTCCGCGCGGCGAACTGCGAGAAGATCTCGACCCCGGACTCGATCGTCCGCGGGTCGGTGACGAAGTTCGACAGCGGTCCCCGGAGTGCCTGCCCGGCGAGGTCCGCGCTCATCCCGATTCCCTCTTCGACGATCGTCGCCGTCCGGTCCGGGTTCCCCTGGATGAACTCGGTCGCGCGGACGTGCCCCTCGAGGAACTGCCCGGCGAGCGGCGACGAGCGGACCTCGTCGCTCATCAGCGTCACCGCGGCGGGCTGCCCGGGCATCACCTCGGCCGCGGTGCGGAAGATTCCGATCGGGACGTCCGCGGCAGCGGCCCGCGTCGGCACGGGCTCCATGATCGACGAGCCGTCGATCTCGCCGTTTGCGGTCGCCTGCCAGACGGCGTTCGCGCCGCCGATCTCGACGATCTCGACCGACTCCGCCGAGACGCCCTCCTGCTGGAGCCAGTACCGCAGGAGGACGTCCGGCACCGACCCCTGTGGGAAGGTGCCGAACCGGGACCGGCGGCCCTTCTGTTCCCGCCAGACGTCGAACGCGTCGGCGCCGTGGTCCTGCCACAGCGACTCCAGGTCCTCGTGGGCCAGGATCGCCATCGGCTCGACGATGTTCGACGCGGTCACCTTCGCCGGTAGCCCCCGGTCGATGACGATCATCGAGGGGACGATCCCGAACATCGCGATGTCGATCCCGCCGCCGCCGTACGCCTGGATGATCGCCGGGCCGTCGGTGAACTCGCGGCCGTCGATCGTCGCGTCGATCTCTCCGAAATACCCCTCTGCCTCCATCACGTAGTACTGGAGGTCCGGGAAGATCGGCATGTGCGCGACTGTCAACTCGTCGCTCCCGCCGCCGACCCCGGCACAGCCCGCCACCGATGCTGTCGCCGCCAGTCCCGCGCCGCGAAGATAGGTCCGTCGAGAGATCCGTCGGTCGTCTGTACCCGTCTAGCGTCCCGAGACGAATATACCGGCTTTTCCCGGCGAATACTGGGGTCGGCTGCTGACGAGAGAGAGCAGCCTTTCGCGGGTCGAACCCGGGGACCGGGTCGGTCTCGGCGCCAGAGCGTCTCGAACGACCGTCTTCGATAGCGACAACACGATCCGGAAAGAGAGGTCGTCGCCCCGCAGGGCGCGCCGGGTGGAACTGCGCCGGCTCGCTCCGCTCGTCGGTTCTCTGTACGGGCGTGGCGGGATTCGAACCCGCGATCGAGAGGTTAGGAACCTCTCGCCCTGTCCACTAGGCCACACGCCCTGCCGGCGCTACCCGGAGGGTAAATGAAAAAATGGTGGGTCCGGCCCCGGTGGGCGTCAGGCGGACTTCTCTTCTGCGGTCTCTGTCTCGGACCCGTCGGTGTCGGTCGCCGTGGTCGTCGACCCAGTCTCCTCGGCCCCCACCGACTCGCCGGGCATCTCCTCTAGCTCCTCTTCGACCTCCTGTCGTCCCTTGCGGAACTCGCCCATCGCCTGCCCCGTCGAGCGGGCGAGTTTCGGGATCTTGTTCGCACCGAACAGGAGCACGAGTACGAACAGCACGATGATCAACTCGGGCCCACCGGGAAGGCCGGGCACTAAGGGGAACAGACCCTGCATCTTGGCCGACGGTTAGTCGGACTCTGTGATAGGCCTTTTGCCTACTACGACCCGACCTGTCGAGAAGAGAAACGCCGTCTGAGCGGAACAGACCCGGTGAACGGTGCCAGATACGGGGTGTCGTCGCCAGTTCGGGTGCCGCTCCGCTCCGGACGGCCTCGTCTCGCGCGTCCCGATACCCTCCTTCGGTCGAGAGCCTCCTGCGGGGCCGGTACCGACCCCCGACCGGCCTGCGTCGGTGGTGTCCCGACTCCCGGCTCGCCGAAGGCCGACGTGCCGTCGTTCCGCGGGGGCGCACCCGTCGAGGCGGCAACGTTTGACATGGACGACGGTCGTGGGGTCCGGCGGGGCTCTCTACGTCGCTCCGCCCGAACGCCGCGCCGACACGGCGGTCGCGAGTCCGTCGCCGGTGTCCCCGTCTCCGCTGGCGCTGTCGTCTCTCGGACCCCGTGACTCCGCCGGCGTCGCCGCAGGCCTACCGCCGAGCCGGGCGTCAGTCGGCGACCCGAAGCCCGTCCGCCGTCTCGAATGCGTACGTGTCGGCGTCGATGCCGGTTCGCTCGCGGTACTCGCGTTCGACCCCGGCGGACACCCGCGCTGTCACCGCTGGGTCGACGAGGGCCGCGACGCTGCCGCCCCACCCGCCGCCGACCATCCGACATCCGTGGACTCCCGGCCGGTCGGCGAGTATCTCGACGACGGCGTTCAGCTCCGCACAGCTCACCTCGTAGTCCTCCCGGAGGCTGCGGTGTGACTCGCGCATGAGCGCTCCGACCCTGGCGATCTCTCCTCCGCGGAGCGCGTCCGCCGCGGCCCGCACCCGCTGTATCTCGGTCGTGACGTGGCGGGCTCGACGGTCGAGCGGCGCCTCGAGGTCCTCGGCGTGAGTCGCAACCTCCTCGGGCGTGACGTCCCGGAGCGTGCGAACCCGCTTGCCGAGCAGCGCGTCCAGCCGCGCCGTCGCCTCGTGACACTCCCGGACGCGGTCGTTGAACCCCGACTCGGTCAACTGGTGGGCGACGTTGGTGTCGACGACGACGACGTTCGCACGGCCGCCGTCGAACGGGATTCGCTCGACCGCTCGGCTCCGGCAGTCGATCCGGAGGACGTGGTTCGCCCGGCCGAGCGCGCTGGCGAACTGGTCCATGATACCGCAGGCCATCCCGACCTCCTGGTTCTCCGCGCGCCACCCGACGTCGGCGAGTTCTTCCGGTGAGAGACCGAGGTCGTGGACGGTGTTCAGCGCCCCCGCGACCGCTACCTCGAGGGAGGCCGACGAGGAGAGCCCCGCGCCCATGACCATGTTCCCCCCGACGACGAGGTCGGCACCGACCGGTCGGTCGACTTCCTCGGACAGTACGGTCGCGGTCCCGACGACGTAGGCTGCCCACCCCTCCCGGTGTTCGCCGACGGACGCCTCGACTCCCTCTTCTACAGAGGTCGAGTGAACCCTGATACGGCCGTCCTCCCTGGCGGAGGCAGCCGCGACCGTGACGCGGTCGATAGCCGCCGGCAGCACGATACCGGCGTTGTAGTCGACGTGTCCGCCGACCAGGTTGACCCGCCCCGGCGCGACAGCAGTCGCCGCCGGCGTCCCTCCGAACTGTTCCACGAACGCCTCTCTGACCTGTCTGACGCCGGCTTTGTCGGGCATTCTGTTCGGGCCTCACGTCACCGGCCAATCAATGTCTCGGCTGTGTGCCGGGCGGCGTTCGGACGAGCCGGGGCGGCCGCACTTTTTTGCGCCTCGTTGCCGGACGCGACGTGTGAGCGACACTGACGAGGGGGTCGACGACACGGGCGGCCGGCGGTACGACCCCGCGGCGGACCACGCGTTTCCGGACGAGCGGCTGAACGACCTGCTCCCGCGGCTCGTGAACGACCCGGAGGTAGAGGCGTACCTCGAGGCGCAGAACGTCAACGCCGTCGTCCGGAAGGGGTACAACGACCACGGCCCGAAGCACGTCTCGATCGTCCGCGACCGCGCGCTCCGCCTCTACGACCTGCTGAAGCGCGGCGGCGCCGACTTCAACGGCGCGCGCGAACAGGGGTTAGACGAGGCCGACGAACCCGTCGTGGTCGCGCTCGCGGCCACCCTCCACGACATCGGACACGTCGTCCACCGCGACCGTCACTCGTACTACTCGATCCCGCTCGCGGCGGACCTGCTCGACCGGTTTCTGGGCGAGAGCGACCACTACGACACCGCCGAGGCCGTGCGCGTCAAGGCCGAGACCCTCCACGCCATCCTCTGTCACCACACCGAGGAGGAGCCGCTGACGCTCGAGGCGGGGGTCGTCCGGGTCGCGGACGGCCTCGACATGGAGTACGGCCGCTCGCGCATCCCCTACGAGAAAGGCGGGCGAGGGATCAACACGCTGTCGAGTCAGGCGATCCAGGACGTGACGCTGAAGCCCGGCGACGACAGGCCCGTGCTGGTCGAGATAGAGATGGTCAACGCCGCGGGCGTCTACCAGGTCGACGGCCTGCTGAAGGAGAAGCTGCGCGGCTCCGGGCTCGACGACATGGTGCGGTTCGTCGCGCTCAACACGAAGACCGACGACCCGCTGGTCGAGCGGATCGAACTCTAGTCGGCGCGCTGGGCGAGCTGGTCGAGCCCCTCGACCGAGAGTTCGCCGCCGAGCGTCCGGTTCGGGTATGGGAAGTTGATGCCCTCCTCGTCGAACCGCCGCTTGACCTCCGTGACGTAGTCGGCGCGGGTCTTCACGAAATCGGCACGCGAGGGGTCGGCGATCCAGACGCGCGACTGGAGGACGACGGAGGAGTCGCCGAGTTCGGTCAGGCGCACGGACGGCGCGGGGTCGTCGAGGATGCCCGTCGACTTCTCGGCCTCCTCGACGATGATCTCGGTCGCTCGCTCGATGTCGTCGTCGTAGCCGATGCCGAACGGCACCTTCAGGCGGAGTTTGTCCTTCGCGACCGGGTTCTTGACGACGCCGTCTGTCAGCTGCGAGTTCGGCACCGTCAGGAGTTCGTTGTCGAACGTCCGGACCCGGGAGACACGAAAGGAGATGTCCTCCACGACGCCGCTGTTCCCGTCCCACTCGATCCAGTCGCCGATGCGGAACGGCTTGTCCGTGAAGATGAACACGCCCCCGACGAAGTTCTTGACCACGTCCTGCAGCGCGAATCCGACGGCGAGCGTCGCCGCCGCCGCGATGGTCGCGAGCGACGTCAGGAAGTTGCCGTACTCCGCGAGGCCGAACGCGACCGCCACGGCGACGAACGCCACCGCGACGCTCGCAACCTTGTTCAGCGGCTTTCGGGCGTGTTCGTCCAGCCCCCGGGCCTCGAACACCCGCGCGAGCACCGCGCTCACGGCCGCGCGGCCGACGAGGTAGACGAGAACGAACGCGGCGAGAAAGACGACAACCGGCGCGACGGCCCCGGCGATGGCGTCGCCCAGAACCCCGGCGAGCAGGTCCCGGACGAACGAGACCGCCTGGAGCGGAACCATCATCGGTGAAACACCGCCGTGTTACCCCTGGTCTCGACGACCTCCGCGCTCACCTCGGGGGCCATCTCGGCCGCGAGCGCCTCGACGTCGGTCCCCGCGCGTGCAGCGCGCAGGAACCGAACTTTCACGAGGTTCCGGTCCGCGAGCTGGTCGTTCAACTCGTCGAGCACCGCTTCGGGTCCCCGCTTCCCAACGCGCAGCGTCGCGTCCAGGTCGTGGGCGCGCGCACGCAGTTCGTCATCAGTCATGCGCTGAGGATCACTCGCCCCACGAATAGTTCTTTACGTTTCGGCGGGGGCGAACGTCCAGCACACGCCGGCTCGCGGGTCGAGAGGCCGTGAGACGACGTCTGCCCTGCGGCGTCTGTCGTCGCCGTGGACCGTCGAGCCGTCGTCGCGAGAGAGCGGTGCCGTCTCGGGCACCCCCAGAAGCAGCCCACCTCGCCGAAGTGCTGGAACTAGTCGTACGGGTACCGCGCCGTCGCGCCGCAGTCACAGCGGATCA
The DNA here is from genome assembly GCA_042217165.1 of Haloferacaceae archaeon. Taxonomy (GTDB): domain Archaea; phylum Halobacteriota; class Halobacteria; order Halobacteriales; family Haloferacaceae; genus A07HB70. The sequence continues at coordinate 57,817 of JBDGTD010000009.1, read as the reverse complement.
CGACCCGGCCGGGACCGAGGCGCACCCGCGCGTTCGCGCCCGGCCGGAGGTAGGCGTCGCAGCGGTCACAGGTGAACCGCCGGAACCGCCGGGGGAGTCTCAGGCGGTGACGCTCTGCGATCCGGCGTGCGAGACGGACGTACGACCGCGCGAGGTCGTGTTCGCGCGCGGCGGCCGCCTCGCTGGCGAGGTCGTGGAGGCGGTCGATCCGTTCGGCCGCGATGCCGGACACGTCCGTCGTCGCCTGGGATGGCGGTTATGCGTTGCGGGACGCAGGAGAACGGTCTCCGGTCGGCTCGCTCGGCTCCCTCGTCGCGCCGCGCCGTGGTCCGCGCTCCGTTCGCGCGCCACGCACCCGCCGCGTTCGGTCCCGTGACCCGGCCGTCGCCGACCCACGGCGATACCACAATCACTTACCGACCCGACGGCCCACCGAATCCCGATGGCTCACCAGTCGGTCGTCGCCTTCACCGACACCTACCTGCCGACGGTCAACGGCGTCACCTACACCGTTGAGTCGTGGCGCGACCGCTGGGCTGCCCGTGGCGGCCGGATGGACGTGGTCTACCCCGACGCCGGCGGCTACGACCCCGACCCCGGCGAACACCCTGTGCGCTCGCTCCCCTTTCCCTACTACGACGGCTTCCGCCTCGGCCTCCCCCGGGTCCCCCGGGCGGCCCGCGACCGCGACGTCGACGTGGTCCACGCACACACGCCCTTCGCGCTCGGCGTGGCGGGGCTCCGACTCGGCCGCGCGGCCGACGTCCCCGTCGTCGCGAACTACCACACGCCGACCGGCGAGTACGCGGACTACCTCGCCGACCGCGAGTGGGTCGAGGACGGCCTCGAACGGGTCTCGACGGCGTACGAGCGCTGGTTCTTCGGGCGCACCGACGCCGTCGTCGCCCCCAGCGAGGCGACGCGCAGCCACCTCGTCGAGACCGTCGGTACCGACACCCGCGTCGAGGTGGTTCCGAACGGGGTCGACACCGAGCGGTTCCGTCCCGTGGACCCGGCCGGGTTTCTGCACCGGCACGGACTCGACGGGGCGGGAACGCTCGTCGGCTACACCGGCCGGCACGGCTACGAGAAGCGCCTCGCGGACCTCGTCGACGCCGCCGCCGGCCTCGACGCGACGCTCGTCTTCGGCGGCGACGGCCCCGCCCGCGAGGACCTGGAGGCTCGGGCACGAGAGCGCGGCGTCGACGCGCGCTTTCTCGGGTTCCTGGACCGGGCGGACCTGCCCGCGTTCTACTCGGCGCTCGACGTCTTCCAGTTCCCGAGCCCCGTCGAGACACAGGGGCTGGTCGCGCTGGAGGCCAACGCCTGCGGGACCCCCGTCGTCGCCGCGAACGAGGGAGCGCTCGCGGACACGGTACTCGACGGCGTGACGGGCTATCACTACGAGACGGGCGACGTCGAGGGGCTTCGCGCGGCGACGGAGCGGGCGCTCGCGGACCGTGACACGCTCGAAGAGGGGTGTCTCGACCGCCGCGAGACGACGAGCGTCGAACACGCCGTCGACGCCCTCGCGGAGCTCTACCGCTCGCTCTAGTCGTCTTCCAGCGCCTGCGCGATCCGCTGGAGCTGTCGCGTCGCGTCGCGCACCTCGTCGCGGAGCTGGCGGACCTCGCGAACGAGTTCCTCGTTCCCGACCTGCTCGCCCCCTCCGCCCTGCGCGCCGGGGCCGCCCTGGCCGCCGCCCATCCCGGGCGGGCCGCCGCCCATGCCGCCCTGCGGACCACCGGGACCGCCGCCGCCCATCATCCCGCTCATCATCTGTGCGAACGGGTTGCCGCCGCCGCCGCCGCCCATCATCTCCTCCGGACCGGGACCGGGACCGGGTTCACCCTCGCCTTCGCCTTCGCCCTCCTGCTGTCGGCGCTCGCGGATCTCCTCGACCCGCTCGCGGAAGGACTTCTCCTCGCCTTCGCTCTCCGTCTCGTCGGCGCCCTGCTGGTCGTCGGCCTGCTCCTCGCGGTCTGCGTCCTGGTCGTCTGCCATGACCGCGCATTCGAGAGGGGCGCGAATAAGCTCCGGGGATCAGAACGCGCCGAGACTCGACTGGAGGCTCCGGTCCGGGTCGCCGCCTTCGACCTCGTGGCCCACGAGGTCACGAAGGTCGACCGCGTAGGTCGTCCCCTCGCGCTCCAGGATCAGGACGCGCCCTTTCGTCCCGTGGACCCGTCCGCTCGCGAGCGTCTCCGCAACCGGGCGCTCGTCGAGGGCGACCCCGTGGTCCGGCGCCCACGTCCGGATCGGGTCGAACTCGCCCAGCAGCGCCCCCCACGCGTCCTCGTCCACCGACCCGCCGAGGCCTGTCACCTTGCTCGTGACCCGCACACTGTCACCGACTCTCTCGGCGATTCCGGCCTCGATCTCGCGCGCGATCCGGCCGTTCTCGACCGTCCGGAGGTGAGCGGCGCGGTCGGCGCCCTGTTCTCGGAGCCGGGTCTCCAGCCGTCGCAGCTTCGTCACGCCCACCTTGAACGACGCGGGCGCGAACGCCGCGAGGTAGACCGCGTGGTCGTCGAAGCAGTCCATCTCGTCTTTGAGACAGGTTCCGGTACACTTCGCACAGACCCACGTCGAGCGGTGCTGTGGGCAGTACGGCGCCTCGGGCGCGTCACAGGGCTCGTGACCGTCGGCGCCGAACACGCCCGCACACCGGCGGTCGCCGAGCGTGTACGCGATGTCGGTCCCCGGGTCGAGCGAGACGGCCTCGGTCGCGTCGCCGTCGCTCAGTATCAGGGCAGGCTCTCCCGTGTCGTACCCGACGACCTGCACACCAGATCGCGGCGCGCGCGGCGCTTACCGGTTGTGGTCGGGGGTCACACGCCAATCGCAACCGCTTTGCTCGGCCCGCACCGTCTTCGGCCGTGACCACAGTCGTTCTGTCGCCGGCGACGGGGTCGCCGGGCGCTCGCGAGAGCCCTGCTCCCGCCTCGCGGCCTGCTCGCGGCTTCCGGAGGCGGCCGTGACCGACCGAGCCCCGGCCGGCGACGAGCGGGTCCGCTACCGCGGCGACCGCGTCGCGGTCGTCGAGCGGCCGATGGCCGGCGCAGACGGCGTCGAGACGGTCGAGAGCGCCCGGCGCTCGCCGGGCGTCCGCCTCGTCGTCGCGCGCGACGACGAACTCCTCCTCGTCCCCGACGGCCCGCAGGGGCCGGGCGACCCGACGTGGCGCCTGCCCGGCGGACCGGTCTTCGACTCGCTCCCCGCCTACGAGGCGGTGGCCCACGGCGACCGCGCGGTGCGCGACGTCGTCGACGAGCGCGCGCCCGAGGTCCTCCGTGCGCAGGTCGGTCTCGACCCCGTGACCTCCGAGCGTCTGTTCGCCACCTCCGCCGGCCCGGGCGTCGACTTCGACCTTCACTACTACGCCGTCTCGCGGTACCGTCCCGCGCCACGGGCGGGCGACCCGTCGGACGCGACGTGGGTGTCGCGAGCCGAGGCTCGCCGGGCGTGTCTCGACGGGCGGGTGCGGGAAGGGCGGTCGGGGCTCGCGCTCCTCCGGTATCTGGACGGCGACGACGCCGCGGACGCCTAGATCTCTTCGGCCAGCGCCTCGGCCGCGCGGCGCACGGCCTCGTCGCTCGACCCGGGCGGCGTGAATCCCATGCCAGAGAGCTTCTCGACCGAGAGGCGCATCCGCGGCACGTCGCCGGTCCAGCCGCGGTCGCCGCCCGTGTACTCGTAGGTCGGATCGACGCCCAGCACGTCGCTCACGATGTCTGCGACCCGACGAACGCTCGTCGTCGTCCGCGAGCCGAGGTTGACGGTCACGAGCGGCCCCTCGCCCTCCCGGACGACGTGGCGCATCGCGGCCACGCACTCCTCGACGTGGAGGTAGGACTTCTCCTGCCGGCCGTCGCCCAGAATTTCGAGCGTCGTCGGGTCGTCGCGGAGCTTCTCGACGAAGTCGGCGATCACGTTTCCCCGCTGTCCCGGCCCGACGACGTTCGCGAACCGGAACGTCCGGGCGGTGACGCCGTAGGCGTGGGCGTAGGTGGAGACCAGCGCCTCGTCTGCGAGCTTCGCGGCGCCGTACTCGCTGATCGGCTCGAGCGGCGCGTAGTCCTCGGGAGTGGGGAGCGGCGCCTCGCCGTAGACTGTCGACGAGGAGGTAAAGGCGAGCGAATCCACCCCCACCTCCGCCATCCGTTCGAGCAGGTTGTAGGTCATCGCCGTGTTCGCCTCGACCTGCGCGCGGCGGTCGTCGGCGTCCACCGCGGAGTCGGCCGCGAGGTGGTAGACCCGGTCGAGGCCGCCGGTCACGACCCGTGCCACGTCGTCGGCGTCGGTCAGGTCGGCTTCGACCAGTTCCACGGCGTCGGGCACCCGCTCGCGCCGGCCGCCGGAGAGGTCGTCGGCCACGACCACGTCGGCCCCGTCGGCGACGAGGGCGCTCGCGAGGTGCGAGCCGATGAGTCCTGCGCCGCCCGTGACGAGGAGGCGTTCGTCGGTCATGGCCGGTGGTGACGAGGCCGCCTAATGGTCGTTCCGACCGAGCGTCTCCTGGCTCCACTCCCACAGCCGCTCGGCCGCGCGGTCGTCCCGCGCCGCCGCGGCGGGTCGACGCTCCTGACAGTCGTCGAAGTACGCGCCCGACGCGTCGACGCCGGGCGCGGCGGCGAGGTAGACGCTCGTCTCTGCGGCCTCCGCGGGCGACTCGACGCCCACGAACGGTACCGCCGCCAGCCCGCCCGCGAGGCCCGCGAGTGCGCGGAACGGCGCCGGCAGCCCCCGGAGGAACCCGCTGCCGGGCACGACGCCGGGGTGGAGCGCGTTCGCCGTCGGACCTCCCGCGGGCAGTCGCTCGGCCAGCCCCTTCGCGTGGAGGACGTTCGCGAGCTTCGAACGGGCGTACGCGCCCCACGAGGAGTAGGAGTCGACCGAGCGCACGGAGCGAAGGTCGAGCGACCCGCTCCGGTGGGCCTCCGAGGAGACGACCACGATCCGGCCGTCGTCGGGCAGGTCGGGACGCAGGCGTTCGGTCAGCAGGAACTGCGAGAGGTGGTTGACCGCGAAGGTGTACTCGACGCCCGCGTCGGTGAGCCGTCCCTCGCGGAAGTAGCCGCCCGCGTTGTTGACGAGGACGTCCGGGCCGAACGCGCTCGCCCACTCGGCCAGCCCCTCGACGGCGTCGAGGTCGGCGAGGTCCGCCGCGCGGAACGCGCCCGCGCCGGCCGAGGCGTCCAGCTTCCTCGCGACGTCCTCGCCCGCCTCGCGGTTCCGGCCGTGGACCAGCACCTCGGCCCCGAGGCGGCCGAGCGCGAGCGCCGTCTCCCGGCCGATGCCGCTCGTCGCGCCCGTCACCAGGACGGTCCGGTCGGACAGGTCGACGCCCGCGACGCCGGCGCCGTCTTCGGGTCGCATACTGTTTCGAGCGGCGCGAGCGGCTTGAACCCTCGTTCGCGCCCGACCGAAAGCCCGACGACCCTTCCCCACCGACGACGGCTATGGACGACGACACCGAGGTCGCGGTCCTCCGCCTCGGTCACCGCCCGGGCCGCGACGACCGGATGACGACTCACGTCGCGCTGACGGCGCGGGCGCTCGGCGCGAGCCGGGTGATCCTCCCGGAGAACGCGAGCGACGCCGCCGACACCGCGCGTTCGGTGACCGAGCGGTTCGGCGGCCCCTTCGCGGTCGAACAGGACGGCTCGTGGCGCGCACGCATCCGGGAGTGGGACGGCGTCGTCGTCCACCTCACGATGTACGGTGAGCCGGTCCAGACGGTCGAAGACGAGATCCGGACGGCCGGCCGACCCGCCCCGGTTCTCGTCGTCGTCGGCGCCGAGAAGGTGCCGTTCGACGTCTACGAGCGCGCGGACTGGAACGTCGCGGTGACGAACCAGCCCCACTCCGAGGTGGCGGGGCTCGCCGTCTTTCTCGACCGTCTGTTCGAGGGCCGAGAGCTGGACCGCGAGTGGGTCGACGCCGAACGGCGCGTGGTCCCGGAAGCGACGGGCAAACGGGTCGTCGAGGCGGGCGACGCGGACGCCGACGCCGGGGACTGACCGCCGGACCGACGGGGGTCGGTGAGTTTAACCGACTAGACGGCGGAGAGACAGGCGATGGCCTTCGACGAGCTCCTGAACGACCCGGTGATCCAGAAGTACCTCCACGAACTCGTCGGGCCCAAGGGGATGCCGGTCGCCGCGGCGCCCGCCGAGGGGGAGGTGACTGACGAGGAACTCGCGGAGGAGCTCGGCCTCGAGCTCAACGACGTGCGCCGGGCGCTGTTTATCCTCTACGAGAACGACCTGGCCTCCTACCGCCGGGTGCGCGACGAGGACTCCGGCTGGCTCACCTACCTCTGGACGTTCGAGTACGACAACATCCCGCAGAATCTCGCCGAGGAGATGGAGCGGCTGATGGTCGCGCTCGACCGCCGCGAGGAGTACGAGCGCGAGAACGAGTTCTACCTCTGTGAGGTCTGTTCCCTGCGCTTCGAGTTCGGCGAGGCGATGGACTTCGGCTTCGAGTGTCCCGAGTGCGGCTCGCCGCTGGAGGCGATGGAGAACGACCGCCTGCTCGAGGCGATGCAGGAGCGGCTGACCGAGTTAGAAGAAGAGCTGAACGCCGACATGGAGACGGTCTCGGCGTAGATGGTCGTCCTCGCGACCAAGTGTTACGTCTCCGGCGACGCCCGCGAGCGCGCGCTCGACTCGCTCGACGCGCTGCTCGCCGACGCGCTCGGTGACCTCGACGTCGGGTGGACCGCCGGCGTCCGCGCCGACGACTGGGTGTCGGTCACGCTCTCCGGCGAGGACGAGGTGGCCGCACGGAACCTCCTCCGCGAGCAGTGGGGCGAGGTGCCGACCCATCTCGACTCCGGCGAGACCTACGTCGGGACGCTGGAGTCGTGGACCGACGACTCGCTCGGGGTCGACCTCGGCCCCCGGACGGTCGAGATTGCGGCCGCGGACCTCGACCTCGGCCCGGGCACCGCGGCGCAGGTGCGCGACCGGTTCGGGCTCGTCCAGCACGTGCGCCTCCGGGTCGTCCTCTCTGACCCGCCACGGCTCGCCGACGAGGAGGTCGACCGTCTCTACGACTGGACCCGCGGAGCGGGGCGTCTGAACGTCAACAGCGCGACCCGCGGCGAGGTCCGGGCGACGGTCAACCGGGCGGGCCACGCCCGCGACATCGTGACCGTCGAGCGGCTCGGCCTGTTAGAGCAGAGCGTCGTCTGTACCGAATCGACCGACCCACCGGGCATCCTCGCCGCCGTCGGGGAACACCTGCCCGCGGAGCTGCGGTGTGTCGTCCCCTGATCACACGAATGTCACGACCTCGTTCACTTCTCCCCGTCGTCGCGCTCGTCGGCCTGCTCCTCCTCTCGGGCTGTGCCGGCCTGCTCGGCGGCGGCTCTGTCTCGGACGAACAGCTCGCCGAGGCGCCGGCGGGCGCCGACAGCTACGACTGGTCGACCGACGCCGACGTCCACGTCGTCGTCACCGAGAACGCGCGCTTCCGGGGGGTCTACCGGATAAACCGGAGCGCGCGCGACTCGGTACAGCTGTTCCGCCGCGACGCCTTCGGCGGCCGGTCGCCCATCCCGGTCTCTGCGCTCCGCTACCGCTACCCGAACGGCACGGTGGTGAACGGCACGGAGTTCGAGGCCCGCGGCGGCGGTATCAGCCGCACGCGTGAAGAGGTGAACGTCTCACTCCCGGCCCAGAGCGGAACGGAGACGGGGCAACTCGCCTTCTCCTCGTCGTCGACGCCGAAGCAGTTCACCCTCCCCGTCTTCGTCGAGGGGTCCTACGTCGTCGTTCTGCCGGAGAACAGGCGGGTCGGCGTCCCGCCGTTCGGCTCTGTCTCGCCCGGCGGCTCGGAGGTCGGCCGGACCGAGGCGGGGAGAACCATCATCCGCTGGGACGAGGTGCAGAGCGACTCGATCGCCGTCCGGTTCTACCTCGAGCGGGACCTGTACGCCTTCGGCGCGCTCGCGGTCATCGGGCTGGTCGTCGGGGGCGGCGGCCTGCTCTACTACCGCCAGCAGATCAAGCGCCTGCGCGAACGGCGCGAGGAGATGGGGCTGGACGTCGACGTGGAAGACGACGACTCCCGGCGCCCGCCGCCGGGGATGGGATAACCACTTAACGCCGCCTCTCCTCCTCGTCCCATGCGCGTCGCGGTCGTGCCCGTCGGCGACGAGATTCTCGCCGGCGAGATCACGGATACGAACTCGCAGTGGCTCTGTGCGCGCCTCGCCGAGCGAGGCGTCGACGTCGAGCGGATCACGACCGTCCCCGACCGCGTTGCCGACATCGCGCAGGTCGTCAACGAGTACCGCGCGGCGTACGACGCCGTGGTCGTCACCGGCGGCCTCGGCCCGACCCACGACGACCTGACGATGGAGGGCGTCGCCGCCGCGGTCGGCCGGCCGGTCGAGGAGCACGAGGGGGCGCTCGCGTGGCTCACCGGGGCGGGCGGCTACAGCGCCGACGACCTCGCGGAGGGGACCGGTGACCTGCCCGCCGGCGCACGATTCCTCGAGAACGACGTCGGGGTCGCGCCGGGCGCGGTCGTCGAGTCGATCTACGTCCTCCCGGGTGTCCCCGACGAGATGAAGGCGATGTTCGAACGGGTCGCTCCGGAGTTCTCGGGCGAACGCACGCACGTCGAGGCGGTCGTCGCGGACGAACCCGAGAGCGCGCTGATCGACCGGATGGAGACGGTTCAGGAGCGGTTCGACGTGACCGTCGGGAGCTACCCGGGCGAGACGGTCCGGCTCCGGGTGCGCTCGCGCGACCCCGAGGCGGCGGCGCGGGCGGCGGCGTGGCTCCGCGAACGGGTCGACCTCGCCCCGGACGACGCCGGTCAGCGGTAGAGGTAGGCCAGCCACCCGATCGTGAGCAGGAGGCTGACGACGAGGACCACGGCCCCGACGAGGTCCGTCGGTAAGGCCGGCTCTGCCCCGGCCGTCTTCGCGACGATCTGGTTCACGTCCCCCACTCCGACCGCCCCGACTTGAACCCGACGGCTCCGGACGACCTTTTACCGACGCCCGCCGATCTCCGTCTGTGTGCATCGGCTTCGTGCTGAACCCCGTGGCGGGAATGGGCGGGCGCGTCGGCCTGAAAGGGACCGACGGGAAGGTCACAGAGGCACGCGAGCGGGGCGCAGAGCCTCGCGCACCGGACCGGGCCCGGCGGGCGCTCTCGGCGCTCTCCGGCCACCTGCCCGACGCGACGATCCTGGCGTGGGCGGACCCGATGGGCGCGTCGCTCGCGCGCGAGGCGGGGTTCGAGACTGACGTACTGGGAGCGCCAGTGGGCACGGACGACGAGCAGTCGAGCGCCGCCGACACCCGTGCGGCGGTCCGGGCGTTCTGCGAGGCCGACGCCGACCTCGTCCTCTTCGTCGGGGGGGACGGCACGGCGGCCGACGTGGCCGACGCGCTGGACGGCGAGACGCCGACGCTCGGCGTGCCCGCGGGCGTGAAAGTCTACTCCTCCGTGTTTGCCGTCTCGCCCGAGGCGGCCGCCGAGGCCGTCGCCTCCGTCTCCCGCGTCGAGGACCGCGAGGTGCTCGATATCGACGAGGACCAGTACAGGGAAGGAGAGGTCTCTCCCGAACTCCGCGCGGTGGTCCCCGTCCCCGTCGCCGAGGTGCTCCAGTCCTCGAAACAGACCGGCGGCGGGTCGGTCGAGGGGCTGGCGCGCGGGTTCGCGGCGTCGGTCGACCCGGGTGTGACGTACGTACTCGGTCCGGGGAGTACCGTCGGGGAGATAAAGCGTGCACTCGGGTTCGAGGGCTCGCCGCTCGGCGTCGACGTCTGGCGGGACGGCACGGTGCTGGCACGCGACGCGAGCGAGGCCGAGATTCTGGAGTCGCTCGGGGACCGGAACGCCGCCGTCGTCTCACCCATCGGCGGGCAGGGCTTCGTCCTGGGACGGGGGAACCCGCAGCTCTCGCCGGCCGTCGTCCGCCGGTGTGACCTTCGGGTCGTTGCTTCGCGGGCGAAACTCGACGAACTCGGGGTTCTCCGCGTCGACACCGACGACCCGGAGCTCGACGAGTCGCTGCGCGGGTGGACCCGCGTGCGGGTCGGGCGCGTGGAGACAAGGATGATGCAGATCGCCTGATCGATATAAGGGATACTAAGATGGACCGGTTTGTTTTATTATCTCCGGAACGCATCGGGTCGCATGGAGACGAGAAAAGTCCAGCGACTGGGGCCGTCGACGCTGGCAATGACCCTTCCGGCGGAGTGGACGAAAGACCACGACGTCGAGAAGGGTGACGAGGTGACGATCCGGACCGGCGAGAAGGGGACGCTGACGGTTCTGTCGGAGTCGGCGTCGAGCGAGGACACCTCCGCGCGCATCCACGCCGACGACCTGGACGCGGACGGCGTCGAGCGGGCGATCGTCGCGCAGTACGTCCTCGGGCGACGGGTGATCCACGTTGGCAAGCGCGAGGGGGCGCTGGACAGCGAGCATATCAACGCGGTCTACCGCGCCGAGACACAGCTGATGGGGCTGGGCGTCATCGAGGAGACGCCGGACGCCATCGCGATCCGGTGTTCGGTCGACCCCGAAGACTTCGCGCTCGACAACCTCCTCGAACGGCTGGAGAACACCGGCTCGACGATGCGGACGGAGGCGATGAAGGCGCTCGCACACGGGAACCCCGACCTCGCGGAACGGGCGCTCAACCGCGAGCGTCAGGCGAACAAGATCTTCGTCCTCCTCCTGCGGCTGATCTTCACCGCCTACCAGAACCCGAATCTCGCGCGGGCGATCGGCCTCGAATCGGGGTTCCCGCTCGTCGGCTACCGCTCCGTCTCGAAGAATCTCGAACTCACCGCCGACCACGCCCAGGAGATCGCCGAGATCTGTCTCAACGCCGAGGGTCACACTCTCGACATCGACTCTCCGACGATGCGACAGATCCGTGAGTTCACCGACTCGGTCGACGAGATCACGGCGCTCGCGGTTCGGTCGGTCGTCGAGCGCGACTACGACATGACGATCGAGGTTCGCCAGATGTTCCGCGAGATCAGAGACACCGAGCGCGAACTGCTCGACGACCTCCCGGAACTGTCGAACGCGACCCTCCTGGAGGTCCGCGAGGTGCTCGTCGGCCTGCGCCAGACCGCAGAGTACGCGGTTCGAAACGCCGAGATCGCGGCGAACCTCGCACTGAACGAGGACTCGAACCACGTCGCCATCGACTAGAGGAGTATGCCGTCGTCGGTGGGGGTCGGCGTCGGCGTGGGGGTCGGCGTCCGCTCTGCCCCGTCGTCGTCGGTGGGAGTCGGCGTCGGCGTGGGAGTCGGCGTCCGCTCCGACCCGTCGTCGGTGGTGGTCGGCGTCGGCGTGGGGGTCGTCTCGCCGCTCGGCGTCCCGTTTCTCGTCCCCTCGTTCGCCGCCTTGTTCCCGAAGATGTCCGTCTCTATCGTCTGCTCGAGGCTGTCGAGGGGCACCCGAACCGGCTGGACGCCGGGCGTCTGCGGGTCGACGACGAAGTAGAAGTCGATCGTGAGCGTCGTCGTCTGGTCGCGCTCGAGGTGGGTGACCCACCACTCGTCGAACCGCGCGGTCCGCATCACCGTCGTGGCGTTCATCCGGCGCTCGCCCCCGTTGCCCGGGATCACGTACTCGCGCGCCGTGGAGCCCTCCCCCATCACCACGCCGTTCATGCGGATCTCGTAGCCGATCTCGGTGACGACCACGGGGTACGGCTTCGGGTTCGAGACGAGAAACGCCGTCTCGACCTCGGTCCGCTCGCTGTTCACCGTCCCCCACCGGCCGCTGGTCTCTTCGACGTAGAGGACCGGGTCGGAGATGGCGGGGAGACTGGCGTTGACGGGCCGGCGTTCGGTGGAGTTGAACGCGCCGACGACGTTCGTCTCGACGTCACGTTCGACCTGCGGCGCGTCGAAGCTCGACCCGACGAGCGAGGAGTGGACCTCGGCCTCGACCCGGAGCGTGGTCTCCTCGCCGGCGTTGACGTGGCTCACCCACCACGTGGGGATGCGCTCGTTCGCGAGGAAGGTGGTGAACTGGAGGGTGGAGTCGCCGGTTGCGACCGAGATGCCCCGCTTCGTCCCGTTCGCCATCGTGATGTCGTTCATCGACACGCGGTAATCGAGGGTGAGCCCGCCGAGACTCGCGCCGACCGGGTTCGGGTTCCGGACCCGGAGGTCGCTCTCGATGGTCGTCGTCGTCTCGTTGACGCCCGCGAATCGGTTGTCGACCCCGGTGACAGTCGGCGCGCCAAGGATCCCCGTTGCGACACCGACACCCAGGAGGAGGGCCAGCGCGGCGACGGCGACAGCCGCGATTCGGACCTTGCTCGCCGTCAGCCGGGACAGCAGCCCCGATACCATACCCCCCCATTGTGTCTATCGGTCTGAAAACGCCATCGGGTCGGCGCGACCCGAACGAACTAAGCCCACAGACCCGGAGGAGCGTCCATGGCAACCGAGACGATGGAGTCCGACATGGGGGTCGGACTCACGGTCCTGTTCGGACTCGTGGCGCTCGGCGGCGCGGCCGCGATGGTAGCGGCCCCCTCACAGGCCGGAAAGGCGTGGGGGTTCGCGCTCGCGATGCTGGCTGCGGCCGTCGCGGTCGTGGCCGCGCAGGTCTACGCCTGACGCCGCAGAAAACCGTTAAGAGTCGCAGGCACGTAGGTAGCGGCATGGACGAGTACACCGAGGACGAACAACGGATCGTCGCGTACCTCCACGACAGCGTGTCCCGCGGCGACCGCTACTTCCGGGCGAAGAACATCGCCGACGCGCTGGGGATGTCCGCGAAGCAGGTCGGCTCCCGACTGTCGGCGCTCGCCGACAAGTCCGACCACGTGGAGATCGAGAAATGGGGTCGTGCCCGGTCGACGACGTGGCGCGTTACCCCGGCCTGACCCGTCGCACTTTTCCTCCCGCGGGCGGACCAGTTGTTATGACCGTCCGCGTGTCCCGCACGTTAGAGTTCGCGGCACCGGTCGACGACGTCTGGGCGTTCATCGTCGACCCCGCCAAGCGCGCGAGCGCCATCAGCGTCGTCGACTCGTTCGACGTCGACGGGCCGGACGCCACGTGGCAGGTCGCGCTTCCCATCCCGGTCGTCAGCTCCACCGTCACCGTCGAGACGGAAGAGACCGTGCGCGACCCGCCACACCACGTCCAGTTCGTCGGAACCTCGCGGGTGTTCCGCGTCCAGGGCGAACACACCGTCGAGGAGACCGAAGACGGCTGTCAGCTGGTGAACGAGTTCGTCGTCGACGGTCGGCTCCCGGGCGTCGAGCGGTTCTTCGAGAAGAACCTCGACGACGAACTGTCGAACCTCGAGTCGGCGCTCCGGCGCGACCTCGGCCTGACCGCCTGAAGCCGGAGTCGGTGTACTTATACCACTCCAGACACTCCTCTCGGATGCCGACGCATCGACGCTTTTCTCGTCGAGAGTCGGCGAATCCAAAGCCCGGCGCGCCCCCCGACCCACCTCCCGCCTCGCCTCCCGTTTCTACCACTTCCGACGAGTAGATTCAACTCGGTCGGCACCGTATCCGCTGCCGTGTCAGACGTTCCGCCCGGTCTCCGGCGCGCCCGGGGGCTCGCGCACCTCCTCGACGACGCGGTCCGTCTTCCCGGCGGGTTCCGCGTCGGTCTCGACCCGCTCGTCTCGGTACTCCCCGTCGGCGGCGACCTCGTCGCGGCCCTCCTGTCGTCGTACATACTCGTCGAAGCGTGGCGTGCGGGCGTCCCGCGGGGGACGCTCGCCCGGATGGCTCTGTACGTGGCTGTCGACGCGACACTCGGGTCGATCCCCGTTCTCGGGACCGTCGTCGACGCGGTCCTGCGTGTGAACCAGCGGAACGTCGACCTGTTCGAGGCCGCGCTCAGCTCGCGCGCTTCTCGATCTCGCCTTTGACGACCGCGGCTTCGAAGTCGTGGTCCGGGCGGATGTTGACGAAGTCGAGGAACTCCCGCGCGGCCAGCACCACGGAGAGCGGGTAGGCCGAGAGCGCGGCGTCGACGGCCGACCGCGCGCCCACGAGCGGTGTCAGCGCCGCCAGCCCGCAGGCGACGTCGTACGCGCGCGCCTCCTCCCGGGCGTCCTCGCGGACGCTCGTCGCGTCGATGAGGTACACCTCGCCGTCGAGGACGAGGACGTTCTCGGCGCGCAGGTCACCGTGGGCCAGGCCGGCCTCGTGCATCCGCGCGAGCGAGTCGAACAGGTCTGGCGCGCGGGCGCGCGCCTCCTCCGGCGGCAGGTCGTCGAGCGGTTCGAACTCCGGGAGGTACTCCACGACGAGGACGCCCAGCCCCTCCAGTTCGAACGCCTCGATCGGTTCCGGGGCGTTCACGTCGAGGTCCCGCATCCGGCGGGTCGCCTCGAGTTCGTGTTCGGCCATCTGGACTGGGGTGCCGAAATGCTCGAAGAACCCCTCGACGCCCGAGGAGAACGCGCCGATGTTCCGGCCCGTGGTGAACAGCGCGTGGACGATCGAGTTCTGCGGGGTGATCAGCTTGACGAACAGTTCCTCGTCGACGACCATCGGGGTCGAGAGCCAGTTGTCGGCGTCGAGGAACCGCACGCGGACGACGTCGCGGTCGTACCGCTCTGCGAGTTCGCGTCCGACCTCCTCGAGCCGGGGCCACTCGACCCGTCCCCGGACCAGCCGACGGACGCCCATCCAGTTGCGATAGACCGTGAGGCGGCATAACTCCCCGGTCGCCCGGCGAGGCTACTCGCGCCAGACCAGCATCGGCTCCCGGTCGTCGTCGGGCGTCGCCTCGACGGCGGCCGCGTGGACCTCCCGGAGCGCTGCCGCCTCGCGATCTGTCGCGTCGAGTGCCGCGACGTACTCCGCCCAGACGTGGGGTTCGACCGCGAGGTGGAAGGCGTCGTCCGCCCTGCGGAGAACGGGGTCGCGCGCGAACGCCCGGCGCCACTCGTAGATGAGTCCGGCGACGCCGCCGGTCCCCGGCGTCTCGTGGACGAGTCGCTGGTGGGCAGTGAGCAGGTCACGCAGTCGCTCCGGCGCGACCTCGTTCGCCGCCGCGACCCGGCCGACAGTCCCCGGGTCGAACGTCCGTGGCGCGTCGTCGGTCACGAGCGTCCCCCGACGCTCGGGACCAGCGAGCGGCCAGCGAGTGTGGTCACGGCTCGACCTTTCGGCCGACAGTAATAAACGGTAAACCCGTTCCCGGCGACGGGCGTCTATGACAGAGCGGAGCGGCGGCCGGCGGACGCTGTGGCCCACGCCCGGCCCCGTCACAGCGCGGGAGGAGACCGCGTGAGCAGAGCCCTCGTCGCCGGCGAGACGCTCGTCGACATGCTCCCGGACGCGCCGGGGTCGCTCTCGGCGGTCGAGCGGTTCGACCGGCGGTTCGGCGGCGGTCCGGCGAACGTCGCGGTCGGACTGGCACGGCTCGACGACCCGCCGCTGTTCTGGACGCGCGTCGGCGACGACCCGTTCGGCGACTTCCTCGCCGACCGTCTCGACGCCGAGGGGGTCGCGACCGACCTCGTGGAGCGTGACCCGGAGGCCCGGACGGGACTGGCCTTCGTCTCGCTGGAGTCGTCGGGCGAGCGCGCGTTCACCTTCTACCGTGACGGGAGCGCAGACACCCGTCTGGACCCGGACCGTGCGGGCGAACTCTCGCTCGACGGCGTCGACTGGGTCCACCTCGGGGGCGTCCTCCTCGCGGACGAGCCGGCGCGGTCCGCGACGCTCGGGCTGGCCCGGCGCGCCTCGCTCGCGGGCGCGACCGTATCGTTCGACCCCAACGCGCGGCCGGAGCTGTGGACGGCGTTCGACTACGGGCCGTCCGTGCGGACGATGCTGGGGCTGGCAGACGTGGTGAAGGCCTCGCGCGCGGACCTCGCCGGTGCCGGGTTTGCAGTCGACGCCGACCCGGCCGACCTCGCGGCCGCAGTCTGCGACGCCGGTCCGCACACCGTCTTCCTCACGCTCGGCGGCGACGGCGCGTACGCCACGGGGAGTCCGTGGCCGGGGCCCGAGACGGTCCGGCACCCGGGCTACGACGTCGAGACAGTCGACACGACGGGCGCGGGCGACGCCTTCCTCGCGGGCGCGGTCGCGGCGCTCCGGGCCGGCGAGTCACTCGACGAGGCCGTGGCGTTCGCGAACGCCGTCGCCGCCCTGACGACGACCGAGCGCGGGGCGGTAGAGACGGTGCCGACCCGCGAGGCCGTCCGGGCGTTCCGCGGCTAACGCCGCTCCCACCCCTCGCCCGACTCGGTCCCGTCGTCGTCGTCCGTGTCGACGACCCCGGCCCGACCGAGTACCACGAGGCCGGCGTAGCCCACGAGGCCGGCGACGAAGAGCGCGACCGGGATTACGAACGGCCCGAACGTCCGGAGGAGCGCCTCTAGCGCGTCGATCACGGGTGGACCTCGGGAGGCGGACGCTAATCGTTGTCGACCGCATTTTGACAGAGGATAACTGCGGAGAAGGGTTTTTTAATCTCCGATATGATATCTGGCTGTAATGGCTATCGAGGACGCCGACAGCCCGACAGACGTAGGGCTGGACGGCGATGGGGGGGACAGCGAGGCAGACGAGGGGGCGGTCACTTCCGGTGACCGGTACACCTGGGCGGAGTTCGACGCGGAGTTCGAAGCGAGCCGCGCCGAGGCGCTCGGATTCGACCCGACCCGACTCGGAGACCGGCTGGACGCGGGCGAACGCGCCGCGGAGTCGCTCTCGACTCTCGTCGACGAGCGGACCGTCGACGTGCGCGAGGATCTCGACGAGGACCGCTTCTTTACCGACGAGTCCGGCGCGAGTACGGTCGTCACCCGGTACGACCTCGAAAAGGCCGTGCCGAACGTCAAAAAGCACCACTTCACAGAAGAGGAGCGGTACTGGGTCAACGAGCCGTACGCCTTCGTCGTCATCTTCCACTCGCGCAAGGAGAACGAGAAGAAGTACTACCTGATCGAACCCTACGAAAACGAGATAGAGGCCGACCTCCGGGAGTTCCTCGAGGGGAAACTCCGCACCTCGATCAAATACTCCGAGGAGGGTATCGTCGGCGACAGCCGGGACGACCGACGGGACGTCATCGAACGCGAGGCGCTCGGCCTCATGAACCGGTACGATATCTACACCGCGTCCACCGACCGGGTCGGGAGCGTCGACACGGAGCCGTCGGCCGACGACGGCTCCGGCGGCGGGTTCCTCTCGGGGCTGTTCTCCTCCGGGTCGGCCGACGACGGAACCGGCGGGGCCTACGAGGACCTGTTCGGCGACGGGGCGAACGAGGCGACCAACGGGTCGACGACCGACGCGGTCGAGGCCCCCGAGAACGGCAGTCCCGAGCGCTACGGCGAGGACGACGTGCTCTACGACGCCGACGACCCCGCGACCGGCGCGGCCCGCGACCGGTCGAAGGACTTCTCGGGGCAGTCGGTCCGCCCCGAACCCGCGGTCCTCGACAACGACCCGCAGACCCTGACGGAGTACCAGGTCGAGAAGATGCTGTACCACCTGAAGCGGGATTTCATCGGGTTCGAGAAGATCGACGGGATCAAACACGACATCAACGTCGAGGACATCTCGTGTGACGGCTACGACTCGCCCGTCTTCGTCTATCACTCCGACTACGAGCAGATCATCACCAACGTCTACCACGGCAAGGCGGAACTCGACGACTTCGTCGTGAAACTCGCACAGCGCTCCGGAAAGGGGATCAGCAAGCGCCAGCCGCAGGTCGACGCCACCCTTCCGGACGGCTCGCGCGCGCAGTTGACACTCGGGCGCGAGGTGTCCGACCACGGGACGAACTACACCATCCGGCAGTTCAAGGACGTCCCTTTCACCCCGGTCGACCTGATCAACTGGAAGACGTTCTCCCTGGGGGAGATGGCGTTCCTGTGGCTCTGCATCGAGAACAACAAGTCGCTCATCTTCGCGGGCGGCACGGCGTCGGGAAAGACGACGTCGCTGAACGCCGTCTCCCTGTTTATTCCATCGAACTCCAAGATCGTCTCGATCGAGGACACCCGCGAGGTCGAACTGCCCCAGCGCAACTGGATCGCGTCGGTCACCCGGCCTTCATTCTCCGACGACGACAAGGGGGACGTCGACGAGTTCGACCTGCTGGAGGCCGCCCTGCGTCAGCGGCCCGACTACATCGTGATGGGCGAGATCCGTGGCGAGGAGGGTCGCACCCTCTTCCAGGTCATGTCCACGGGCCACACGACCTACACCACCTTCCACGCCGACACGGTAGGCGAGGTGCTGAAGCGGTTCACCACGGACCCGATCAACGTCTCGAAGACGATGTTCACGGCGCTCAACCTCGTCTCGATCCAGACCTCCACCCGGGTCCAGGGCCAGAAGGTCCGCCGGAACAAGTCGCTCACGGAGATCAACCACTACGACGCCGAGAACGACGAGATCAACGTCCAGGACGTCTTCCAGTGGCAGGCCGAGACCGACGAGTTCCTGAAGATGGGCGAGTCGAACACGCTCGAACAGATCAAGTTCGACCGCGGCTGGAGCCAGCAGCGGCTCGACGACGAACTGTTCAAGCGCCGGGTCGTCCTCGCCTACCTCATCGAGAACGACCTGAACACGTACACACAGGTCGCGGCGACGTTCCAGGCGTTCATCAACGACCAGGACTCGATCATCGCGCTGATGGCGAACGACCGGCTGGAGACGAGCCTCGAGGACCTCCGCGAGATGGAGTCGGTTCTGATCGACATCGACCCGGAGCGCGAGAACATGGTGCCGCGACCGGAGCCCGACGCCGAGGGCCGCGGGGAGGCCCGGGAGATCCTCGAGCGCGCGAACGAAGAGCTGTTCCCCGAGTACGAAGGCCGACACCTCGGGGGCGTCGCGAGCGCGCTCTCCGACGTCGACGAGGCCGGCGCCGTCGGGGTCGACCCCGACGAGGCCGACTCTGTCGAGGCGTCGGCCGGGGAGACGGAGGAGACGACGGCAAACGGGGCGACGGAAACCCCCGAGTTCACGCTGGAGACCCCGAGCCAACAGGCGGACGAGGACGCGTCGTCCGACGAGGCCGAGGCCGAGGACGAAGACGAACTCGACGGGTGGGGCTTCGGTGACGTCTCCGACGAGGAGGGCGGCGAGTGAGCCTCGAAGCCGGCAGTGACGACGCTGGCCTCGAAGGGGATGTCCTCGAAGATCTCTTTCTCCCGGTCTACCGGTGGGTGTTCAACGAGGACGGCGACTTCGTCGACGACCTGTCGACCAAGCTCGCACAGGCCCGGATGGCCGACAACGTCGAACTCTACCTCGCCCGCTCGCTCGCGTACGGGTCTATCGCGGGCGGCGTGCTGGCTGCCGTCGGGATCGTCCTCGGGTGGTCGCTGTTCGCGTTCGGCGTTCTCTCGCCGGATGTCATCAGTACGAACCTGGCGCTCCAGAACGACCGACTGATCGCGTTGCTCGAGGCGCTCCGGGTGCCGGCGGCGATTCTGTTCGTCGGCGTCGTCCTCGGCACGGTCGGATTCGGGGCGGGATTCGGGTCGCTCGTCGCGATTCCCTACTCCCGGGCGTCGGCGCGCAAGCGCGAGATCAACATGCTGCTCTCGGATTCGGTGTCGTTCATGTACGCCCTCTCTGTGGGTGGCCTGAACCAGCTCGAGATAATCGAGGCGATGGCACAGGCCGAGGACACCTACGGCGAGGTGGCAAAGGAGTTCCAGTCCATCACACAGGAGACGGAGTACTTCGGGACCGACTACCGCAACGCCATCAGGGACCAGGCGGCTGAGACGCCGAGCGAGGAGCTCTCGCAGTTCCTGACGGACATGCTCTCTATCGTCAACAGCGGCGGTGACATGGAGGCGTTCCTGGACGACAAGAAACAGAAGCACATGCGGACGGCGAAACAGCAACAGGAGATGACCCTGGAGACCCTGGAGCTGTTCGGCGAGATGTACATGACGCTCTCGCTGTTCCCGCTCTTGCTCATCATCATTCTCGTCATCATGAGCATGCTGGGCAACGGCAAGTCCGTTCTCCTGCTCGGGACGGTGTACGCGCTCATCCCGCTCACGGGCGTGGGATTTCTGGTTCTCGTCTCGACGGTCAAGCAGGACGAGCCGGGCGACGGCTACCTGATGCCCGACGACGCGACCGACCGGATCGAGTCGACGGCCGAAAGCGGCGTCCTCAACCTCGGGCTGATCAACCAGTACACCGGGCGCCACGGCGTCTTCAACAAGATCAAGAGCAAAGAGCGGGGCAACCTGCTGCGAGAGATCGCGGCGGCCCCGCACCTGTTCCTCCGGGACCACCCGCTGTGGTGGCTCATCCCGGCCGTGCCGCTCGCGCTCGCGCTGCTCGCCGGCACGGTCGCCACCGGGATTGCGCCGGTGTCGTGGGGTGGGATGAAGAGCGCACCGGTCGTCTCGACGTTCTTCCTCTACTACCTCCCGTCGTACGTTGTCCTCCTCCCGCTCGCGTTCTTCTACGAGTGGAACGTTCGCTCGCGGCGCGCGGTGATCACGAAGCTCTCGGAGAACCTCCGGAAGCTCTCCAGTGCGAACGACACGGGCCAGACGCTGCTCGAGTCCCTGCGGACCGTCTCCGAGACCTCCTCCGGGAGGCTGGCCGACGAGTTCGAGACGATGTACGCCAAGGTCAACTACGGGATGAGCCTCAAGGAGGCGATGGTCGAGTTCAACAACACGTACCACATCCCGCGGATGGCCCGGACGGTGAAGCTCATCTCGAAGGCCCAGGAGGCGTCGAGCCAGATCACCGACGTTCTCTCGACGGCCGCACAGGCCTCCGAGAACCAGGACGACATCGAGCGCGAGCGCAAGTCCCGGACGCGGATGCAGGTCGCGATCATCCTGATGACCTACCTGACGCTCCTGGGCGTGATGGCCATCCTCAAGACGCAGTTCCTCGACGTGATGGCCGGGCTGACCGAGCAGGCGTCGGGTGGCGGCGGGTCTGCGTCGTCGGCGGCCGCGAGCGGCGGGGCGAGCTTCGGCGCGAACATCGACTCGAGCCAGCTCTCCCTGCTCTTTTTCCACGCCGTCACCATCCAGGCGGTGCTGTCGGGGCTCATCAGCGGCTACATCCGGACCGCGAACGTGATGTCCGGGGTGAAGTTCGTCGTCATCCTCCAGAGTATCGCACTCGTGACGTGGGTGGTGGTGGGGTGACCGGCGGCGAGGCGCGAGCCACGCGGCCGAACCGGGGACAGACCACCCTCGACTTCACCGTCGGCGTCAGTATCTTCCTGACGGTCGTCCTCTTCACCGTCGCGTTCATCCCGACGATATTCGGCCCGTTCACCACGGACACCGGGAACAGCGCCGTGACTGCGGACCGCGTCGCCGACCGGCTCGCACACGACGTGCTCGCCGTCGGTTCGACCTCGCCCGGGGCCTTGGACGAGAGCTGTACAGAGACGTTCTTCGACGGCGCCGACGACGGGTCCGTGACCGGCTGCCGGTATCCGGACGACGCGGACGACCCGGACGACTTACGATCGGTCGTCGGCGTCGACGACGCCACTCAGGTGAACGTGACCATCCAGGACGAGTCCGGTATCCGGACGATCGCCGGGACGAGACTCGCCGCCGGAGAGGAGCCGACCACCGTCTCGGACGCGGTCGTGGCACGACGCGCCGTCCTGCTCGGGGGCGAACAGAGCCGGCTCTACGTGAGGGTGTGGTAGCGTGAGGGACCGTGGACAGGCGTACACGCTCGAAGCGTTCGTCGCCGCGCTCCTCGTGTTGAGCGGCGTCGTCTTCGCGCTCCAGGCCACCGCGGTGACGCCCCTCTCGGCCAGCACGTCGAACCAGCACGTCGGGAACCAGGAGCGCGCCCTCGCGGACGGGCTGATGCGGGCCGCGGAGGCGAACGGCACGCTGACCGAGGCGGTCGTGGACTGGAACGCAACGACGAACACCACCGACGGACGGTTCGTCGGGGTGAGCCCGAACGAGGACGCGTTCTCGAACGCCGGGCCGCCGAACGCGTTCGGCCGGGCGCTCAACGAGTCGTTCGGCGACCAGCAGACGGCGTTCAACGTCGTCCTCCGCTACCGGGGGACCGACGGCACGCTGGGGAGCCAGACGATGGTGAACATGGGGACGCCGAGCGACGACGCGACGGTCGCGACCCGGAGCGTCGTGCTGTACGACGACACCACGCTGACGACGGGCGGGACCGTCTCTGCGCCCGGTCCCGCCGGCAACGGCACGTTCTACGCGCCGGATGCGGAGCCGGAGGGACCGCTGTTCAACGTCGTGGAGGTGCGAGTGACCGTATGGCGGATCTGAGCCACGGCGACCGCGACCGGGGACAGCTTCTGCTCGTGGCCGCGCTCGCCATCGCCGTCGCCATCGTCGCGCTGGTCGTCCTCCTGAACACCTCCATCTACATGGAGAACCTCGCGACGCGGGACACCGACACGGGCGCGAGCGAGGCGATCGCCTTCCGGAACACCGTCGAGGAGAACCTCTGGCGGGTCGTCGCGGCCGAGAACGACCGGACGTACGCGAGCCGGTCGACGCTCGAAGGGAACGTCTCGAACCGGACCGACCGGTTCGTCGCGCTGACGGCGGGTCGCTACCGCCGGAGCGGCGCCGTCGCCGAACTCTCGAACACGACCTTCCACGACGGGACGCGGCTCAGGCAGACCGACCCGACGAGGGAGTTCACGAGCGCGTCGGGGGCCGCCAACTGGACGCTCGCGACGAGCGCGGACGGGGTGCGCGAGTTCGAGGTGAACGTGACGGGCGGGTTGACGACGACCGCGACCCCACAGTCGGACGCGTTCGGAGTGAACGTCGACGGAAGCGGCGGTAACCGGTGGAGCCTCTACGCCTACAACGACGGCGGCGGCGAGCGGATCGCGGTGAAAAACGGCACCGGGCCAGTGAACACGAACGTCTGTAGCGGGCTGTACACGCAGGACCCCCGGGTCAACCTGACCGCGGGGACGGTCAACGGCACCGCGTGCCCGGCCATCGACTTCGCCAGAGGGACGTCCGCGCCGTACGACGTCTCGTACCAGTACGGCAACCGCTCGACCGGAACCTACCGGCTGACGGTGAACACGTCGAACGTCGGGAACGTCAACGGCCCCGGACCGACGACCTCGCCGTACCGGGTTCCGGTCGTCTACAGCGTCACGACCGACGTGGTCTACCGCTCGCCGACGCTCGCGTACCGGGCGAACGTCACGGTCCAGAAGGGGGGTGCCTGACCGTGCGCGGGCCGACCGCCCGCGACCGTGGCGTCTCGACGACGGTCAGTTACGTGCTCACGCTCGCGATCACCGCGATCCTGATCAGCGGACTGCTCGTCGCCGTCACCGGCGTCGTCGACGACCGGCGGGACCAGACGGGCCGGAACGCGCTGAACGTGATCGGCGAGCGAATCGCGGCGAACCTGATGGCCGCAGACCGGCTCGCGGAGACCGACCCGGAGGCGACGGTCGTGACGGTCCGGCTCCCGGAACGGATCTCCGAGCGGGGGTACAGCGTCACGATCGACGGGGGTGCCGAGGAGATCGTCCTGACGCTCGGCGGCTCACAGACCACGGTGACGGTGTCGTTCGCGGCGGAGCCCGTCGTCGACGCGACAGTGCGCGGGGGCGACCTCCGGATCGTGCTGACGCCGGCGGACGAACTGGAGGTTCGGTCGGCGTGACCCGCGCACAGAGCGAGGTGATCGGGTTCGTCCTCGTGTTCTCGCTCATCGTCGCCTCGACGGGGATCGTCTACGTGGCCGGATTCGGCGCGCTCCAGGACGCCCGGACGGCAGAGCAGTTGAACAACGTCGAGCGGGCGTTCGAGATCCTGGACGACAACAACAGAGACCTCGCCCGGCGCGGCGCGCCGACGCGCGCGACCGAGATCGACCTCGCGGGGGGCGGGCTCCGCCTCGGCGATTCGGTCGACATCACGGTCACGGCGACGAACGCGTCGAACGCCTCTGACACGGTGACGGTATCGAGGAGCAGCCGACCGGTCGTCTACGAGAAGGCCGACCGGCAGGTCGTCTACGCCTACGGGGCGACGTTCCGGCAGAACGGCGAGAACGCCGCGATGGTCGGGGAGCCCGGGTGGGTGGTCGACGAGAGGCGGTCACTCATCACGCTGGTGACCGCCCAAGCAGGCGAGGGACAGACGAGCGTCGGCGGACAGACGACCGTGCTCGTCCGCACACAGGCGGACAGCCGGGGCACCACGAGTCGGTCCCTCGCCTCGGGCACGTCCACGGAGATATCGGTGACAGTCGAGTCACCGCGCGCCGCGGCGTGGGGGCGATTCCTCGAGCGTCGCGGGTTCACCGCCGTCGACCCCGACGCCTCCGACGACAAGGTCGAGTACGAGACCACGACCGACGGCGTGGTGATCCAGGTGACGACGACGAGCGTCGAGTTCGACCTCTAGTCGTCGACCTCGACTTCGGTCGTCGAGACGTGGAGGTAGAGAATTTTCGGGGCGTTCGTCCCGAACCCGAGGTCCACGTTCTCGACGCCCTCGTCGTACTGGAAGTCGTTCGGATTGCCGTTGATGTCCATCGTCTCGGCAACGACGGCGCCTTTTATATTGGTGCCGCTGCCGCCGCCGCCGTTGAAGTCCACCTCTGAACCGGGGGCGTAGATGAGCCCGACGTAGAGCGAGTTCCCGTTGTTGGAGACACTGCCGTCCGAGTGGACGAGCGTCCGGAACTGTTCGGCGTTTCCGGAGTCCATGTCCGCGTTGACGTCACCCTTGATCGAGACGTCCCCCTTGACGTACAGCGTGACGTTGCCGCTGTTCTCGAGGTCGATCTCTTTGAGCGTGGCCTTTCCGTCGACGACGATCGTGACGTTGTCGGTCGTATCGACGTCGAAGCCGCTGTTGATCTTGTTATCCTCGTAGTACGTCCCGCCGCTGCTTATGCTACCGGTGAAGTCTTCACACGGGTCGGACGCCTGCTCGCAGTAGTCGATCTTGTTCTCGATCCGGGTGTCGGCAGAGGGGTAGTTGACACCCGTCGCGTGCGGGTCCGGAATTGGATCGTTGCCGTTGCTCGTGATCCCGTCCTGCTGGGTGGTCGCAACGACGTTGTCGAACTCCTCCTCGAACGGGACGACGAGTTCGATCTCGACCCTGTTGTTCGGGTGGTCGTAGGTGACGTTACCGGCGGTGCGCTGGGCGAAGTACCGCCCCCACGCCTGGTAGTACTCGCTCGTCACCGTCACGTTCACGCTCCCGTCGTCGAGGGGGTTCGACCGACTCGCGTTCCCGCCGATGGGGAACAGCCCCGTCGAGGGCGAGCGTTGGCGGAGGACCACCTTCCCGCCCGAGGCCGCCTGTCCCCTGACGAGGACGAGCGGGAGCGTGAGCGTCCCGCCGCGGTAGTCGAACTCCGGCGGTGAGACCATCGTACTCCCGCCCCTGCCGGCGCGCCACACCCCGCCGCCCTGGTAGGCAATCGTGGTGCCCGATCGCTCGTAGACGACGGCACCCAGCGTGGCGTTCATTACTACTGTCTCGACGGCGCCCGTGCTCTCGTTGACTATCTCGACTTTCATCCGCCCGGCGTTCTCGTCGAGACTGACGCTCCCCTCCCCGTCCGTCCCGATGCGCGCGCGCTGGGTGTCCGCTGCGCCGTGCGCGACCAGACTCGCCTGCGAGTCGAACTGCGTCATCGCCTGCTCGGCCTGCCCGAGGTCGGCAGAAGCCTGCGTCTCGCCGACCGCGGTCGCGCCGAAGGTGACGACCACGCCCGTTCCGGTGAGCGTGATGCCGAGGAGGAGGACGACCGCCAGCGGGTTCGACTGTCCCGACCGATCCGCGACGAGCCGGTAGAGCGGCGGCGCCCCCCCAGACATGGCTCAACGTTAGCTTCCAGGGCTGATAAAGGTGTCTGACGTTTCCACGGCGTTTTTCACGGGTCCCGTCGTAACCGTGGCGATGCCAGCGGCCCAGAAGGACGACCCGCTCCGTCCCGGACGACTGATTCTGCTCGGTGGGCTGCTCGTCGTCGTCTTGCTCCTCCTCCTCGTGATGGTGGTCGTCCGGCTGCTCGGCGTGACACCCTGACGCCGGGAAGTTTGAATAGTTCCCGGCCACTAGCGCGAAGCGAGGTGACCACCAGCCATCACCACGTCTCGCGAACGCCCTGAGGACGCGACGCCGGCCGTCGTCGCCAAGCGCGTCGACGGCGGCGAGGCAGACCTGGCCGAAATCCGCGACCTCGCCCGCTCTGCCGGCTACGAGGTCGTCGGCGAGGTGACCCAGACCCGGACCGAGGACGCGGCCTACATGTTCGGCGAGGGGAAAGTCGAGGAGATCGCAGCCGTCGTCGCCCGCACGGGTGCCGAGGCCGTCGTGATCGACAACCAGGTCGGCCCCTACCAGACGTACAACGTCGGCGGGAAACTGCCGACCGGCGTCGAGGTAGTCGACCGGTTCACGCTCATCCTCGAGATATTCGGGCAGCGCGCGAACACCCGGACCGCCCAGCTCCAGGTCGAACTCGCGGAGCTCCGGTACGAACTCCCCCGCGCCGAGGCGAAGGCCTCGCTCGCGAAACGGGACGAGCGCCCCGGGTTCATGGGGCTCGGCGAGTACGACGAGAGCCGCGAGCAGGACATCAAGGCACAGATCGCGGAGATCCGCGACGAACTCGACCGGACCGTCGAAACCGAGGAACGCCGCCGGGAGAAGCGTCGCGCCTCCGGGTTCGACCTCGTTGCGCTCGCGGGCTACACGAACGCCGGGAAGTCGACGCTCCTCCGCAGGCTGGCGGCCGACCACGACGTCGACGAGAACGAGGAACTCCACCCGGACCTCGACCGCACCGCCGAGTCCGAAGACCGCCTGTTCACGACGCTCGGCACCACCACCCGACGCGCCGAGGTCGGCCCCCGCGAGGTGCTGGTGACCGACACCGTCGGGTTCGTCTCGGACCTGCCTCACTGGCTGGTCGACTCCTTCCGCTCGACGCTCGACTCCGTCTATCACGCCGACCTCGTCCTCCTCGTCGTGGACGCGAGCGAGTCCGTCGCGGCGATGCGCGAGAAACTCGTCACCTGTCACGACACGCTCGCGCGCCGGAACGAGGCGCCCATCGTCACGGTGTTGAACAAGGTCGACGAGGTCGAGGAGGAGGAGCTGGCCCGGAAACGCGCCGCCCTCGAGGCGCTCGCTCCGGACCCCGTCGCCGTCTCGGGGCTCACCGGCGAACGGGTCGAGGACCTCCGCGCGCGAATCGACCGCGAACTCCCCGACTGGGAGGAAGAGCGCCTCTATCTCCCGATGACTGACGACACGATGAGCCTCGTCTCGTGGGTCTACGACAACGGCGAGGTCGAAACCGAATCGTACGAGGACGACCACGTCCTGCTGGAGTTCCGCGCGCGCCCGTCTGTGGTCGAACAGGCGCGGTCTCGGGCCGGACGCCTGCCCGCGTAGCGCCGACCCGCGCGCGCCGCGAGGGGCGCGTCTTCAGCCGTCGGCCGCCCGACTGCCGACGAGTGCGAAGACCGCCGCCAGACTCTCGGCGGCTCAGTCCACCCGCGCTTTCGTCTTCTCGACCACCCGCACGTCGTCGATTCGCGTCGCGGGATACCCGCCGTCGTCGTCTTTCTCCGCCGCCTTCACCATGTCCCAGACGACGTTCAGGCCCGTCGTCACGCCCTGGAGCGCCTCCATCTCGCAGCCGGTCTTGCCCGTCGTCTCGACGGCGACGGTCAGTGTGATCGACTCGTCCCCGACGTCGAACGTCGTCTCGACGTTCGTGACGGGGATCTGGTGACAGAGCGGGATCGTCTCCCAGGTGTGTTTGACGGCGTCGACCGCGCCGACCCGCGCCGTCGCCAGCACGTCGCCCTTGGCCACCTCGTTCGCGCGCACCGACGCGACGGTCGACGCACGGAGGTGGACCGTCCCGCGGGCGACGGCCCGGCGCCGGCTGTCGGGCTTGTCGCCCACGTCGACCATCTCGGCCCGTCCGGATTCGTCGACGTGAGTGAGGTCGCGGTCGTCCGGAGCCTCGCCATCAGATCCGGTCACCGGCCTCACCTCCGAGCGCCGCCGGAAGTTCGGCGAGGAGGTCCGTGGCGGCCAGTCCGCGGTCCAGCCCGCCGGCCGCGCGCTCGCCGGCGACCCCGTTCGCGTAGGCGGCGACACAGGCGGCCTGGAAGGGGGCTTCGACCGCGAGCAGGGCGCCGGCCACGCCCGCCAGCACGTCGCCCGTCCCGCCGACGGTCATCGCCGGCGTTCCCGTTCTCGCGACCCGGGTCTGTGGCCCCTCGCGCTCGCGCGCCGTCGCGACCACGTCGTGGCGGCCTTTCAACAGGACCGTCGCGTCGTAGCGTTCGGCGAGCGCGGCGGTCGCTCGCTCTCGCTGCTCGCGGCCGGCGTCGCCCGGCAGGTCCGCGCCCATCGCGCGCGCCTCGCCGGCGTGTGGGGTACAGACGAGCGTCGCGTCCGTCTCCGGCACCGCGCGGAGGGCGTCGGCGTCGACGACGGCACGACCGTCGTAGCCGGCGAGGAACTCGCGTACGGCCTCCATCGTGGCGTCGGTGCGGCCGGCTCCCGGCCCCAGCACCACGGCGTCGTGGGCGGCCGCACGGTCGAGCAGGTCCGGGACCCGTGCCGCGGTGAGACGGTCGGCGTCGAACGGCTCGACGATCAGGCCGGCCTCGAAGGACTGGACCTCGCGTGCGACGCCCCGGGGACAGGCGACCCGCACGAGGTCCGCGCCCGCGCGGGCCGCCGCCTGTGCCGCGAGCGCCGGCGCGCCGGTGTACGGACCGCCGCCCACGACCAGCACCTCGCCGGCGTCGCCCTTGTGTGCGGTCGGCGACCGCGTCGCGGGCAGGTCGCCCGGGCCGACGAACCGCTCGGCCGCGTCCGGGATGCCGATGCCAGCAACCGTCACGTCGTAGGCGGAGAGGCCGGGTTTGTCGTCGTGGAAGGTCACTACCCGGTCGGGGTCGACCGCGTCGCCGGCCGCGTTCCCGGTGTCGGCGTCGACCCCGCTCGGCACGTCGACCGAGACGACCGTCGCGCCGGCGGCGTTCACCTGCCGGATCGCCGTCGCCGACGGCTCGCGTGGCGCGCCCGTCACGCCCGTCCCGAGGATCGCGTCTACGACGACGTCCGGGTCGCCGAGGTCGACGCCGCGCGAATCTCGTACGACCCGCGTCGGTGCCTCGGAGCGTTCCAGCGCCCGCCAGTTCTCGCGTGCGATCTCCGTCGAGATAGCTTCGGGCCGGCCGAGGAGGTGCGCGCGCGCGTCGAACCCGGAGAGGTGACGCACGGCGACCGCCCCGTCGCCGCCGTTGTTCCCCCGGCCGCAGACGACCACGACGCGGGCGCCCGGGGCCGTGACAGACCGGACCGCGTCCGCGACGGCCCGTCCGCTCGACTCCATCAGAGCGCGCTGCGGGACGCCCAGCGCGGCCGTGTTGCGGTCGACCGCCGCCATCCGTGCTGTCGTGATCACGTCCTCGCATCCCCGCCGCCGGTAATGAGCGTTTGGCGCCGGCGGGGGGAGCAAAGCGAAACGCTTGCCCCGGGCGGCGTGCGAGCGGCGACGTGGACCGCGAGGGATCGACCGCGCTGTTCGGGGCGCTCTGTGCCCTCTTTGCGCTCACGAACCTCGGACGGACGGCGTTCGCGCCGCTGGTCGAGACGCTCCGGGTCGCCTTCGATGCGACCCCCGCCGCCGTCGGGGTGGTCGTCTCGCTCGCGTGGGCCGGGAGCGCCGCCGGTCGGCCCGTCTCTGCGTACCTCGTCACGCGGGTCCGGCGCGAGCGGGTCGTGGCCGCAGGCGGCGGGGTTCTCGCCGTCGGAGCGGCCATCGCGGCGGCCGCGGGGTCGCTCGCGGCGCTCCGGGTCGGGGCGATAGTCGCCGGCCTCTCCTCGGGCGTCTACATCGGCGCCGCCATCCCGCTGGTCGGCGACCTGTTCCCCGACGAGGTGGGGCGGGCGCTCGGCGTCCACGGCGCCGCGGCACAGGTCGCAGCGGTGGCCGCGCCGGGTATCGTCCTCGCGGCGGCCGCGCTCGCGGACTGGCGAGCGACGTTCGCGCTTCTCGCCGCCGTCGCCGCCCTCTCGACGGTCGCGCTCCTCGTCGCCGCCTCGATCACGTCGCTCCCGTCCGCGACCGCGCCGGACCGGGACCTCCGGGCCGCGCTCGCACACTGGCGTGTGCTGGTCGCGGGCGTCGCCGTCGTCGCGACGGTCGGCTTCGTCTGGCAGGGGCTGTTCAACTTCTACGTCACCTACCTCGTGACCGAACGCGGCGTCGGGACGGGCGTCGCGAACGGCGCGCTCTCGCTCCTGTTCGCCGCGGGCATCCCCGGGATGCTCCTCGGCGGTCGGCTCGCCGACCTGCTCCCGACGGTGCCGTACATCATCGGGCTGGTACTCGCGTTCGCGCTCTCTGTCGCGACCCTGACCGTCGTCCCCGGACTCCTCGCCGTCCTCGCGGTCAGCGTCGTCGTCGGCCTCTCGATCCACGCCGTCTTCCCGGCGCTCGACACGTACGTCCTCGGCGCGCTCCCGGACGAGTCCCGCGCGAGCGCCTACGCGCTGTTCAGCGGCGTTGCACTTGCGCTGGAGGCCCCTGGCTCCGCGGCGGTCGGATTCGCCGCGACCCGGATGCCGCTCGGGAGGGCGTTTCTCGGCCTCTCGCTCTCGCTGCTCCCCGTCGTCGCGGCGCTCGGCCTCGCGTACCTCCTCGGGCGGTTTCCGGCGTCGCGAGCCGACCTCGCCTAGTCGGACCAGTCCGCGTGACAGCCGTCGTCACAGAAGTGTCGGTGTTCGACCTCGCCCTCCTCTACCCACGTCACGACCCGGTGGGCCGTCGAGTTCGCGATTCGCGCTCCGCAGGCCGCACACTCCGGCGCGTCCTCGGGATCTACCTCCCCCACGTCAGACGTCGGGTCTTCCATATCTCGCGGTCGACGTGCCGTGGCATAACGCCGGCGAACCCGGCGCGACAGACGCCGACGAACGGACGCGCTCTTCGGCCGGGCGCGAGAGCAGACACCGACGTGATACCACCGCGGCGGCACGCTGGCCGGGAGGGCTCTGTGTGAGCGCCGACCGGCGCCGTGTCGACCTTCCCGGGTGGTCCGGGGCGGCCAAGCGGCGGGCGCTCGGCCGCGTCGCCGAGCGGGCGTTCCCGGCGACGAGCCACGTCTCGGCGTTCGCCGCCGGCGACTCCGTCGCGGGCGAGGCGGGCAACAGCTTCTACGACCTGCTCTGGGCTCTCGTCGACGGGAGCGACGTGACCGTCGGCGTCGGTCCCGGGCGTACCGAGTACGGGGCGGGCGTCGTCGACACGACCCCGACCGCACGGCTGCTCGGCGGCCTCCCCGCCCGGTCGCTCGGCGGCGACCACGACCGAGTGCCCGGCTTCGAGGACCAGTACGACCTGCCGCGCGCCCGTGCCGCCGACCTGGTCGAGGCCGCGCTGTTCTCCCTCGTAGACCCCCGCGACGCGGTCGTCCGGTTCGTCGCCGAGTCGCGCGGCATCGACCTCGGGTCGCTCCACGCGTACGGCCGCGGCGTCGCCAGCGACTCGCGGGTCGACGGCGACCCGACCGTCGAGACGGTCGTCCTCCGCGGCTCCGAGCCGCACGACCACCCGTCGCTCCGCGAGCGCGGCGGCTACGCGCCCCGCGACACGCTCTCACGGCTGGTGCGGTCCGGAGAGGTCGACCTCGCCGAGGCGGACGTCGTCGTGGAGGACGTCCAGGCGGGCCGCGCCCTGGCCGGGCAGGTCGACCGCGGGAACCGCCTCGACGCGATGCGCGGCCGGTTCTACGACGACGGCGCACTGGCGGGGGTGCTCGCCGCCGTCGACGACCACGCCGACCGAGACGCGTCCGAGGCGACGACCCGCGCGTCGAGTCGATAGAGCGCTCGGTCGAGCGCCGATTAGCGGTCGCTCCGCTCGTCCGGCCCCGGGGTCTCCCGGACCGTCACGAGCCGTTCTCTGAGCCGGTCCCGGTCGACGGTGCCCGAGTCCGTCCGCGGCAGGTCGTCCGCGATGCCGACCACGCGCGGGCGCTTGAACCCCGCCAGCCGCTCGCGGAGGTGGGCGTCGAGCGTCTCCGCGTCGGTGTCACCGACGACCAGCGCCGCGACCCGTTCGCCCCACTCCTCGTCCGGGAGTCCGGTCACGGCGGCGTCGACGACGTCCGGGTGGCTCCGGATCGCGTCGACGACCTCTCCCGGGTCGACGAGTTCGCCGCCGGTCAGCACGCGGTCGTCGAGCCGGCCGTAGACGTAGAGCCGGCCGTCCTCGTCGCGGTAGCCCGCATCGCCGGTGTGGAGGCCGTGTGGCCCCCGCGCCGCCGCCGTCGCGGCGGTGTCGTCGTAGTAGCCCGGCGAGACGGTCGCCCCCTCGACGACGATCTCTCCTACCTCGCCGCGTGGCAGGGGTTCGCCCTCCTCGGAGACGACCGTCACGTCGGTGAAGAGGACGGGTCGGCCGACCGTCCCGGGGTCGGCGTACGCCTCCGCTGTCGTCGCCGTCGCCACCTGCGATGCCGCCTCCGTCAGGCCGTAGGTCGGTGCGACGGGCACCGAGTAGTTCCGACAGCGCTCGACCAGCGAGACCGGCGCCGGCGCGCCGCCGAGCAGCACCGTCCGGAGCGACCCGGGGAGCGTCCCGCGCCGGTCGAGCATCCGGCGGAGCATCGTCGGCACGAGCGAGACGCGCGTCGCGTCGAACTCGTCGAGGTCGTCGACACAGGACCCGGGGTCGAACCCGCGCCTGAGGACGACCGTCGAGCCGTACAGCGGCATCCGCAACACGGGAGAGAGCCCCCCCACGTGGTGAAGGGGGAGGGTGACGAGCCAGCGGTCGTCCGGCGCGACCCCCAGGCGCGCCGCGGAGGCGAGCGCGCTCGCGAGCAGGTTCGTCGCGGTCAGCTCCACCGGCTTCGGTTCGCCGGTCGTCCCCGACGTGTGCGCGAGGAGAGCGGTGTCCGTTCCGGCCCAGTCGTGACGCGGCGTCTCGCCCGCCTCGACGCCGGCGAGCGCCGTCACCCCCTCCTCGCTCGGGTCGTCGACGGACGCGACCGGGAGGTCCGTCCCTGCCGCCACGGCCGCCTCGGTCTGCTCGTCACAGACGGCTGCGGCGACGTCCCCCCGCTCCAGCCGCGGGCCGAGTTCCGAGGGCGTGAGTTCGTGCGAGAGCGGGACGAGTACTGCTCCGAGCCGGAGCGCGGCGTGGACGAGTCGGACGGACGCCGGCCGAGGCGGCAGGACGAGACCGAGGTGGTCGCCGGCGGCGACACCGAGATCTGCGAGCCGGCCCGCCGTCGACTCGACGACCGCGTCGAGTTCCCCGACCGTCCACGTCTCGCCCGTCGCGGCGTCGACCAGCGCCGTCTCGTCGGGGGTCGCACGCGCCCGGACGGCGAGCGGGTCGTTCATCCGCCCTCCTCGACCAGTTCGACCAGGACGCCGCCCGTCGAGTCGGGGTGGAGGAAGGCTACCTCGTGGCCCCACGCGCCCGGTCGCGGTTCGTCGTCGACCGGCTCTGCGCCGGCCGTGCGCGCGGCGTCGAGGCTCGCCGCGACGTCGTCCGTCCGGAGTGCGAGGTGGTGGATTCCCGGCCCCCGTCGGTCGAGGAAGTGCGCGACCGGTCCCGTCTCTTCGGTCGGTTCCAGCGCCTCGACGTAGCCGCTCCCGGCGTCGAGGAAGACGATCTGGAGTCCGTCGAACCGCTCCTCGTGTGCCACCGCGAGGCCGAACAGGTCGGAGAGCGTCGCCGCGACCCCCGCCGCGTCGGGCGTCGCGACGCCGACGTGGTGGAACTCCATACGCATCTCTCGTCGGCCCCGGGTCAAAAACGCATCCGACCGACAGTCATATGTACTCTGGCGTGTCTATAATAGACATCCATGATAGATCAGGACCGAACAGACTGTCCCCTCTGTGGTGAGACGGCCGACGACGCCGACGGTCTCCGGATCCACCTGATGTGTGAACACCGCAAGAGCGAACTGACCGACGTGACGCTCGCGCTCCTCTCGGAGGAGCCGATCCCGGCCTAAGCGCCCGGTCGGTGTTCGCCGAACTCGTCCCGGAGGGCGTCACAGATCTCGCCGACGGTCGCGCGGGCCTTGGCCGCGCGCACCAGCCGGGGCATCAGGTTCTCGCCGCTCGCCGCCGCGTCTTTCACCGACGCGAGCGCCGCGTCGGCCGCCTCGTCGTCTCGTTCTGCCCGCACTGACTCCACCCGCTCGACCTGCGCCCGTTCCTCCTCGTCGGAGACCTCCTCCAGGTCGACCTCGGGGTCCTCCTCGTCGACCTCGTACTCGTTGACGCCGACGACGACCCGGTCGCCCTCCTCGATCTCCTCCTGTCGCTCGAAGGCCACGTCCTGGATCTGGCGCTGGACCCACTGCTCCTCGATGGCGCGGCGCATCCCGCCGCGCTCGTCTACCTTCCTGATGATCTCGAACGCCTCGTCTTCCACCTCGTCGGTCAGCGACTCGACGTAGTAACTGCCCGCGAGCGGGTCGATGGTGTCTGCCGCGCCGGACTCGTGGGCGAGGATCTGTTGGGTCCGCAGGGCCGTCCGCACCGACTCCTCGGTCGGGAGGCTGAGCGCCTCGTCCTTGCCGTTGGTGTGAAGTGACTGCGTCCCGCCCAGCACGGCGGCGAGCGCCTGGTACGCGACCCGGACGACGTTGTTCTCCACCTGCTGGGCGGTGAGTGTCGACCCCGCGGTCTGGGTGTGGAATCGGAGCTGTTTCGACTTCGGGCTCTCCGCGCCGAAGCGCTCCTCCATGATCTGCGCCCACATCCGCCGGGCGGCACGGAACTTCGCGGCCTCCTCCAGGATGTTGTTGTAGGAGGCGAAAAAGAACGAGAGCCGCGGCGCGAACTCGTCGACGTCTAACCCCGCTTCGACGGCGGCCTCGACGTACTCGATTCCGTTCGCGAGGGTGAACGCGACCTCCTGTGCCGCGGTCGACCCGGCCTCGCGGATGTGGTATCCCGAGATAGAGATGGTGTTGAAGTTCGGCGTCTCCTCGGCGCAGTAGTCGAAGACGTCCGTGATGATGCGCATCGACGCCGCCGGCGGGTAGATGTAGGTGTTGCGCGCGACGTACTCCTTCAGCACGTCGTTCTGGATAGTCCCCCGGAGTTCCTCGCGCGGGACGCCCTGTTCGTCGCCCACGGCGACGTACATCGCGAGGAGGACGGCCGCGGGCGCGTTGATCGTCATCGAGGTCGACACCTCGTCGAGCGGGATGCCGTCGAACACCGTCTGCATGTCCTCGATGGTGTCGATGGCGACGCCCGACTTGCCGACCTCTCCGGCCGCCATCGCCGCGTCGGAGTCGTAGCCCATCTGCGTCGGGAGGTCGAACGCCATCGACAGCCCGGTCTGGCCCTCCTCCAGCAGGTAGTGGAAGCGCTCGTTCGTCTGTTCGGCGGTCCCCATCCCCGCGTACTGGCGCATCGTCCAGAGCCGACCGCGGTACATCGTCGAGTAGATCCCGCGGGTGTACGGCTCTTCGCCCGGGAAGCCGAGGTCCGCCCCGTAGTCGAGGTCGGCGACGTCGTCGGGCGTGTAGAGCGGCTTCACCGTCTGTCCGCCGGTGTCCGTCGTGAACTCCTCCTTTCGCTCCCCGAACCGCTCGACGGTCGGCTCGTAGGTCTCCGCGCGCCACTCCTCCCGGGCGTCACGGATTTTTTCGAGTTCCTCGGGGTCGAACATGACTCTCCGGTGGCGCCCGAGGGGCTAAAGGGTTGGGCGCCCCGGCTGCCGGGGCGTGCGAGTTCGGCGCCGCCGTGGCGTCTCTCGTCGCTCCAGCACGGCCCGGTACGCCCCGGACCCTTCGGCCGCTACCGCCGGCTCCCGGGCTGTGGGTCGACGTGTGGCTCTGCCATCAGGTCCTCGCGGGGCTGGTCGTCGAGCCACGCGAGAAGTGCCACCAGTTGCTCGCGCGCGGCGTCGAACAGCCTCGAACCGATCGCCGCCGACGCGTCCGTCTGGTCGCCGAGGACGCCGTTCTCCGTGTTGTCGATGGCGTCGTAGAAGGTCCGAGAGCCGTGCGTGCGGTAGTCGTGGCTCTCGACGTCGGAGACGCCGCCGTCGCGTGCGTCCTCGATACGGTCCTCCGCGACGTTGGCCTCGTCCAGGTGGAGGAGCATCGACGTCTCCTTCGGACCGCCGTGGGGGCCGGGGCGCTCGAAGCACTCCTCGATCAACTCCGGAATCGACTCGTCCCACATCCACTCGACGGCGTAGAGCGTCCCGTCGTCGCGGAGGCGCCGGCCGACCTCGCGGAGGTGCTGGACGTTCCCGCCGTGGGCGTTGACGAACACGACGCGGTCGATACCGTGGTACGCGAGGTTGCGGGTCAGCGACTCGACGTAGTTCCGGAACGCGGGGGCGTCGACCCACATCGTGCCGTGGAACTGGCGGTGGTGTGGCGAGACGCCGACGTTCACCGTCGGGGTACAGAGATGCCCCGTCTCCGCCGTGGCGGCGCGGGCGAGCGACTCGGCTATCACGTGGTCGGTCGAGAGCGGCAGGTGGGGGCCGTGCTGTTCGGTCGAGCCGAGCGGCACGACCGCCAGCGACTCCTCGGCGACGTAGTCGGCCAGGTCCGGCCAGCGTCGGTCGGCGACGTACACAGCGACAGATAGAGGGGAGAGAAAATCAATCCCCCGTGTCGGGATTTTTTAGGACAGGAACGCCCGGTATGGGCTATGTCCCTCACCGACGAGATAGACTACCCCTCCCGCGGCGACGACGCCGTGAAGACAGTGCTGATCGGCGGCGCGCTCGCGTTTCTCGCGGTCCTGATCAACGTGGTCGGCTCGCTCCTGACCATCATTCTGAT
This sequence comes from Haloferacaceae archaeon, assembly GCA_042217165.1. Lineage (GTDB taxonomy): Archaea > Halobacteriota > Halobacteria > Halobacteriales > Haloferacaceae > A07HB70. Next base: position 20,988 of record JBDGTD010000009.1, on the reverse strand, counting down.
CGGCTTTCTGATCCTCCCGTTCGCGTTCGTCCCCCAGCTCCTGACACAGGGCTACCTCGTCCGTGTCCTCGACGACACGCTCGACGGCGGGGTCGACCCGCCTGCGTGGGAGGAGTGGGCGGACATCTTCGTCGACGGCCTGAAGTTCGTCGCCGTCGCGATCGCCTACTCGATCCCGGCCGTCGTCGTCTCGGTTCTCCTCACCGTCGTGTTCGCTCTCGGGACGACCCTCGGGAGCGGCGTCGGCGGCGAGGGCGGCGGCGCGGTCGCCGGTATCTCGGCGCTGATCGCGCTCGTACTCGGCCTCGTCGTCTTCGCACTCGTACTCGCCGCCGCCTACGTCCTCCCGATCGGCGTCTGCGGGATGGTCCACGACGACGCGCTCGGGGGCGCGTTCGACGTCGACCGCATCCGCGAGGTGGCGACAGACCGCGACTACGCCGTCGCGTGGGGGGCCGGCGCCGTCACGCTCCTCGTCGGCGGCGGCGTCGCACAGTTCCTGGCCCTCCTGCTCGTCGGCTTCCCGCTCCTCTTCGCCGCACAGGTGCTGGCATTCCGTCTCTTCGCCCGGGGCTACGCCGACGCCCTCGGCCTCGACATCGCCCCGGAGGGAGGAACGCCGACCGCAACGGGGGCCGGCGCGACGTCGCCGACGAGCGTCCCCGACCCGGATCCGACGGGGACGAACACGCTCGGCGTCGACCGGCCGGACGAGACGGACGCGAGCGACCCGGAACGAGGCGAGGCGTCGACCGACCCGGGCGACGACGGGCCGGAGGAGACGACCGAGAGCGACGACACTGACGGCGCGTCCGGGGCCAGCGACGGCGACTGATCCCCGACCCTTCGCCACCCTTTTCTCGGCAGAAACCGACCGAACGAGCATGTTCGGAGGCGGGATGAACCCCCGGAAGATGCAGAAGATGATGGAGCAGATGGGGATCGACATGACGGATATCGACGCCGAGGAGGTCGTGATCCGCACCCCCGACGAGGAACTCGTGTTCACCGACGCCGAGGTGACCCGAATGGACGCACAGGGGACCCAGACCTACCAGATCGCCGGTGAGCCGGCGTCGCGGGAGCGCGGGAGCGACGAGGCCGAGACCGAGGCCCAGGCCCAGGGCGAGGGCGACGACGCCTCCGCGATCCCCGACGGGGACGTCGAACTCGTCGTCGGGCGGACGGGCGCGAGCGAGTCGGCCGCGCGCGAGGCGCTCGAGGCCGAGGACGGCGACCTCGCGGCCGCGGTCTCCCGCCTCGAGTAGGTGTACCTGCTCCAGCACCGGACGAGCGACCGCGAGTATCTCCGCGCGCCGGGCGAGAAACTGGAGACCGACCTCGGCGTCCTGACGGTGCCCGAGGACGCGAGCCACGGCGACGTCATCCACACCCACCTCGACGAGCCGTTCGACGTGCGCGCCCCCCGCGGCCCGGATCTGTTCGACCACCTCGACCGCACCGGCGCGCCGATGATGCCACGCGACGTCGGCCTCGTCCTCGGACACGCCGGTCCGGCGGCCGGCGACCGCGTCCTCGACGCCGGCACCGGAACGGGCATTCTCGCGGCCTACCTCGGCCGTCTCGCCCTCGACGTGACGACCTACGAGCGCGACCCGGAGTTCGCCGAGGTCGCGCGCGACAACATGCGGGTGACGGGCGTCGGAGGGCGCGTCGAGGTCCGGACGGGCGACGTCCTCGACGACCTGGACGCCCTGACCGACAGCGAGTGGGACCTCGTCACCCTCGACACGGGCGACGCCGCGGCCGTCGTCGAGCACGCCCCCGACCTGCTCGCTCCCGGGGCGTTCGTCGCCGTCTACGCGCCGTTCGTCGAGTCGGCACGGGCGGCCCACCGCGCGGCCGAGGAGGTCGGCCTCTCGGCGGTCGAAACCTACGAGACGATCCAGCGTCGGATGACGTTCGACGACCGCGGCTCGCGCCCGTCGACCGCGGGCGTCGGCCACACCGGCTACCTCACGTTCGCGCGCCGACGCTGATAGGACGATTTATGCGGTCGGCGTTCTCACCGGCTCGCATGGCAGACGACCAGCCAACGGCGACCGACGGCGGCGCAGAACAGGCGGTCGAAGAGACCCAGACGTGGCCCGAACTCGCGATTGGCCTCTACGAGCGCCTGACCGGCCGGGGCGCGGAGATCACCTACGAGTTCGAGGAGATGTCGGTCGATGTGCCGTCGAAGGTCGGCGAGGATGCCGAACACGCCACGTGGCATCTCGACGGCACGATGAAGATTCGCACGCGCGAGCCCGGAGAGTAGATGGACCGCCTGCTCTCGGTCGAGGCCGACCTCACGGCGACGGTCGACGGGCAGGAGGTCCGGGTCGAGGGGTACGGCGACCGGGTGATCGTCTCCTTTCCCACGTTCGCGGCGGCACGACGCGCCCGCGAGACCGTCGACGAACTCCCGGTGCCGTTCGACTCGCTCGACGCCGCCGCGGAGGCCGGTATCGACGTCGACGTGCGAATCCGGGGCGCGAGCGTCGCCCGTCTCGGTCCCGGCGTCCGGGCCGGTCCGCTCTCGCGGCTCGTCGGCGCAGCACCCGCCCGGGTCTCCGTCGTCGGCGCCCTCCGGGCGCTCCGCTAGCGGCGGAGGAAGCCCAGGAGTTCGTCTCGGAACGCGGCCGGTTCGAACAGGCCGGAGAGCCCCTCCCGGGTCGCCTCGTCGGGCGCATCGCGAACGCCGCGCGGGTATGCACCCCCCGCGAGCGCGAAACTCCGCGCTCTGTCGGGGTCGGCCCGCACTCCGAGCCACCCCTCCGCGTCCACGACGACGCCCTCGACGCGCACGCGAGCGACGTACCGCGCCGCGTCGACCGGCCCGAACGACCGCTCGCCGGCGCGCTCGACCGCCTCGAACCCCCGGCGCTCGAGTCGGTCCGCGAACCCGCTCCGCGCCCGGTCGGTGACGAGGCGGGCGAGCGCGCGTGACCCCGACGATCCGGGCACGTCGACCCGACTCGCGAACGCGAACCGCCAGGTCCGGTCGAGTCCCGTCCGCTCCGCGACCCGCGAGCGCAGGTCGCGGTCCTCGAAGACGACCGTCGCCGCCGTCACCTCGACGGGCCCGAGGTCGAACACCGTCTCGCTCGAGGACTCGGCCGTCGTCCACCCGGTTCCCGGTGGGTCGACGTCCGGCGCGTCAGTCATCGCGCCGCCCGCAGGCCGCCGCGGTCGTCGCTAATGGTCGTCCTCACGCCACTTCTTGTCGCACTCGACGCAGGTGAAAAACCTCGTCTCGGACTCGTCGGCGGCGCGGATCTGTTTCATCTCGTAGCGCGCCCGCTCGGCGTCGCAGTCGGGGTTCGGACACTGGACGCGCGTCGTCGGGCCGATATCCTGGTCGTCCACGTCGGACATGTCGACGGGGCCGTCGCTGGTCTGGCCCTGCGTCGTCGTCATCGACCCCTCGCCGTCCCGGTCCCGGGGCTTCTCGTGTCCCTCCGCGCAGCGCCAGACCTCCCCCTCCGCTTTCATCATCGCGCCGCACTCGTCACAGAATTCCATGGGAGGGGTCGAGAGCGGTCAGAACAATAAGCCCGTGGGATCTCAGGCGTCCGCGCCGAGGGAGTCGTCCAGTTCGTCGTCGAGGACGGCGTTCAGGTCCTCGGCCACGTGCTCCGGGCCGTGGAACGCGTCGCTCCCCGCCTGCGAGACGAGTCGCCCGAGGTTCCGCTCTGTCCCCTCCACCTCGACCACCGTGTCGGCGAGTGCGGTCGCGGCGTGGGCTCGCGTCACCGGGTAAGTGAGGTCGTCGAGCTGCCGCTCGACCCAGTCTGGCGTGACCCGGTCCATGCGCGGTGCTACCGGGGCGCGACATTTAGCTCCGGGGGACAACACAACGGTCAAAGGCGCGCCTCCCGACGCTCTCCTGAATGGGCGTTCTAGACACGGACCGTCGGGTTCTCGCGCTCGCGATGGCGCGGATGGCCGACGCGCTCGGGAACTCGTTTCTGATCATCGTCCTGCCGGGCTACGTCGCGGGGGGGCAGATCGACGTCACGGGGCTCGTCGGGACGACGTGGCCGCTCGTCGGCGAAGTGACCGTCCCGCTGCTCATCGGGGTCGTCCTCTCGCTGTTCGGCCTGCTCAACAGCTTCGGCCAGCCGTTCACGGGGCGGATCTCCGACCGCACCGGGCGCCGGAAGCTGTTCATCGTCGTCGGTCTCGTCGTCTTCGGCCTCTCGAGTGCGTTCTACCCGTTCGTCTCCTCGTACGGGGCGGTCGTCGTCATCCGGGCGCTCCAGGGGGTCGGCGCGGCCTTCACCATCCCCGGCACCATCGCGCTGGTGAACGAGTACTCGGCCGCAGACACCGAGCGCGGGGGCAACTTCGGCGTGTTCAATACCTTCCGGCTGGCGGGCTTCGGCCTCGGGCCCATCGTCGCCGGACTGCTCGTCACCGGCGGTGTCGGCGCCGTCACGGGCGAGGGCGGCGGGGCGGCGCCGACCGCGGTTGCGGAGTACGCGCTCCCGGCAGTCCTCGGCGGCGGAACGGTCGGCGGGTACACCGCCGCGTTCGGGGTCGCGGTCCTCGGGGCCGCGGTGAGCCTCGCGCTCGTCGTCCTCTTCGTCCACGACCCCGAGGAGGCGGGCGCGGAGGCCGGCGCAGACCTCTCTATCGCCGTCCGCGACGAGTCCGGCGAGTCGTACTTCGACCCCGTGTTCGTCCTCGGGGTCGCGACCTTCTTCATGGCGACCGGTATCGCCGTCTACGCGACGCTCCAGGCGGATATCAACGCCGCCCTCGGGCAGGGTCCGTTTCTCTTTTCGGTCCAGTTCGCCGCCGTCGTCGCCGCGAACGTCGTCTTCCAGGTCCCCATCGGGAGCGCGAGCGACACCTACGGCCGCCGGCCGTTCATCGTCGGCGGGTTCGCGCTCATCGTCCCCTCCTTGCTCTTCCAGGCGTACCTCGTCAGCCCCGGAGGCGTCTCTTCGCCGCTCCTGATGGTCGTCGGGCGGCTGGTGCAGGGGGTCGCCGTCGCGATGGTGTTCGCGCCGTCGCTCGCGCTGGCGGGCGACCTCGCGCGCAAGGGGGATTCGGGAACGAAGCTCTCGGTGCTGACGATGGCGTTCGGCCTCGGAGTCGCCGCCGGGCCGACCACCGCCGGATTCCTCGTCCGGTACGGGCTGGTCGTGCCGTTCGTGTTCGCGGCCGCGCTCGGTCTCGTGGCGCTCGGCCTCGTCTACACGCAGGTGTCCGACACTGTCGACGCCGCGCCGAGCGACCCGGCGCCGGCGACGGACTGACCGGCCACCCCGCCGCATCTCCTACTCGAACTCCGGCTCGCGGTCCTCGGCGAACGCCGCCATCCCCTCGCGCTGGTCGTGGGTCCCGAACAGGCCGGCGAACGTCCGGCGCTCGTAGGCCAGCCCCGAGGCGAGGTCGGACTCGTGGGTGGCGTTCAGGGCGTCTTTCGCGGCCTTCAGCGCGTGCCGGGGCTTCGCGGCGAGGTCTGTGGCCATCTCGTCGGCTCGCTCGGCGAGGTCGTCGTGGGCGACGACCTCGCCGACGAGGCCGTACTCGTGGGCGTCGCTCGCGTCGACGCGCTCGCCGAAGAAGATCATCCGGCGCGCGAGTTCGTCGCCGACGAGGCGGGGGAGACGCTGCGTGCCGCCCCACCCCGGGACGATCCCGAGGTCGACCTCGGTCTGGCCGAGCAGCGCGCGCTCGCTCGCCACCCGGAGGTCACACGCCAGCGCCAGCTCACAGCCGCCGCCGAAGGCGTAGCCGTTCACCGCGGCGACGACGGGGGCGGGAAACTCCTCGACCTGCCGGCAGAGGTCGTGGCCCATCTCGGCGTATGCCAGCGCCTCGGGGGTGTCCATCTCCCTCATGTGTTCGATGTCCGCGCCCGCGACGAACGCCTCGCCGCCCGCGCCGGTGACGACGACGGCGCGTGCGCCGGCGTCCTCGGCCGCGTCGAGAGCCGACGAGAGCGCACCGAGCGTCTCGACGTTCAGGGCGTTCAGGCGGTCGGGACGGTCGACGACGACCCGCGCGGCGTCGCCCTCGGTCTCGACCGACACCGTCTCCGCGTCGAAGCTGAGGTCCATCGGCGCCCCCCTCACGGGGCCCCGGCCTAAGCCTTCCCCATGGATCGCAACCAGAAAGAGCCGGTCGGTCCTACGCCCCGGCGTGACCGACCTCTCCGCGGAGGAACTCGACCGCCTCGCCGACGTCGTCCGGCTCCAGCCGACGAAGAACGCCGACCTCGCGGAGCGCTGGGGGTTAGCGGGCGGGAGCGAGGTCCACGCGTATCTCGAGAGCCACCTCGCCGACTACTACTACCGCGACGAGGACAGTTACATCCGGGCGACGCCGGAGGCGGCGGAACTCACCGGCGCGGAGCCGGGTGTCGTCGACGACGCCGACGGCGACCCGGACGTGGTGCGGGTATCACCGCTGGAAGCCCGGGTCCTCGACGTGGTCGTCGGAGCAGAGGAACGGTCCGAGAGCGTCGTGCGCGTGCTCCACAGACTCCGCGACGAGTTCGACCTCGACCCCGGAGCCGAGGCCGTCCGGCGCGCGCTCCAGTCGCTCAAGCGGACCGGCCTCGTCGAGGTCGAGCGCCGCACCGTCCCGACGTTCCGCCGCGCGCCCGGGAGCGAGGAGATAACCGTCGAGGAGCAGGCCGACGAGAGCAACGAGGCCGCGACCGAAGAGGCAGCGTAGCCGCGTCTCCGGTCACTCTCCGCCCTCCTCGCGTCCGCGCACCCGCGCCCGCCGCCGTTCGAGGACCGTGCGACAGGCTGCGCCCGGCCCGCCTTCGATCGGCCATCCGCCGGTCCGCCACGCCGGCGGCTCCGGCTCGAACGACTCGCACGACCCCGCACACTCCGCCTGGGTCTGGTGGCGCTCTTTCGCCGCACAGTAGGGCACCAGCGCCGTCCCCCGCCGGCGCAGTTCGTAGTGCCGACAGTCCGGTCGGGTCGTCTCGACGTGGTCGCGAAAGCCCCGGCCGTACACCCGCTCTGCGACGACCAGCCTCCGTTCCCGGTCGGCCGGGTCGGGGTCGAGCCGGGCCGGGTGCCACGCCACCTCCGCGCTCACCCGGTCGACGTCGTCCGTCGAGACGGCGAGGATACCCGCCTCGTCCGGCAGGTCGCGCAGGAGCGCCGGCTCGACGCGGTCGCCCGTCGCCGCCGTCGCGAGCCACGTCTCGTCGGCGAGCGCGCGCGAGACGTCGTGGTCCAGCTGCTCGCCGAGCCGACGCGCGGCGCTCCGGTCGAGGTCGGGTTTGTTCTCTATCGCCACGACCCGCCGCACCCAGTCCGGATACGGCACGACCTGGCGTATCTCGACTCTGTTCCCGCGCTTCCGGCGCTCGACGGCCCCACGGGCGGCCGCGCGGTCGACCGCCTCGCGGACGTACCGCCACGGGAACCCCGGGTCGGGGATCGCGTCGCGGTACCACGCCCACTCCGGCGGCGCGTGGCGGACGACCCGCAGGAGGTCGCGGTCGAGTTCGGCCGCGCCGAGTCGCGCGCGTGCGGCCAGCCCCGCCGGGTCGGCCGCCACGACGACCGTGTCCCACCGCCGGTCGCGCGTCCCGACCTGCCGGCCGACGACGGGGACGGCGTCGGTGTCGCCGTCCGGGGGCCACGACAGCTCCGCCCAGCGACAGACGAGAAGTTCGAAGACGAACTCCGGGGCGCTCGAGAGGTCGAGACTGTCCACGGTCACCCAGACCCGCGTCACGCGGTTAGTCGTTCGGGCGGCTTGAACTCCCTCACGACTACGGCGACGGACGTTGGTGACTCACGCCCCGAGTCTCCGGCGCATGGCAGTACGAGACGACGACGCCGAGGAGAGCCTGCTCGGCGACCGGACGGAACTGGCACAGAGTCGTTCCACGACCGGGTACGCCCTCCTGGGACTCCGCCTCGTCATGGGCTGGGTGTTCTTCCACGCGGGGATCACGAAGGTACTCGATCCGTCGTGGACGGCCCGGGGCTACCTGACGAACGTCCCCGCGGCGAACCCGTTCGGTGGGCTCTGGGCGACGCTCGCCCGACCCGGCTACCTCGCGGTCGTCGACCCCCTGAACGCGTGGGGGCTGACCCTCGTCGGGGCGGCACTGCTGCTCGGCGCCGCCGTCCGGTGGGCGGCGCTCTGGGGCGCCGTGATGATGGCGTTCTACTGGGCGAGCAGCCTGCCGCTCGCACACGCTGTCGTGGTGGACAGCCACGTCGTCTACGCCGTTCTCCTGTTCGGCCTCGGCGCGTTCGGCGCGGGCCGCGTCCTCGGGGTGGACGGGGTCGTAGAGGAGACGGATCTGGTCGAGCGTCACCCGCGGCTGCGCTACCTGCTCGGCTGACCGGATCAGACGACGTAGCGTCTGCCCTCCTCGTCCTCGGGGTCGACCGCGAGGTCGTCGAGGTAGTCGTGGGCCCGCTCGAAGATGTCGCGCGGGCCGTCCTGTGTGATCGTGTTCAGCGCCTGCTCGTAGTCGCGCCACTGCATGTCGCGGTGTTCGGAGGAGAGTTCGGCGCTCGCCTCGAACGACCGCGCGATGAACAGGTGGACCGTCTTGTGGATCGTCTTCCCGCCTGCCTCGAACACGTAGTCGTACTCCTCGCGGAAGCCGTCGATCAGCCTGAAGTCCTCGATGCCCGCTTCCTCTTTGACCTCGCGGATCGCCGTCTGCTGAAGCTCTTCGTCCCCCTCGACGCCGCCCTTGGGGAACTCCCAGTCCCCCGGGCGGCTCTTGAGGAGCAAGTACTCCCGGCGACCCCGGGTATCCCGAAAGAGGATCGCCCCGGCGCTCGTCGCCTCGACCGTCATCTACGGCCCGTAGACGGCCCCGGGTTATCAGAATGTCGCCCGGCGGCCGCCGCGCGGATGGCGTGGGTTTTTGTCTCCGGCCGCGAGGATACGTCTGTGACCTTCGTCACGAAGCTCCGGTTCCGGAGCGGAGACCGACCGGCGCTCGACGAGGTCGTCGACGACCTGAAGCGGCTGCTGGAGCGCAAGGGCGTCGAGTGCAAGGGCCCCCACTCCGACCCGCCGACTGACTACACCGTCCCCCAGCACCGCGACCTGGCCGCCGGCGACGCGCTGTACGACCCGTGGCGCTACACCGTCTACTCGCGCCGGATGGAGATCCACGGCAGCGACCGTATCGCCCGCGAGGTCGGACTCATGTCGTTCCCGGAGTCGGTCCGGGTCGAGATCGAGGTCGAGCAGCGGTCCCCCGTCGGCTCGTAGGCCGCCGACGCCGCTTTGTGTCCCCGCGCCCACCTCCGGGCATGACCGTCGATCCCGACGCCCTGTCTGCGCTCCGGCGCGACCTCCACCGTCACCCCGAACCCGCGTGGCGCGAGTTCTACACCACCGCCCGACTCGTCGACGAGCTGGAGCGACGACCGCTCGACGCCCTCTACGTCGGCCCGGAGATCCTCGGCGGCGAGCGGTCGGGCGTCCCGGACGATCCGGAACTCGCTCGCTGGCGCGACCGGGCGGAGGCGGCCGGCGCCCGCGCGGACGTCCTCGACCGACTCGACGGCGGGGCTACGGGGCTGCTCGCGGTGGTCGAACGCGGCGAGGGTCCCGTCGTCGCCCTCCGCGTCGACATCGACGCCTTGCCGGTGACCGAGGCCGAGGACGACGACCACGTCCCGGCACGCGAGGGGTTTCGGTCCGAGAACGAGGGGTATATGCACGCCTGCGGGCACGACGCCCACGCGGCGGTCGGCGTCGGCGTGGTCGACGCGATTCTCGACTCCGCGTTCGCGGGCACGCTGAAGGTGCTGTTCCAGCCGGCCGAGGAGGTGGTCGGCGGCGGCGCCCCCGTCGCGCGGAGCGGCCACCTCGACGGCGTCGACGCCCTCTTCGCCGTCCACGTCGGCCTCGACCACCCGACCGGCGAGGTGGTGGCGGGCGTCGACGGCTTCCTCGCGGTCCAGGACTTCGAGGCCGAGTTCTCCGGCCAGTCGGCCCACGCCGGCGGTCACCCGGAGCGCGGCCGCCACGCCGTCCAGGCGATGGCGACGGCGGTGACGAACCTCCACGCGATCCCGAGACACGGCGACGGCGCGACCCGGGTCAACGCCGGCCGGGTCGAGGGCGGGACGGCGAACAACGTGATCCCCGAGAGCGCCCGCATCGTCGGGGAACTCCGCGGCGAGACGACCGAACTGATGGAGTACGTCGACGACCACGCGGAGCGGGTCGTCCGCGCCGCGGCCGAGATGCACGACTGCGAGGTCGAGATCACGCGCGGGTCTCGTGCCCCGAGTGCCGAGAGCGACCCCGGACTCGCGGCCCTCGTCGCCGACGCCGCGCGCGCGACCGACGGCGTGACGAGCGTCCTCGACGCGGACGACCTCGGCGGGAGCGAGGACGCGACCTACCTGATGCGCCGCGTCCAGGAACACGGCGGCCGCGCGACCTACGTCGCCGTCGGGACCGACCACCCCGGCGGCCACCACACGCCGCGGTTCGACGTCGAGGAGGCGACGCTCCCCGTCGCTGTCGAGCTGTTGACGCGCGCGATCTGCGCCGTCCATGTCGGTTCGTGAGACATTTTTATACTCGGATTATTAAATTTAGATGATAATATTTATCCTCCAGTGAGAGACTTCTGTTGTGTATGAAGACGTCCTCGCTGGACGAGGTGCCGTTCAGACTGCTACTCGTCGCGACGTGGGCCGTGACGTGGGGAGGCGCTGCGGTCTACAGGGCCGTACTCCGGCTGAACGACGCCTCGCTCGAGTTCACCGGCCTCCTCCTCGCAGTCAACGCCGGGGTCATCGGGATGGCGCTGTTCGCCCTCGCGGTGCTCCTGTTCACACCGAAACCTGTCGTCAGAAAGGTCGCTGTCCTGACGTTCGTGATCCTCGCGATCACCGAGGCGTACAACGCGACGGCGTTCGACGTGATGGCCCTCGGGACGATCGGCCTCCACCTGACGGCGGCGATCATCCTCGTGTACACGCGCGGGTACTTCCGGTCGGACCGCGTGGATATCCCGGAAGACGGCGCGACGAACTTCGGGGTCTGACGCGGCGGCTCAGTACTTCGGCTCCGCGCCCACCGCGTCGTACACCTGCTCCATCAGGTCGTCGCGCGCGGCCTGCCACCCGCCCAGCGCGCCCGGACGGCCCGGGTACCGGTCGTACTGGTCGACCAGTCGGTCGGAGAGGCGCTTCGCGCGGTAGAACTCGAGTACCGTCTCCCAGTACTCCAGGCTCTTGAGTGCCACCCGTGCCTTTAGTTTCAGACCGAACGTCGCCTCGCCGTACAGCGACTCTGCGATCTTCTCGCCCGGCAGCGCCGCGAGCAGGCCCATCAGGTCGTCCACCTCCACGGCCGTCGAGAGGACGTTGTAGACGTCGAGGCCGGCGTAGCGCGCGCCGAACTTCTCCATCACGCGCTCGTTGTAGCGCCAGAGGTTCGCCTCGCTCACGTCGCCCTCGCCCACCGCGCGAACGGCCTCCTCGGCCGCGAACTGGCCGGCGTAGGCCGCGCCCGCGATCCCACCGCCGGTCGTCGGGTTGACGTGGCCCGCGGCGTCGCCGACGGCGACGAACCCCGGCGCGACCGCCGAGTCGTACGGCCGGCGGGTCGGGAGCGCCGCCCCGAGTTTGTCGCGCACCTCGGCCCCCTCGAACTCGGGGCGGGTGCGCAGGTCCCGTTTCAGGTCCTCGACGAGATGCATCGGCTCCTCGGTCATCTGGAACCCCAGCCCCGCGTTGATCGTCGTCTCGGTCCGCGGGAAATACCAGAGGTAGCCCGCCGCGCGTTCGGTCGGCTTGAACACGAGGGCGTCCGACCACTCGACCGGCTCCTCCACCTCGACTATCTCGCGGTAGGCAGAACAGAACTGCGAGTAGCGGACGTTGGTGTCGAAGGTGGCGTCCGCGAGGTCGGCGACGTCCTGGAGGACCGAGAGCGCGCCCGCGGCGTCGACGGTCACGTCGGCTTCGTAGGTGACGGGGTCGCCATCCCGGACGGCGTCGACGCCGACGACGGTCCCGTCGTCGGTCTGTCGCACGTCCCGAACGACCGTGTCGTAGTGAAACGTCGCGCCCGCGGTCTCGGCGCCGGCGATGATCTGCCGGCCGAACTCGTGGCGGTCGATGACGGCGAGTTCGCCCGGGACGGGAATCTCGAGTACCGTGTCCTCGCTCGGGATCTCGAACCGCCCGTGGTCGACGCCGGTGTTCGTGAACGCCGGCTGGATGGTCGACTTCGGAATCGACGCCGGGAACGCGTCGGCGCCTTTCAGCGCGTCGCCGCAGGCGATATGGCCGGCCTCCTCGGCGCTCTTGCGGTCGACGACGACGACGTCCAGTCCCGCGTCGGCGGCGGCCGCGGCGGCGTAACAGCCTGCCGTCCCCGCGCCGACGACGACGACGTCGGAGGCGTGTGTGGTCACAGTTCTCGGTCTCTGCCGGGCGCGCAAAACTCTTTATCTGTCTGTCGCTCGCTCGACCGCGCCCCCGACCAGTCTCGTCGCGCGCTCCGCGAGCGCCTCTATCTCCTCGCTCTCGACGTACACCCGCACCTTCGGCTCGGTGCCGCTCGGCCGGACCAGGACCCAGGACCCGTCCGGGCGGTCGAGCCTGATCCCGTGGTCGAACGTCGCCTCCGCCTCCGAGAAGGCGTCTGGCAGCCGCTCCCGCAGGTCGGCCATCACGGACGCTTTCAGGTCGTCCGGACAGTCCACCGAGAGCTTCCGGTAGGGCCGCTCCGTGACCGGCGCCCGGAGGGCCGCGAGCCCCGACTCGGCGACGAGCCTCGCGACCACGGCGGCGCTCGCCACGCCGTCGATCCACCCGCCCCACGCCGGGTGGAGATGTTTCCACGGCTCCGCGGCGAAGACGACGTCGCCGTCGCTCTCGGCGGCCCCCTCGTGGATCGCGCCGAGACGGGCGCGCTCGACCCGGCCGCCCGCGGCCGCGACGCGCTCGTCGATCCGTGCCGAGGCGTCGGGCGTCGTGACGACCACGGGGTCGTCCGCCTCGCCCGCCCGGACGTAGTGGTCTGCCAGTATCGCGAGGACGGTGTTTCGGTCCACGACCTCGCCCTCGCCGTCGAGCACGACGATCCGGTCGGCGTCGCCGTCGTGGGCGACCCCGAGCGTCGCCTCGTCGTCCGCGAGAAACGCCCGGAGGTCTCCGAGCGACTCGCGGGTCGGCTTCGACGCCCGACCGGGGAAGTGGCCGTCGACGGTCGCGTTGAGCGTGACGACCCGAGCGCCGAGTTCCCGGAGGACCCCCGGCGTCGCGTGCGCGGCGACGCCGTTCCCGCAGTCGGCTACGACCCGCAGGCCATCGAGCGGCGCCCCGTGGCCCCGGGCGTACTCGACGACGCCCGCGCGGTAGTCGTCGAGCGTCTCCTCGTGGCCGACCGCGCCCCACGCCGCCCAGTCCGCCTGCGCGTCGTCCTCGACGCCCGCGGCCACCCGCTCCTCGGCCGCGGCGTCGTACTCGACGCCGTCGGCGAACAGCTTGAGCCCGTTGTCGCCCGGCGGATTGTGCGACGCCGTGACCATCACGCCGTGGCGGCCGCGCGAGGCGTAGGCGAGCGCCGGGGTGGGCACGACCCCGACCCGCCGGACGGCCGACCCACCGGCCGTGAGTCCGGCGGTGACCGCCGCGGCGAGGCCGTCGCCCGTCGTCCGGCCGTCGCGCCCGACGACGAAGGTCGCCCCGTCGGCAGCGCGGGCGGCGGCGCGTCCGACCCGGACTGCAAGCTCCGGCCGCACCCGGTCGACCCCGCCGCGGATGCCAGCCGTTCCGAACAGCTCCATACTCTCCCGGCCGCGGGCCGCGGACTTATACTGTCGGCCGTGCCCGACACGGCAGCGCGGGGCGGCGAACGTCTCGAACGACGGTCGGGAACGGTTTTGAGTGGGGAGGACAGATCACCGACTATGGACGACGCGGAGAGTGCCCCCGACGACGGCGAGCGCCAGCGGCGCCACGTCTTCGTGACCGGACGCGTACAGGGTGTCGGCTTCCGGGCCACGACGCGGCGCCACGCCGACCAGCACGGCGTCGACGGCTGGGTGCGCAACCTCGACGATGGGCGGGTCGAAGCGGTCTTCGAGGGGCCGCCCGACGCCGTTTCGGCGATGGTCGAGTTCTGTCACGAGGGGAGTCGAGCCGCCCGCGTGGACGACGTGGCCGTCGAGGCCGAACCGCCGGAGGGCGTCGAGGGGTTCGCGGTTCGGCGATGAACCCGGTCTGGACGGCCCGCCTCCTGATCTGGGGTGGGCTGACGCTTCTCGGCGCGGTCGTCACCGGGGTCACCGGCTTTCTCGTCGTTCGTGGCCCCTTCCTCGGCGGCCAGGCGCTCGACCCCCAGCCACTCCTCGCCGCGGCCGGCGCGTTCGTCGTCGGCATCATCGTGCTGACGCTCGGCGGGTCGAAACTCGGCCGGATGGTGTGGTCCTAACGGGCGTTCGCGCCGGCCGCGTCGTCCGCGCCGTCCGCGTCGAGTTCCGCGAGCGACCGGCGGACGACCAGCGCCTCGACCACCGCGCGGTCCTCCGTGGCCGGGTCGTCGCGGCTCGCCAGCACCGCCGCTGCCTCCTCGCGCATCCGCGCCTCGACGCCCGCCTGGTCCGGCTCTTTCGTCGCGTTCGTCAGCGCCTCGTAGTCGTCCCGGAGGTCGAACGAGGCGCGCGCGGCGTTACACCGCGAGAGCGGGTTGCCGCCCAGGTCGACCGTGAGGTCTCGCACGAGCGCCCAGTCGCTCTCGCAGAAGTGAACCGAGGCCGGCCCGACGATGTCGGCGACGGCGATCGGTCCCGAGTTCTTCATCAGGCCGACTGCCCGGGGCGGCACGTCGATACGTGCCGCCGTCTCGGGCGAACCACAGAGACAGCACGGCTGTTCGGTCCGGCCGGTGTACACCTACGACCCCCCCGAAGCCGCGTTCCGTCCGCAGATACCCGTCATCGGCGGAGCGAGGGCGGCGACGGGCAAAAACGGACCGGCACGGGACGAGTCTGCGGCCTCAGAACCGTGCGAGCGCGCGCCGACAGACCGGGACGTACGCCGCCGCGGCGAGCGGCAGTTCGAACGCGACCCGACAGCCACCGTCGACGGGGTCGACGGCGTGGCCCGTCGCGGGCAGGCGCCAGATCCGCCACGTCCACCGGCCGGCCGCGCCGTCCCACGACAGGTCCGTTATCTCGAACGGAACCCACACGCCGACGCCGCTGACTCTCACCCTGCCAGTCGAGCCGGGGCCGATCCGTCGCTCGTCACACTCGACGGCGGCGACGCTCGGCCCCCACTCGGGCCACGCGTCGGTGTCGACGAGGCGGTCCCACGCCTCGTTCGGCGGGCGGGCGACCCGCTCCGCGACCACCCACCGCCGGCCGTCGGGCGTCCGTGCGAGGCTGGTCGAGGGCACACACGCCGTAGGACGACCGGAACGTTGAACCCCGCGACGGGCGCGCAGAGGGCTATGAAGGCGACGGCGACGGCGCACCCGATCCAGGGACTCGTGAAGTACCACGGGATGCGCGACCCGGAGCGCAGGCTCCCGTACCACGACTCGATCAGCGTCTGTACCGCCCCGAGCCACACCCGGACGACCGTCGAGTTCCGGCCCGACGCGGCCGCGGACACCTTCGTCGTCGGCGGGGAGGAACTGGCGGGCCACGCCGCCGACCGAATCCGGACGGTCGTCGACCGCGTCCGGGAGGTCGCCGACCGCGACGCGCCCGTTCGGCTGGAGTCCGAGAACTCCTTCCCCTCGAACGTCGGCTTTGGCTCCTCCTCGTCGGGCTTCGCCGCCGCCGCCGTCGCGGCCTGCGAGGCCGCCGGCCTCGACCTCACGCGCCCCGAGATATCCGCGATCGCTCGCCTCGGCTCCTCCTCGGCCGCCCGGGCGGTCACCGGCGCGTTCTCCCAGCTCGACGCGGGGCTGAACGACCGCGACTGTCGCTCCCACCGGATCGAGACGGCGCTGGAAGACGAGTTGCGGGTCGTCTCCGCGCTCGTCCCCGAGTACAAAGAGACAGAACAGGCCCACCGCGAGGCCGCGGACAGCCACATGTTCGAGGCCCGGCTCGCACACGTCCACGGACAGATCGCGGAGCTACGCGACGCGCTCTACGACGCGGAGTTCGACCGCGCGTTCGAACTCGCCGAACACGACTCGCTCTCGCTCGCCGCGACGACGATGACCGGGCCCGCCGGCTGGGTCTACTGGCAGCCCCGCACCATCGCCGTCTTCAACGCCGTCCGTGCGCTCCGCGACGAGGGCGTCCCCGCCTACTTCTCCGTCGACACCGGCGCGTCGGTGTACGTCAACACGACCGCCGACCACGTCGAGCGCGTCGACGCCGCGGTCGCGGACTGCGGCGTCGAGACGGCCGTCTGGGAGGTCGGCGGCCCCGCCGAACTGCTCTCCGGGAGCGAGGCGCTCTTCTAACCCACGCCTTTAGGACTCGTGTGAACGTACTCGTCCTCGGCGCGGGTTACGCCGGCCTCTCGCTCGCACGCCGCCTCGAACGCGACCTGTCCGACGACGTTGCCCTGACCGTCGTCGACGCCTCGCCGGACCACCTCGTCCAGCACGAACTCCACCGACTGGTTCGTCGTCCCGACCTCGAGGATGCGGTCACCGTCCCTCTGACCGAGGCGCTCTCTCGCGCCGAGGTCGTGACCGCGCGGGTCGAGTCGGTCGACCGCGACGCGCGGACGGTCCACCTCGCGGACGGGTCGCTCGACTACGACGTCTGTGCCGTCTGTCTCGGCGCCGAAACCGCGTTTTACGGGCTCTCGGGCGTCGCGGAGTACGCGACGCCGCTGAAGCGCGTCGCACACGCCGCCCAGATCCGCGCCGACTTCCGCGGCCTCGACGCGGACGACCGCGTCGTCGTCGGCGGCGCGGGGCTCTCCGGGGTCCAGGTCGCGGGCGAACTCGCGGCGCTCGCGGAGGCCGAACACGTCGGCGCGGAGGTCTGTCTCGTCGAGCGCGAAGCGACCGTCGCACCGGCGTTTCCCGAGCCGTTCGCGGCGGCGGTCCGGACGTCGCTTTCGGAGGCTGGCGTCGTCGTCGAGACGGGCGTGCGGGTGCGCGAGGCGACCGCCGACGAGGTTCGGTTCGTGGACCGCGCCCCGCTCGCGCACGACCAGTTCGTCTGGACGGGCGGTATCCGCGGGCCGGACGCGATGGGCGGCGAGCGCCCGGTCGTGCGCGCGGACCTCCGTCTCGACGACCGGACCTTCGCCGTCGGCGACGCGGCGCGCGTGGTCGACGCCAACGGCGAGGCGGTGCCCGCGAGCGCCGCCGCGGCGGTTCGCGAGGCGTCGGTTGCGGCGACGAACGTCGTTCGCACCGTCGAGGGGCTCCGCGACGGCGACGAGTTCGCGCCGCGGCTCGACCGCTACCGCTTCGACGTGCCGGGCTGGATCGTCTCCGTGGGCGACGACGCCGTGGCACAGGTCGCCGGCGGGGTCGTCACCGGCGCTGCGGCGCGAGCGATGAAGGCGACCGTCGGCGCCGGCCACCTCACCTCGGTCGGGGCGGTCCGGCAGGCCTCGGACCTCGTTCGCGAGGAACTCGGACACGGGTAGCCGGATTCTTGACCCCTCTCTCCGATTCCCGGATATGGTCGTCAGGTCTTTCGAGGGTGTCGAACCGGAGATAGCGGCGTCGGCGTACGTCGACGACGCGGCGGTCGTGATCGGTGACGTCGAGGTCGGCCCCGAGGCGAGCGTCTGGCCCAACACCACGCTGCGGGGTGACCACGGGCCGCTCGTGGTCGGCGAGGGGGCGAACGTCCAAGACGGCGCGGTCCTCCACGAGACAGTCGAGATCGAACCACACGCGACGGTCGGACACACCGCGATCGTCCACAACTGCGTCGTGGAGGAGCGTGCGATGGTCGGGATGGGCGCGGTCGTCCTCGACGACGCCGTGGTGGGCGCGCGCTCGCTCGTCGGCGCGGGGTCCGTCGTCACGGAGGGGACCGAGGTGCCTCCCGAGACGCTCGTCGCGGGGACCCCCGCCGAGGTCATAAAGGAGGTCGACCCCGACGAGTCGGTCTGGACCGAAGCGGGCGACCGCTACGTCGAGCTCTCGCGGCGCCACGCGGCCGACAGCGAGCGGGTCGACTGACCGGGGCGAACAGTTCGAGACCACATCCACATGTGTCTGTCCGACCACGCGCGCGTTCGACACCGCGGAGCGCGACCCGTGCGGAGCGACCGAGGCGAACGAACGCCCCCCGCGTCGAGCGACCGATGACCCCGCTCGTCGATCTCGACCCGGTCGTCCTCGCGATGCTGGCGCTCAGGCTGGCTGTCGCCGCCGCCGTCGTCGGCCTGATCGTCCGGAGCTACCTCCGGCGCCGCCGGCGCCGCGAACAGATGCTCGCCGAGAGCCGTCGGCTGCGCCGGGGTGAGGAAGACGAGACCGAAGACGACCCCGGGGACGGCGACTCCTGAAAGCGTTAAGCGCCACGGACTGTTTCACCGCCCGTGGTCGAACTCGTCTCCGTCGCCGCGCTCGCGGCGAACCGGGTGATCGGCCGCGACGGCGAGATCCCCTGGCCGTCGCTCCCCGAGGACCACGCCCAGTACCGCGCGCTCGTCGCGAACGACCCCGTGGTACTCGGGCGACGGACCTTCGACTCCATGCGGTCTGACCTGCCCGGGAGCGCGCAGGTCGTGGTCTCGCGGTCACGGGAGTCGGTGGACGTCCCGACCGCGCGGGCCGCGAGCGGCGTCGAGGAGACGGTCGAGACGCTGGAGGCGATAGAGGCCGCCGTCGCCTACGTCCTCGGCGGCGGGGCGATCTACGACCTCTTCCAGCCTCACCTCGACCGGATGGTCCTGAGTCACGTTCCCGGGGAGTACGAGGGCGACACGACCTATCCAGAGTGGACGGAGGACGCGTGGGCGGTCGTCCGCGAGGAGCCCCACGACGGGTTCACGCTGCGCGAGTGGGTCCGGCGGGACCCTCAGAGCCCGGAGAGATAGGCCGTCAGGTCAGTCGAGGTGATTATTCCGACGACGCCCTCATCCGGGTCGACGACCGGAAGGTGGTGGATACCCCGCCCGGTCATCTGGTCGGCCGCGTCGACGATGGGGGTGTTCGCCGTCGTCGTCTCTACCACCTCCGTCGCGTACGCAGAGACGCTCGTCGCCTCCGGGTCCCGGCCCGCGGCGGCCGCGCGCACGAAGTCCGTCCGCGTCAGGATGCCGGTGAGTTCGCCGTCCTCGACGACGAGGAGCGACCCGACGCCTCTCTCTCGGGCCGCCGCTCCGGCCTCGCGGAGCGTGGCCTCGCTCTCGACGGTGAGAGGCGGGCTGGACATCAGACGGCCGACGAAGACGTCCTCCATGGGGCCGGGTCGTCGGTCGACCGGAAAAGCGTTCGCTCGCCGGAGTCAGCCCCGCTCGTCGGGCAGAGCCCGCCGAACCGGGAGTCGCTCCTCGCGCACCCGTGTCGCGAGCCGTTCGACTTCCTCGCGGAGGTCCGTCCGCGTCACCGGTTCGTCCCGCCGCGAGCGCGGGTCGACCCACTGGTACGAGTGCGACTCCTCGACCGCGCGGCGGTACGGGTCGAGCCGTGCGATCTTCAGCACGTCGACCGGTTCGCCGAGCGCCGTCGCGTACGCTTCGGCCTGGAGGCGGTGCTTGTGGTAGACCCGTTTCGAGGTCTTGAGGTCACAGACCGCCCGCGAACAGCCCGGCAGGTCCGTCTCGTAGACGAGGTCGACCTGTCCGGCGTACCCCCGCTTCTCGTCGATCAGGAACCGCTCGACGTCGAGGACGCCGACGAGGTCCGAGAGCGCCCGGCCGGCGTTCTCGCGACACCACGCGACCGCCGCCCCGCCGAAGGTCGTCGCGTCTCGCTTCTCTACCCCGTCGTCGACGGGGTACGCGAACGTCCCGAGGGCCGCGAGCGACTCCTCGGCCGCTGCCTCCTCGTCGCCCCACAGGTCGCGCTCGGCGTACGGGTCGAGGACCGCGTGATGCGCGAGGGTACCGACCGCCGACTTGAACGCGAGCAGATCGCGCCAGTCCGCCGCGCCCGCGCTCCCGTCGTGGGTCGCCTTCCAGCGGTCCAGCCCCGCGGTGTCGCCGTCGCGCGCGCCGACCACGGTGCTGACGCTCGGGTAGACCGACCCGTCGTCGGCGACGTACACCCGTCCCTCCGAGCCGTCGCGAAACTCGACCTGCGTCCGGGTGACGCGGCGGTCCCCGACCGTCTGGGGGTCGGTCACAGCGACCGTCTGTTCGCCGTCGACCGTCGGGAGCGGGAAGCGTTCGGGCACACGGGCGAGTGGCGCGTCACCGAATTAAGCGGTTCGCGACGGCGGTCAGACCGTCTCGCGACTCACGCGACGAACCGGGCGCAGGCGACGAGCGTCGCCGCCGACCCGACGCGCACGACAGGCCGGCGGAGAGGAACGCGACGACGGGGACGGTCACGGCCGCGAGCGCCGGGACCACCGGAACGGCGGCGTTCACCCGGGCGCGCCCGGCGACGCGGACGCCACCCGGGACCACGACGAGGAGGCCGAACGGGGCCAGACGGCAGCACCGGCCATCACGCGGGGTCACACCTTGACGAGTCCGAACATCCCGACAGTCTCGCCGACAATCCACCCGACGAAGACGAGGTAGGCAGCCAGGAGCGCGTACGATTCGACCGTGGTCAGGGTGAGGTCGGTACGAAGAACAGTGAACAGGAGGATCGTCGCGACGGTCAGCACGCCCATCATCGGTGCTGCGGTGGTGAACGACACTGGTGCAGTTCCGGCGATGAGAACCCCGACGGGAATTGCCACCAGCAGGTCGAACGTGTTCGACCCGAGAACGTTCCCGAGACTCGTGATGCCTCTCTCGTCACGTGCTGCCCGGACACTGACCAGCGCGTCGGGCAGGCTCGTTGCAGCGGCAAGGATAGTCGCGCCGGCGAGAAACTCCGGTATCCCGAACGTCGCGTTTAGCCCCTTGACCGCGCCGACGAGCAACTCGACGGCGA